>CAADGT010000143.1 GCA_900696595.1 uncultured Chloroflexota bacterium
GAAGGAACCGCCGCGCAGGACGCGTCTAGCGCGGCTGGCTTCGTCTTCGCGCCCGTCCCCTGCCGCATAGGGATATTTCTTGAATAAGGTATGCGTCCACTCCCAAACATTCCCAACCATGTCCGCGCATCCATAGGGCGAATCGCCGCCGAGGGAGGAATACGCGCCGACCGGCGTTGTGCCTCCCTTCTTCCCCTCCGCTGTATTGCATTTCTTCGGGTCGAAGTCGTTGCCCCAGGGCCACTCGTTGGCGTACGTCCCCCGCGCGGCTTTCTCCCATTCGGCTTCGGTGGGCAGGCGCAGGATCAGATTCCCAGCCGCTTTCAATTCGCCCTGATGCGTCTGGTTAAACCACTTGCAATATTCCATGGCGTCGTCCCAGGAAACATTCACCACCGGATGATCTTTTTTCTTCTGCCAATCGGAAACGGGGTGTTTTCTGTTTCCAAAAAATTCAGCGTACTGTTCATTCGTCAATATAAACCGCGCCATCCAGTAATCGTAGGCGAGGTCAACCGACTGTTGAGGTTTCTCGCTGTCATACGCAATCTCGTTCTCTTGCTTGCTTCCCATCAGGAACGAGCCTTTGGGAATCTTGACGAATTCGATTCCCCCAACCGTCAAGCGGTTGGAGTCGCGCGCGGTCATGCCCCTGCCTTCGCCGCGGGTCAATGCTTCCGCGCCTTTTTCGATAAGGGCTTCTTCGCTTACAACTTCGATTTTTTCAGCCGGAGAGTCGGTTTGCGCGGGCGGAGTCGGCTTCGCAGGCGGGGCGGAGAGGTAGATCATCGAGTCCAGCGCCTCGGGCGTGAAATCTTCGCTAAACGAGACCTGTTTCAAGACCCCGCGCAGGCGGCGCGAGTCGCGGGCTTCATAATCCTTGAAAAAGCCCCTTACGGTTTCCTGTTCCTCCGCCGAGCCTTTTTGCCATTTCAGCGCGTCCATCAAAAAGTTGTGGCGCAGGTTCACGTCTTCGATGTCCATGATCTGCGCGGCGAATTTGGCGGGGGCGGCGCGCATCAACGCCTGCCAGCAGATGAAATCATCCTTGTTGACTCCCTCCGCCTGCCCCGAGTTGACCGCCATGTACCATTGCAAATTTAAATCGTTGATCACGTTCTTCACGCGCCTCGGGTTTACCTCCGCGGCGGCGACCAGCGCCCCCCAGCGTTTGAGCATGACCTCGTCCACTTTGGATTTGTCCTGCGCCTTCAGGTAGTTCTCCATTGCTTTTTCCACGATAGGCGGTATGTCGAAGCGGATCTGGATGACCTTTTCGAGATAATCCTTCGCGCTCTCGCCGGTGATGCCCGCGTTCTCGTAATGCTTTTCGACGGCGGTTTGTACTATTTTCGTATCCGCGCCCAGCACAAACACGCATCCGCTCTTATCGAGGAATAGTTTGATGGCTTCCAGCGTCTGCACAGTTTTTGCAGGAAGGCATCGGTCGAGGTCGTCAATGAAGATGACCAATACTCCGTCATCGCCGACCCAGGATTTCAAGAGGGCGTTGAAGGCTTCGTCGAAGTAATCGAAGAAGGCTGTGTATTTTTCAAAAGGGGAGGGCTGTTCGTGCTTCTTCGGGTCGAGTTTGAATTTGAACTCCGCCCCCAACCCGCCGAAACTGGCTTCGAAGGCGTTGATGAACATCGCAATCACGTCGTAGGAACTTTGTTTCGGGTCTTCGATCCACGCCTTGAGTTTGTTCATGAATCCGTCGCGCCGCATGGCTTGTAAAATGACGCGCACCAGCGCGACAAGCAATTTATCTTCGTCGTTGTACTTCCACGCGTCGAACCAGACCGTCTTGCAAACGCGGAAGTTCTCCGCACCTTCGGCATATGCACGGTTGGCTTTGGGCTGGTCCAACATCCCCTTCACGCGCAACAACAGCGAAGTCTTGCCCGATCCCCACGCGCCGTTGATCCCGATCGCAAGCGGGGTCTCGGTGGCCGGGCTGGCGATCAGCCGCGCCAATGTGATGGCGAACTCGTCGAAGTAAAAATCCGCCGCCTTGTTGTTCGAGAGCGGCGCGTCGTGCATGATATTCGGGGTCAGGTACTTTCGTTTCGGCATGGCGGTCCCTCGCGTCTCCGGTCTTGCGCCCATTTTATAATAAATTTGCCGATGCGCGCCACATTTCCCGTCGGGCGCAGGTAAAGGACGGCGTTATTTCCATCAAACCAGCCGCGAAGCCAGTTGACGCAATTGCATGGGGCTGACGGGTTTTAGCAGAACGTAGTCAGCCTGTTCGCGCAGACCGTCCGCCTGGCGGTCGTTCGCGGTGCAAACGATGACGATGGCGTCTTTCAAGCGGGCGTCCGAGCGGATCATCGTCAGCAGGTCGTTGCCGGAAACGCCGGGCAGGTTCAAATCCAGGACGATGAGGTGGGGAGTCGTCTGCGCGAGCCGCGCCTGCGCTTCGGAACCGTCCAGGACGGTTTCAACTAGAAAATCGTCCTGCAAAGCCAGTTGAAAAATCTGATTGAGGCGCGGGTCGTCCTCGACGATGAAGGCAAGGGGCTTGGTCATTCCAACCCCCGCGCGGCTTTGGCAATTCTTATCAACCGCCCCGTGCTGACGGGTTTGATCAGGACGTGATCCGCCCGACCTTCAAACAATTTCGCCTTGACGAAATCCGCGGTAACAACCACGATGGTCGCCTTCGGCGCTGCGGCGCGGATGGCGTCGAAGGCTTCGCCGCTGTCGGCATAGGGAAGGTGAAGGTCGAGGATGACCAGATCCGGCTCGGCGGCGGAAAGAAGCGTCATGTATTGGTCGCCGTTGACGTCGAGGGCGGCGTCGAATCCGGCCTGTTGCAGGGCGGTCATGTAGATCAGGGAAAGCTGGGGGTCGTCTTCGATGACGACGGCGTAAGGCTGGCTCATGGCGATTCTCCGGATTCTGCGATCAAGGGAAGCAGGACGGTGAACATGCTTCCTTTCCCAACTTCGCTTTCAAGCGCGATGGTTCCGCCCATCAATTCCACCAACTGCTTTGTGATGGCCAGCCCCAAACCGGCGCCGCGATTTTCGTTTGTGATGGAGTTGTCCACCTGACGGAACGGGTCGAAGATGAATTCCCGCGCCTCTTCGGGGATGCCCACGCCCGTGTCGCGCACTTGCATCGCCCAGCGGTCTTCCGAGACGCGAATGAAGCGCGCCAGGACTTCGCCTTTGCGGGTATATTTTATTGCGTTGCCGATCAGGTTGTAAAGGACCTGCTGAAGGCGTCCTTCGTCGCCGACGATCGAAGCGGGCAATTCCGGGTCCAGCTCCATCAGAAATGAAAGCTGCTTGTTGCGCGCCATGATGGACATGGACGCCCCCACCCGTTCCAGCAGTTTTGCGGGCGGGAAGGATTCGTGATGCAGCCGGATGGATTTCGATTCGATCTGCGCCTCGTCCAACAGGTCGCTGATCAAGACGTCGAGGTATCTGGCGCTCCCCACGATGTTTTGCGCGGCTTCGCGCTGTTTGTCGTTTAACTCCCCGAAGGCGCCGACCTGCAACAATTCGGCATAACCAAGCGCGCCGCCCAGCGGGGTGCGCAATTCATGGCTCACCCGGGAGAGCAGGTGGCTTTTAAAGCGACTGGCTTCGAGCGCCTGGTCGCGGGCGGCTGCGATGGCTTCGCCCGCCCTTTTGTCGCGGATCATCGCGGAAAGCGTGCTTGCGACGGCTTCCAAAAAAGCGACTTCGCGCGGGTCGCGCGCGCGACCCGCGTCGAGATACAACACGAGCGCCCCAATCGTCTCCTCACGGAACAGGATGGGAACGCTGTAATGTCCGTGCTGCGCCATGCCTTCGTAGCGGTTGTCGTGCCGCTCGTCCACGCAGTCCGCAAATTCCACGCCGGCGCTGGCGGCGGCGCGTCCGCACAGACAATGCCCAAAGGGAACGCGCGCGCATATCGTCAGGAGCGGCGCGTCCAAATTCCGCTGGGATTTCAAGCTCAGAACGCCCGGCTCTTCCGCCAGGAAGATGCCGCCTTTGGGCTGGGTTGGCAGCCAGGGAATGGTCAGAATAATATCGAGCGATTGATCCAGCATTTGCTCCATCGTCTGATGCTCCAGGGACAGGCTTAGGAGCGAGTTCAAAACGGATTGAGACTGGTAGGACTGTTGCAGGGCGTCTTCCATTTCCTTCTGGCGGGTGATGTCCTCTTTGATCGCGACGAAATGGGTTACTTTCCCGTCCTGGCTCTGAACCGGGGTGATGACGGCGGACTCCCAGTAGAGTTCGCCGTTCTTGCGTTTATTATGGAACACTCCGCGCCAGGTCTTACCGGCGGTGATGGCGTTCCACAACTTCTGATAGAACTCCAGTCCCTGCCGCCCCGATTTCAAAAGGCGCGGATTTTTTCCGAGCGCCTCCTCGGGCAGGTAGCCGGTCGTCTTCGTGAATTGCGGGTTGACGTATTCGATGTTCCCGTCGGTGTCGGTAATAATGATCGAGTTGCCGCTTTGTTCCACCGCCTGCGAGAGTTTGCGGATCTGTTCCTCCGCCTGTTTGCGTTCGGTAATGTCCTGCAGGATTCCCTGAATGAATTGCGGCTGGCCGTTTTCGTCGCGCACGAGGACGGAATCGTCGCGCACCCAGACCGCGCGTCCGTCGCTCGCCACCAAGCGATACTCCATGGATGTGTCCATCGCCTCGGCGCTGGCGGCGGCGGTCCATTCGCGGTCGTCGGGGTGGGTGATCTTGGAGCCGAAATGGGGGTCCTGCATCCACTCGTCCAGCGAATAGCCGAACATGGATTCCACCTGCGGGCTGATGTAGTTGCCCACGCCGGAATCGTCCACCGCGTCCCGATATACCACAAGGGGCAATTGCTCCACCAGCCCGCGATACTTCGGCTCAGCCTGCGCGAGATCGCGCGAACGCTCCGTTATGCGCTGGTCGAGCAGGTCGCGCTCCCGCAGTAGCAGATTGAGCGATTGCTGTTCTTTTTGCCAGGCGATATTCAGGCTCTCCAGCATGGAAACACTGGCGGACGTGACGGCTATGGCGCTTGCGGAAAAGATCAACAGACTGCTTACGCCCCCTTCCACGCTGGCGGGAGAGACGATGCCCCGCCCCCCGGCAGTTGCAAACGGCGCAAAAGTTCCGGAGCCGATCAACACGGCGAAGGCGCCCAGCGTCAGGATGGCGAGCGCCAGCGCGCCGATGGCGCCGCGACGCGACGCCATCAACGACGCAGTGACCGTAAAGCTCATGAAAAAGATGAAACATTCCACTGAAAAGCCGAAGATGAGCGCCTCGGCAAAACCGAGTCCGTACGTCAAAAACATAAAGGCGCCAACGCGGGATTCAAATTTGACATTGCGCGCCAGCCCCAGTATCCAAAGAAGGGAGATGATGGCGATAAATATCGGAGCCGCGCCGAAGTCGTTCAACAAGTCGTCCGTAATTAGAATCAGGGAAAATGTTCCAAGCGCAGCCGCAACGCGCGCGATCGTCGTAAAAACGCGCTCGCGGGTCCGATACCAGGAGGGGCTGACGCCCTCAGGAGCGACAAGATCGTTTTTTATCCGAACAATAAAAAACGCGATAAGAGCATCCCAAAGCGTCGTCCTCCCGGCGGATTGGGCAGAGTCCTTCGCATCTGCCTCGCCAGGGAGGCGTTCGTCGCGGCGCGCCGTCCCATCACCTTCGCCCTCCTGAGGTGGGGCGGCAAATTCATCGCCCAGCGCGCGCAACAGGATGACGCGTCCAATGATTTGCCCGTAATCTTCCATTGACGAGATATTGATGTGAACCCGCTGTTGCGCGTTGCCGCTTCCGATCACGATCTGTTCGTCCGCCTCGGCCATGCCGCGAAAGCGCTCGAATAAATGCGGCCAGGGCGCGAACATTTCCGCCGCGTCCCTGCCTATGACGCGCGCGGCGGAAACGCCGAGCATACGTTGCGCGGCCGGGTTGATGTCCGCAACGTAGCCGCGCTGGTCCAGCGCGATCAAGCCTTCCCGCATGGAGTCAACCACGCGGTCGCGCGCCAACGGGGCAATGTCCACAAGGTGGTAGCCGAAGAGCGCCCAAGACAGCGCGACAGCCGAGACGGTGAAGGCGAATGGCGTCAGGTCCAAATGCGGAATGGGGCTGTTGCCCGTCAGGTAGAGCGCGTTGCCGACCCACGGAGCCAGAAGCGCCACGAGCGCCGTGACCGCCTGCCGGCGATAAAGCCCCTGTCTGCGGCGCAACATTCGAGTCAAAAACACAGCGCCGGCAAGCAGAATGGCGTACGAGTAGGCTAAATGAATCCAGAACCAAAAGCCGTAAGACACGCCCAGGGCGGAAAAATCTCCCGTCCGGGTGATGTTGTATTCGCTCCAGATCAGCCCGTGCCAGCGGGTCGTCAGCGCAAGCAGGATGGTCAGAACTGGAACGATCGCGCTGGCCGCGATGAATCGAGGCGAGGGTTCCCTGCCCTGATTGCTGAAACTATAAGAAAAGGTCAGTAAAAAATAGGGAATGGATGCAATGCCGACGTATTGCAAAACACCCCAGAAATATTTGGTCGCCAGGTTCGCGCCCATGATCTCCAGGGAGTATCCAAGCGACCAGATCGCCAGCCCGACCGAGAGGAACGTCAGCGATTTTGCGCCGGGCATGGAGCGGCGCGTCCAGGCATAGACGGCCGTCGCAGCCGCGACCAAGGCGACGGCGATCAACGGCAGGATGTAAGGGGAGTATTCGAATTGCATCACGTTTCCTTTACCCGAAGCATCGCGGAGTTTGGAAGCCGCAACGCGCAAAGACAAAACAGATTTTGTCGCATCGCAAAGTTTCCGCGCAAGAGCGACAGGCGTCGGCTATAGACCCGTATTTTCGCACATTTTTTACAAACAAGCCTTGCCGTTTTATTGCCCGTTTACAGGTTTCCACCGCGCGCGTTACACATCTGCCCTTCGACTTCGCGCGGGGCGACGAGCGCGGGCAAGGAGCATAGTCGAAGGGTAATTTGCATCAAGCGCTTGAACTGTGTAAGGTGAGATTCATAAGAGCCAAGATTGCGGCGCGATTCGGCGGGGCTTATCTCACTGTGAAGACGATCTCGGTCAGGCGTCCTGCCTCGACCAGGACAACGCGCTCATGCAGCCCGGCGGAGTCGTTCAGGGCGATTTTGTACCTGCCTGCGGGCAGGTCAGTCAGCGCGGCGTCCTCGGCGCTATGCTCGAATCCCCCGGCGTATGATTTGAGATAGTAAGTGGACAGGACATCGTCGCTCCCGTCTGCGAGGCGGGCGACGACAAGGGGGTGTTCGTAATTCGTCTCACGCGGCGTCTTCAAGGTGATGGAAATCGCGCCCGTCCCCTGTTTGGGGAACAGCCACAACTCCGGGTTTTCGGTGGAGAAGTAATCGGCGTAATCGCTTCCAACCCGCACCTCAAAGTGGAGATGACTCCCAGTCGCCCCGCCCGTCGCCCCGACCCTGCCGATCTCATCCCCCGCGCGAATCTCATCCCCCGCCTTAACCAAAATCTCGGAGAGATGCGCGTATAACGTGTACATCTCGCCGGCGTGACGGATGACAATCACATTGCCGTAAAAGTTCGTCCACGGGCTGAACCTGACAGTTTTATCCGCGTCCGCAAACACAACCGTGCCATCTCCCGCCGCATGGACGGGAGTCCCGAACGCGTTTTGAAACTCCACGCCGTGATGCGCGTCGCGTTTGCCGCCCTGGGTGGAGGCGTAAGGATAGGTCGGGTCAATCGAATCGTCCCCCGGCGGCAGGATCGGGCGCAGAAAGATAAAAACGCCCGGGACAATGCAGTAATCCGCGCTTGACGGATCGCAGGGAATCGGAGTCTCTGTAAAAACGGGGGGCGTCGTTGGCGTGAAAGTCGGCGCGGGAGTCGCCGTGGCAATCGCATGTGTGGGGGTGAAAAAAATTCCGGCTTCGGCGGTTGCGGAAGCCGGAAGATTGCACCCGGCGATCAAGAGGGAGAGGAATAATACAGAATAGCCCTTCATGCGAAAACGCATTTTACTCCATGAACGGCTGCGCACTCAAAAGGCGGGACGCGGACGAGCGCTGAAAACACGGATTCAAAAGGGACGGCGCTGGGAGCAGGTTACCTGACATGTTTTGCATGCACCCGAAGAGCAAGGGCATCAGCCGGGAGACTTTCGACTCCGTATTAAGTTCATGCCAGAAGCGGAGAGGGGCGGCGGCAATCCTATAATGAAGCGGCAAGGAGCCGCCGTGAAAATCTCATCGTCGAAATTAATTCCCGCCGTCGTCATTCTGGCTTGCGTCATGTTCGCAAGCGAGGCGCCGAACGCGCGCGCCCAAAGCGATCGCATCGTCTTTGCCGTCATCGGCGATTACGGCGTGGCGGGGCAACCTGAAGCGGACGTGGCGAACCTCGTCAAAGGCTGGAACCCGGATTTCATCGTCACCACCGGAGACAACAATCAAATAGACCAGTCGGATCGAATGGACGACAACATCGGGCAGTATTACCACGAATATCTTGTGAACTACGCCGGAAAATATGGAGAGGGTTCGCAAACCAGAAGGTTCTTCCCAACCCCCGGAAACCACGATTGGACAAGCGGCGGGCTTGGTCTCTATCTCAAATATT
Source organism: uncultured Chloroflexota bacterium (assembly GCA_900696595.1). Lineage (GTDB taxonomy): Bacteria > Chloroflexota > Anaerolineae > Anaerolineales > Villigracilaceae > Villigracilis. Next base: position 8,594 of record CAADGT010000143.1, read on the forward strand.
TCAACCTGCGGGAGGACGAAAGGTATTACGAATTCACGCAGGGACCCGTTCGCTTTTTCATGTTGAACAGCAACCGCGAAGAGCCGGACGGCGTGGACATCAAATCGCAACAGGCGATCTGGCTGCGGAAGGCGTTGACCTCCTCCGCCTCGCCGTTCAACGTCGTTGTGTTCCATCATCCGCCGTACACATCCGGCTGGCACCGCGCGGCAGACTGGATGCGCTGGCCGTTCGGCGAATGGGGCGCGGATATCGTCCTGACCGGGCATAATCATCTTTACGAACGACTGGAAGCGAACGGACTGCCCTACATCACCAACGGGCTGGGCGGCGCGGAAATTTATAAATTTGAATCAATCGTCCCCGAAAGCCGCGCGCGCTTCAATCAGGATCACGGCGCAATGCTGGTGGAGGCAACCAGCCAGTACATGCGCTTCCGCATGTTCACCCGCGCGGGCGCGCTTGTGGACGAATACATCCTCGGCGACGCGGCGCCCTTTGTCTCTTCGATCGCCCGCCTCGACCGCGACCCATCCAACGCGGGCGTCGTCAATTATCAGGCGACATTCACCGACGCGGTCACAGGCGTGGACGCCTCCGACTTCGTCCTGACAGGCGGCGCGGGAATCGCAAACGTGAGCGGATCGGGAAACTCTTACGTCGTCTCAGTCAACACAGGCGGGGATGGAATTCTGCGCCTCGACCTCGCCGACGACGACTCCATCGCCTCGAGCCTCGGACTCCCTTTGGGCTGGGAGGGCGCAACCAACGGCAACTTCAGCGGAGAAACCTATACGGTGGATAAAACTCCGCCCGCGATTCTTTCCATCGCGCGCGCGACTCCCAGTCCGACCAACGCCGCCTCGGTGGATTTTGTCGTGACGTTCAACGAATCCGTGTCCGGCGTTGACCTTGCGGACTTCGCCATCTCCACAACCAGCGGCGCGGCGCTGACTGGAATCAACGGCGCGGGGGCGAGTTATATCGTCACAGTCGCAACGGGGAACGGAAACGATACTCTGCGCCTCGATTTTGTGGACAATGATTCGATTCTTGATCCGGCGGGCAACACGACGCTTGCAGGATTTTCCAATGGCGAATCCTACGCGGTGGATCGCGCCGCGCCGGTCGTCGCATCCATCGCGCCGGTTGGCGGGGCAGACGCTTCCAGCGTGGACTTCGCCGTCAGTTTTTCAGAACCCGTCATCGGCGTGGACGGAGGCGATTTTTTCCTCCAAACGATGAACGGCGCGACGATCACAAACATCGCGGGGGGCGGAAGTCAATACGTCGTCTCGGTTGCGATCCAGCCGGGGAGCGACAGCATCCGACTCGATGTTGCGGATAACGACAGCATCGCGGATGAGATCGGCAATCCGCTGGGCGGGGCGGGGTCTGGCAACGGAAATTTTATGGGCGGCATTCACAACGCCTCCATTGCGACGCCCATCGTGACTTCGATCATCCGCGCCAGCGCAAACCCGACCAATGCGGCGACGGCGGCTTTTATTGTCACTTTTTCGGAAATTGTCGAGGGTGTGGACGCGGGCGATTTCGTGCTGACGAACGGAACGATCAGGGATATTCAGAATTTGAGTCCGTTCTTCGTTGTGAACGTGGAAACCGGCGCGGTGGATGGAGAGATGCGGCTCGACCTTGTGGACGATGACAGCATCCATAACGCGGAGGGAGTCGCGCTGGGCGGGAGCGGCGCGGGGGACGGGAATTTCAGCGGCGAAGCGTTTACGCTTGACCGCGCGGCGCCGCAGGTCGCTTCGATCATCCGCGCGGGCAATAATCCAACGCTCGGCCCAACGGCGGATTTTATCGTTACATTTTCCGAACCCGTGCTTGGCGTGGAATCAAGCGACTTCACGATAACAGGATCGAATGTGATTCTCTCGTCCGTCGTCAACCTGCAAAACGCGGACCCGTTTTATTGGGTCACGGCGACAATCGGCGCGGGTTCGGGGACGATAAGACTCGATCTTTTCGATAACGGGAACATCACAGACCGGGCGGGGAATCTTCTGGCGAATAACGGATTCATAACCGGCGAAAGTTTTACGCTGGCGAAGACGACTGTGGATTTTTCCGCGCCCGTTATCGCGGCGATTCCGGGCAACCTGACCAATAACGCCTTTTCTCCCCCATCCTGGTCTGTCGTCCCGGACGCGAGAGCCTACGAAGTCTTCATCGCCCGCGACAGCGGATTCTCAAAAATCGTACTGGCGCAAACCATCGAAGGCGCGACGCTAACCATGCAAATTCCCCTGCCGGACGGCGGTTACTACATGAAAGTCCGCGCCTACAACGCGAACCTTGATCCCGGAAAATTCAGCGGGACGTATTTCTTCACGCTGGATGCGACTCCGCCCGCCGCGCCAGCCCTGAAGCGTCCTAAAAACGGAACCTCCACCCCCCGCCGTCCGCAACTGGAATGGAAATCCGTCGGCGGCGCGGCGAGGTACGAAGTGCAAATTGACAATAACGCCGATTTCTCCAGCCCCGAGTTTACGACGACAACCGCAAAAACATTCGTCCAGTCGAAGACGTTGATGGGCAGGATGTATTACTGGAGAGTGAGGGCAAAGGACGCGGCCGGAAACTGGAGCGCGTGGTCGGCGGTGCTGAGTTTCAACGTGAGGTAGACCGATCAGGCAGTGTCTCTTCGCTTTGGAATAATTTTTATGATATTTATATAGAATATTGACAAGACCCGGCAGGGAAGTTATACTCTCCCGCATGAAATCCACGCGCGACAAGATTTTACAGAGCCTGCTCAAGAAACCGAAATCCACCATTAACGATCTCGCCGAAGCGGTGGGCATCAACCCAATCTCCGTCCGGCATCATTTGAACAACCTGCAAATGGAGGGGTTGGTCGAATCGCAGGAGGAACGACACGGGGTCGGGCGTCCGCGTCTGGTTTACTTATTGACCGACGAAGGCGTGGAGCGCTTCCCCACTCGTTACCTGCAATTGACGACGCGCCTCATCTCCCAGATGAAGGAAGCCATTCCAGGCCCGATGGTGAGCAAACTCTTCGGGCAGATCGCTGAAGATCTGGCGGACGAATATGCGAATGACATCAAGGGCTTGAACATGGAAGAACGGCTTGATCTTCTGAAAAACCTGCTGGCTCAGGAAGGTTTCACCGTGGAGTGGGAAAGGAAGAACGGGCAATATCAGATCCACGAAATTTCATGCCCCTATTACCAGATCGGCATGGCGCACCCCGAGGTCTGCACGGTGGATCAGACTCTGATCTCGAAAATGCTCGCGCTCCCGGTAAACAAGGTTCAATGCATCCTCGACGGCGGCGCGCACTGCACGTACGTCGTCCAACCGACAGGGAAAACCAAATAAACACGAGGCTACCATGAGCGAAACCCCCACCAACGAAATTCAATGGACGATCCACTCCACCCACCCGGACCTGGTAAAACAGGCGCGGGCGAGTCTTTCCGAGGTAATTGACCCTGAGATCGGAATGAACATCATCCAATTGGGGCTTGTGCGCGATATTGAGATCGAGAACAGCATGGCGCGCGTCAAGATGATCCTGACCACGCCCTTCTGTCCCTATGGACCCGCCATGATCGAGATGACAAAAGCCAAAGCCACCGAAGGCTTGAACATGCCCGTCACCGTGGAGTTGGGCATGGACATGTGGGACTTCTCCATGATGGAGGACCCGTCGGCGCTGGATTGGGGGATGTATAGTTGAGGTAGTTGAGTAGGTTGACGCCATCCATACCGGACGGCGTCTTTTTTTTTCATCCCCATCCGTCATGTCCTCGGCAATAGAGCGTAAGTCGGAATGACATTCCGACTTACTTCTTCCAGTGCGTCGCGTGCGGTTCCTCCCCCTCGGCAAACCCCGAAATAACGATCAGGACATTCGCGACGGCGTTGGAGGGATTCTTCCAGCGATGTCTCAACTTCGAGGCGAAGAGCAAACTGTCCCCCGGTTCGAGGCGGAAGGTTTCCTTCTCCACCATGTATTCCAAATGACCGCGCAGGCAGAAGACGAATTCATGTCCCGCATGGACGATGTCGTTGGGACCACACGAGGCGCCGCTGTCCAGCGTCAACACAAAGGGCGCGACCTGCCCGGAAAACCGCTCGCCGCCCAGGGCTTCGAACACGCCGCGCGTAAAGGGCAGGCGCGCGCGTTCGTCGCCTTTTAAAAACACAATCTGTTTCTTTTCGGATTCCACGCCAAAGAACGCGGTGATGGGAACGCCCAACGCGCCCGCCAGTTTATACAATGTGCTGACCGAGGGCGAAGTTCTGCCGCGCTCGATCATCGAAAGCGCGTTGGCGGAAAGCCCGCTGCGCGCAGCAAGCGTCCGCATGGAGACGCCGCCCGCTTCGCGCAGTTCCCTGAGCCTTGTCGCCACATCCACCGAAATCGCATCCCTTTGAAACGCTTCCATTAATAACGCCTCCAGCCGCCTTCAATCTCGCGCCCATCTTATGTGACATTAAACAAAACTAAATATGACACACTCCACTATTGTACAACACGCCGCGACTGTATGATGGGATTGAAATATTCGTTTATTCGCATATAAGCAGGCAGTCATGGGCAACCGCTCATGGCGGCGTCCCCGCCGCCGGGGACTGCGGCGGGAGCATCCAGGAAAGTCATAAAAGCAGGCAGTCATGGTCTCGCCCACCCTCAAACAGGAAATCACCCAACTCGAAGCCAATTTTTGCGCGGCGCTTTCCGATCCCAACCGGCTGTTGATCCTCTACGCCCTGAGCGACTCGCCGCGCAACGTGACCGAACTCTCCACCGAACTTGGCTTGAACCAGCCTACTGCGTCGCGTCATCTCAAAATTTTGCGCGACCGCGGGCTGGTCAACACCGCGCGCAGCGGAACCACCGTCACCTACAGCCTGACCGACCCAAGGTTGATCCAGGCGTTGGACATTATGCGCAACATCATGCGCGACCGCCTCGCCTATCAATCCAGCCTGATCAACGAAACCATACAGGAGAATGTATGAAGAACTTTCGCCTCCCTTCCTGGACTTTGGGACTCACCGGCATCATCCTGCTGATTCTCGTCCCAGTCCTTTACTTCCTCCCCCGCGCCCAGACGAAGAACGACCCCGCCGACTACCTGCCCGTCAAGCCCGTCCATGTGGATCACAGCGACATCGTCAAGGGCGAATTCAAAACGGGACAGGACGTAACCCGCGCCTGCCTCAAATGTCACGAGGAGGCTTCCACGCAAATGATGGCGACGACTCACTGGACATGGGAATCGAAGGAATTCGACGTCCCCTGGCGCGAAGAACCCGTAACCATCGGCAAAGCCAACCAGATCAACAACTTCTGCATCGGCTCGCAGGGCAACGAAATCCGTTGCGCCACCTGTCACGCAGGCTACGGCTGGGAGGAGGGCAGGCAAATTCAACAAATCAACCCGGAGAACGTGGACTGCCTCGCCTGTCACGCGGACATGAACGTTTATACCAAAGGCGAATACGGCAACCCCGCCGAAGGCGTGGATCTGCTCGCCGCAGCGCGTTCGGTCAAATCGTCAACGCGCGAAAACTGCGGAGCCTGCCACTTCGACGGCGGCGGCGGCAACGGCGTCAAACATGGCGACCTCGACGAAAGCCTGTACTTCCCAAACGAATCGCTCGACGTTCACATGGGCGGCGAAGCGGACATGCAATGCAGCGACTGCCACTGGACGAAAGATCACCAAATCCTCGGGCGCATGTTGGCGGACAACTACACCATCGAACCGCAGGAACAAGTTTCATGCGAGCAATGCCATGTAAACCAACAGCATGAAGACAAACGCATCAACACCCATCTTTCTTCCGTCGCCTGCCAGACCTGTCACAGCCCCGCGCTCGCGCTCGAAGACCCGACCAAAGTCACATGGGACTGGTCGCAAGCCGGACAGGAGGGACGCGAAGACGACCACTTCACCTATCTCAAGATCAAGGGCGAATTCACCTACGATAAAAACTTCGCGCCCACCTATCTATGGTTCAACGGAAACAACGAATACCGTTACCTGCTCGGCGATCCCATCGGCGAAAATGGCATCACCTACATCAACAAACCTGCCGGGAACATCGCCGACCCCGGCGCAAAAATCTTCCCCTTCAAACTTCATGTCGCGCAACAACCTTACGACATAAAAAATAATTATTTACTGCAACCCATCACCGCAGGCGAAGGCGGCTTCTGGACGACCTTCGACTGGGATAGCGCCTTCGAACTCGCGCAGGAAAGAATTGGACTCGAATACAGCGGCGAATACGGCTTCACCACCACCTACATGTACTGGCCCACCACCCATATGGTTCAATCCGCTGAAGACGCCCTCCTGTGCGAATCCTGCCACGGCGAAAACGGGCGCATGGATTGGGAAGCGCTCGGCTACCCCGGCGACCCGATTGAGTGGGGAGGGAGGAAGTAGGGATGTTGCAAGTTACGAGATACGAGTTACGAGTAACCTGTAACTTGTACCATGTAACACGTAACCCCAAGGAATCAACCATGACCAAAAAGACTCTCATCTTCATCGGACTTCTCCTCCTCGCCCTTGCCCTCGGACTTGGAACGGCACTTGCCGCGCCCGAACCTGTCCCGGACTCTCAAGCCTCGGTCCTGCACCCAGACTTCCCCCTGCTCGACGCGGACGGCGTCAACGTCCTCGAAAGCGGAGGCGCGGTCTCGGCGACGACCACCTGCGGGCAATGCCACGACACGGCGTTCATCGAATCGCACGCCTTCCACTCCGACCTCGGCTTGAGCGACTTCAACGCCCAACGCGACAGTTTCGACTCCAGCAACGGACTTTTCGGCGAATGGGACCCGCTCGCCTACCGCTTCCTCTCCGCTGAAAACGACGAACGCTTCGACCTGGGCACAGCCGAATGGTTGATGATCAACGGTCCCCGCGTCGTCGGAGGCGGGCCGGCGGAAACCTCCCGAAGCGGCGAAAACCTGACCGACCTCCCCGCCAGCAAGGCGAACCCCGAAACCGCAATCCTCGACGAAAACGGCAACGCCTCCATCTGGAACTGGGATCAATCCGGCACGATGGAAATGAACTGCTTCCTCTGCCATCTCGAAAATCCAAACAACGAAGCGCGGGTCGAAGCGATCCAATCCGGCGAGTTTGGCACAGCCACAACGGTCACGCTCTTCGGCTTGAACATCGTCAGCCAAAGCGCCGAAGGCTGGGCGTACAACCCCGCCGCCTTCAACGAGAACGGCGAAATCAAAAACGAAACGCTCGGCATCCAGGACCCCACCAATGAAAATTGCGCCGCCTGTCACGGCGAAGTCCACGCCGATACGGAGACCCCGCTCACGATCAGCGCCTGCGACCTCGATTACTTCCAAACCGCCACGACCGGGCAGGTCATCGCCTCGCAGAAGATAAATGAGTCTGGCGTAAATCTCGCAGGCAAGGACGACCTGTCCCTGCCCTGGGACGTCCACGCCCAGCGCCAATTGAAATGCACCGACTGTCACTTCGCGCCGAACAATCCCGCGCGCGCGCTCGAAGCGCAGGGATCCAACCCCGACCATCTCGTTTACGATCCGCGCAAACTGGAGATCGGCGAATATCTCGAAAGACCCGATCACAACTTTGCCCGGGGCGCAAGCGCGCAATTCAACGTCGCGCCGGAATTCAAAAGCACGATGCGCCGCTGTGAGTCCTGCCACGACACGAACAAATCGCACGCGGGCTGGCTGCCCTACAACGACCGTCACATGCAGGTCATCGCCTGCGAGACCTGTCACATCCCGCAAATGTACGCGCCCGCCCTTTCCACTGTGGATTGGACAGTTCTAAAGACCGACGGCTCCGCCCGCTCGGAGTGCCGCGGCATCGAAGGCTCGGATACAACCGCCGATCTTGTAACCGGCTTCCAACCCGTGCTGATGCAGCGCGAAGACATCGTGGACGGCAAAATCCTGTTCGCGCCGTACAACCTGATCGCCTCGTTCTATTGGGTCTATGAAGACGCAAACAGCAATGGACGCCCGGTTCGCAAAACCGACCTCGAGGCGGTCTTCTTCGACGGCGAAACCTACGCCGCCGACATCCTCTCCGCCTTCGACGCGAACAGCGACGGCAATCTCTCCGATGCCGAACTCGTACTGGACAGCGAAGCGAAGCAAACCCTCATCGCGGGCAAACTCGAAGCGCTGGGCATGAAAAACGTCCGCATCGAAGGGCAAATCCAACCGTATTCGATCAACCACAACATCGTGGACAGCAAGTACGCCACGCGCGATTGCGCCGCGTGTCATCACACCGACTCGCGCGTCACCGCCCCCATCCTGCTGGCAGAGTCGGCGCCCCTCGGCGTCACCCCCACCTTCAGCGCGGACGTCAACGTGACCGCGACGGGACGCATCATCGCCGAAGACGGCGCGCTGTACTACAGCCCGATCAACGAGAACGACAAGACCTATATCTTCGGTCACAACCGCATCGCATGGGTTGACTGGTTCGGCGCCCTGCTTTTCCTCGGAACCGTCCTCGGCGTGGGAGGTCACGCCACCTTCCGCATGATCGCGGCTCGCAAGACGGGCGGGCAATCCGTGGCGACGAAGACCGTTTACATGTACGAAGCCTACGAACGCTTCTGGCACTGGCTGCAGACCGCCGCCATCGTCATCCTGCTCTTGACCGGGCTGGTCATCCACCGTCCGGATCTGTTCGGCGCGTTCTCATTCCGCAACATCGTTGCCGTTCATAACGTGCTTGCCGTCCTGCTGGCGCTCAACGCGCTGATCTCGATCCTCTGGCACGTCATCAGCGGCGAGATACAACAATACATCCCGCACCCTTACGGATTCATTGACCAGATGATCGCGCAGGCAAAATATTACGTCATGGGCATCTTCAAGCATGAACCGCACCCGTTCCATAAATCCAAACAGCGCAAATTCAACCCTCTGCAAATGGTCACCTACATCGGCTTGCTCGGAGTCCTGCTCCCCCTGCAAGGACTGACCGGCATAATGATGTGGCTCGTGCAAAAAGTTCCCGCCATTCAAACCTGGTTCGGCGGCTTGACCTTCCTCGCCCCCATGCACACGATCATGGCATGGCTGTTCGCCTCGTTCATCGTCGGGCACGTCTACCTCACCACAACCGGCGCGACCCCGCTCGAAGCCATGCGCGGCATGGTGACGGGGTATGAGGAAGTGGAAGAGCATTAAGAGATTAGAGATTAGATAATTGGAGATTAGTACTTCTCAAGTACCAATTACCAATCTCCAATTACCAACGGAGATTTTATGACCACACAGACTCGCAAACCGTTATTCCCCACATCCCCCAAGCCGTTCGTGCATCCGTACTTCGGCGGCATGGTGTTGGGAATCGTCCTCTTCCTTGCCCTGTTATTGACCGGCAACGGGCTCGGCTCCTCCGGCGCAACCAGCCGCTTCGTCACCGCCCTGACGGATGCCTTCGCACCCGAACATGTTGACCGCACGCCCTATCTTTTGAAACTGGCGGGCGGCGACAAAAACCCGCTCGACGACTGGATCGTCCCCGTTTACATCGGCGCCCTGCTCGGCGGATTCGCCTCCGGCTTGCTCAACGGACGCCTGAAATTCGAGACCACCAAAGGTCCCAACATCTCGAACCGCACACGCTGGCTGATGTCCTTCCTCGGCGGCGTGATCTTCCTTTATGGCGCGCGCATGGCTCGCGGATGCACGTCAGGGCAGGCGCTGACAGGCGGCACAACCCTCTCGGCCGGCTCATGGGTGGTGATGTTCGCCATCTTCGGCGGCGCGTATGGGCTGGCGTATTTTGTAAGGAAATTGTGGAATTAATTACCTCGTCATTGCGAGGGCGGCGCTCTTCCGCCCGAAGCAATCTCATCGCTTACGCGCGAGATTGCTTCGTCGGGCTATCGCCCTCCTCGCAAAGCCGGAGGACAGGAGACTCCCATGAACTTCCCCCTCCCCGAATTCATCTCCGTCAGCGCGTCGAACCCGTGGACATACGTCGTCTTCGGACTGATCGGCTTCGCGTTTGGCTACACCCTCGAAATGTCCGGCTTCGGCGACTCTCGCAAACTGGCGGCGCAGTTCTACTTTACCGAATTGACCGTACTCAAAGTGATGTTCACCGCCATCGTCACCGCCATGGTCTTGCTCTTCGGCGCGGTCGGCTTGGGCATTTTGAATTTCAATCAGGTATGGGTCAACCCCACCTATCTCTCCTCCGGCATCCTCGGCGGCTTGATCATGGGCGTTGGCTTCATCATCGGCGGCTTTTGCCCCACCACCTCCCTCGCCTCCGCCTCCACCGGCAAAATTGACGGAATGTTCTTCATGCTGGGCGGCTTCGTCGGCGCGTTCCTCTTCGGCGAGACCGAAGTTCTCTTCGACAACTGGTACGCCAACTCCGGCTATTTCGGGCGCGTCACGCTCGACCAGGTCTTCAACCTGCCCGTCGGCGCAGTCGTCCTGCTCGTCGTCCTGATGGCGCTCTTCATGTTCTGGGGCGCGGAGCAACTCGAACGCATCTTCGGCAAAAAAGATTTGAGCAAAGAACCCAAACTCCGTTTTGCGGGCGCGGGCGCATTATTCGCCGCCGCCGTCGCCGTCGTGTTGATCGGCTCGCCCTCCATCGAAGACAAATATAACGCGCTTATCTTCACGCGCGCGGAGAACGAACAGCAAATCGCGTACTCGGCGGATGAAATGCTGGAAAACCGCCTCGTCTTCATCAGCCCCGCCGAAGCCTTCAAGGCTCGCTATGACCAAACGATTAACCTGATCTACCTCGACGTGCGCGCCGAAGCCGATTACAACCTGTATCACATCGAAGACGCTGTCAACGCGCCGCAAAACCGTCTCGCCGAAATTCTGCCAGTTCTGCTTGTCGAACCGCCCGCAAACTCGGTCTTCATCCTGATGAGCAACGACGAAACCGCCGCCGTCGAAGCGTGGAAATTCCTCGCCGCCTCCGCCGTGCCGAATGTTTACATTCTCGAAGGCGGGATAAACAACTGGATAACATTCTTCGGCAAAGAGGATGAAACCCTCGCGGCTCGACCCAAGCCGGGAGCGGGCGACGACGAGTTGGCTTTTATCTTCCCTGCGGCTTTGGGCGATCGCTACGAATCGTGCAGCCCCGACCCCGTCAAGTATGAAACGCTGGAGTTCGAACAGAAGATCAAACTACAACTCAAACGCGACAAATCCGGGGGAGGATGCGGGTAAGCCAAAACAAAAACCGCCCTGGAATTCATCCGGGGCGGTTCGTTCTTATCCCATCGGGAAAATCAATTTCCCACGCTCGACACGTCGTTAGACGGACGCCACTGCGACCATTTATCGGTGGCGGGATCAATCGTCATGTTGCCTGCCGGGCCGCCCTGCCAGAACGCCTGGAGGATGTTCGGAGCCCCGTCTCGGTCTGAGGTAAACGCCAGGTTCGTCCCGCCGCAGTCCCAGGTCGGGCCCGAATCCAGTCCATCATAATCCGTTACGCGATATTCCTTGTTGGCTCTGAAATCGTAACTGTAAATATCCAGGTTGCCGCCGCGTTCGGATTGGTAGGCAATGCGGTCTCCTTCCGGCGACCAGACCGCGTTGATCGTTTTACCGTCGGTGGTGACCCGTTTTACCTGGCGGGTATCCACATTCATCACATACAGGTCGCTCGCTCCATTAGCGTCCACAACGATGTAGGCAATCAAGATTCCGTTCGGCGACCAGGCAGGGAAGATCTCATCGTCGGGCGAATCGGTCAGGCGCTGCTCGGTGCCGGTTTCAGTGTCCAGAACATACACATCCCAGTTGTTGTTGCGGTTGCTTTGATAGACCAGTTTTTCGATGTCCGGCGAGAAGAAGGGATTAACGTCGTCCGCCGGGTGGCTGGTGAGCTGGGTCTCCTCCCCGGTCTGCTGGTCAATCGCAAAGATATCGAAGCGCCCATTGCGATCGCTCTGATAAACGATGGTGCGGGCATCGGGACCATACATCGGGTTGGTGTTGTTCGATTCGGTCTTCGTCAGTCGAACCGCCTCGCCGCTGCCGAGCAAATCGGTGTAATACAACTCGACGTTGCCATCCCGATCGCTTTGGAAGACAACCCAGGAATCGTTCGGGGCGCGGCTCGGGCGGCTGTCCACCGATTCATCCTTGGAAAGATTGTACAACTTGTATCCGGGCTGTCCTTCGATTCCGTCCAGCCGATACACTTCAAGATTGTTGTCGCGGAAGGTGTGGAAGATCAGACACTGGATGCAAACCTGCGGCTCGGCTGGCGCGACAGAGCGAATCGGCTCGATACAATCCGCCATAACCGCGCGGGCGCTGGTTCCAGTCGCGTCGGACAACGTCAAGGTCAGAACCTGATAAGGCCCGGTCACTGTAATCGTCCGGCTTTCGCCCGCCTTCAACTGGATTTCGCCGGATTGAACCGTCGCCCCGCTCGAGTCGGTGATAACGAAACTGTAAGGCGCGGTCATATCGCCGCCGTTATTGACGATGACAAATTCGGCTCCGCCTGAATTGGAAACGCACACTCCGTTCGCCGACAGGGAAGGCGGCGGAGGCGGCGGCGGAGCGCAGGCGGTCGTATCGGCGACGGTCGTCAACGCCGAATCGTTCGGGGTCGAGAAGGTGTACGAGGCGGACGACCCTGTCACAGTCAGGCTGACGCTCTGACCCGCAAGCAGGGAGATTATTCCCGCCTGGACAACGTTCCCGTTCGCGTCCTTGATCGTATACGGGTAGGGAACGGTCATATCCGCGCCATTGTTCGTGACAACAAACGCCGCGCCGCCGGAAGAGGAGGCGCACGCGCCCGCGACGGAAAGGTTTGCAGGCGTTCCCGGGTTCGATCCCATCGCGCAGGCGGTTGTATCCACGGTTGTGGTCAGGGCGCTGTCATTCGGCGTGGCAAACGTGTAACTCGTCGAACTGCCCGAAACTGTGATGGTCTGACTCTGATTCGGACCAAGGTTGATCGTGCCAGAGGCGGCTAATGCCCCGTTTGCGTCGAGAATGACATAGGAATAGGGCGCGCTCATGGCCGCCCCATTATTGACGACGACAAACTCAACCTGCCCCACATTTGCCGCGCAAGAACCGGTGACTGACAGGTTGGCGGGCGTGGGGGTAGGCGTCTCTGCCGCAGCGCAGGCGGTCATATCCACAACCGTAGTCAGGGAAGCGTCGTTCGGCGAGGAAAGCGTGTAGGAGGCGGATGCTCCGCTGACGGTGATGGTCACGCTCTGACCCTGCGGCAGGTTGATGTTTCCGCTATCCACGACATTGCCGCTCGAGTCGGCGACAGTATAGGAATATGGAGCGGTCATGTTCCCGCCGTTATTGGTTACGACAAAGGCGGCGGTATTCCCGCCAGAGCAGGAACCTTGCGCGCTCAGGGCGGGCGGGTTTGGTTGCGCGGTGTTGGTCGGCAATGCGGTATCGGTCGGTGTCGCAGTCGGACGGCGCAGACAGGAGCCGGTCACGCTCAACGTCACAGACGAAAGGAATGAAGTCCGGTAGGTCACGGTCATGGTGGCGTTCCCCGCGCCGGGAACGGTGATTGATTTTCCGGGCAGTAAGTCCACAGGTCCGCTTTGAGCCGGGTCGGAGAGCGTGTAGTTGCCGTCGCTGACGCTTCCCGAAATATTCGTGATCAGGAAAGTGGCGGTCTGATCCGTGTTGCAGAAAACCTTCAAATCCAACTGTCCGTCCACCGGGGTGTTCGTCGGAAGAGGCGTAAAGGTAAATGTTGGGGTCAGGCTGGGCGCGGGCGTATTGGAAGACGTTGGAGTGTTGGAGGGAGGCGGCGTGTTAGACGGCGTGCGGGTTGGCTTGGGCGTTTTGGAATTGGTCGGCGTGGGAGATGGGCCCGGCGTGTTGGTGGGCTTGGGCGTTTTGGTGGGTTTGGGGGTGCTGGTGTTGGTCCGCGTCGGGGAAGGGCCGGGCGTGTTCGTGGCGGTGGGGGTTTTGGTTTGCGTGGAAGTCTTGGTTGGTTGCGGGGTTTTTGTGTTGGTCGGCGTGGGAGATGGCCCCGGCGTGTTGGACGGCGTGGGCGTGCGCGACGGCGTGGATGTGAGCGTGGGAGTATCCGCGGGCAGGGGCAGGCACGTTCCCACTGCCATAAGGTTGACCGTTTCTAATTCCGATGTGGAGTAGGCGACAGTCACGGTCGCATTGCCGGCCGCGTTGAACGAAATGCTATCATTCGAATTCAGATTAAGCGAATGGGATACGGAAGCCTTGCCCGGTTCTGTAACGGTGTAACTTCCGCCGGAAAGGGGTCCGCCAATATTTGTAATGGTGAAAGTGGCTGAAAGATCGTTATTGCAGGCAACCCCCAACCCCACATAAGGATCCGGCGCGGCATTTTGCGCCTGGAGTGGTTGCGGCTCCGGCGTAAACGTGAAGGTTGCGGTTGGCTTCTCTGATTCACCTCCCTGGGCTTGTTGCGGCGCAACTGCGGATGCTTCGGCGGTGAGCGTGGGCGTAGGAGTGAACGTGGGCGTCGGGCTGGCGGCGGAATCCGCGGGCGGCGCATCGGTGGGCAATTCGGCAGTGGGCGAAGACGGCTCAGTCGGTAACGCAGGCGGTTCGGTCGGCAACGCAGGCGGCTCGGTTGGCGGCGCGGGCGGCTCAGTTGGCGGCACAGGCGGCTCTTCGGTGGGTTGAGCAGGCTCCTCAGCAGGCGGCTCAGTCTGCTCGGCCGGCGGCGGTTCCGCAGTCTGGTCCGACCCGCCGCCGGAGCCTTCCAGTCCAACTGCCGGAGCGCAGGCGGTCAACACCAGGGCAAAAATTGCCAGGGCGGAAAGGACATTGAATAAGTTTCGGGTATATTTCGACATTTGCGTCTCTTCCTTTTCTCCACGCCCATCTTCTTACGCCGATGCGGGGTCGTGGTCTTGAACTCGTACCATTAAGTCATAGAATAAGTCGTCTTAACCGCGCCAAAAGGGTTCTTTTTGCCGAGATATTCGGCGTGAATCTGTCGAAGATTATATACCCAGGCGGAAATATCGGGCTGAAATGGTATAAAATTGCATCAAATTCCACTTGCGTTTCCCCGCATAGAAATGAGAGCGCCAATGAAAAAAAATGCCATCACCCATAGAATATTGTGCTATATTATCGCCGCCTTCCTCCTGCCGGCGGGTTGCGCCCCAAAGGTTGAACCCGGCGGCGCGGATTCAACCGAGTCTGCCGCGCCGGTCGCGACGGCGGAAGCCACCGTCCAAACAACAAGCGCAACTGTTGTAAACCGAGACCTGCTTCTCGATCCCGCCCGAACCGAAGACGCCGACTCACTGTTGGTCGGCGGGTATTTATACGAAGGACTGGTCAACACAGACGATAACGGCGACATTCAACCGGGCATTGCGTTCGCGTGGATCGTTTCGGACGATGAGTTGGATTACATTTTCGAGATCCGTCAGGACGCCCGATTCAGCGACGGCTCGCCCATTACCGTGGATGCGATCGCGGAAAACTTTAACCGCTGGTTCGAGCCGAAGCATCCGCTTCATGAGGATGGGAACTTCCCGGCGTGGAAAAAATATTTTCTCGGTTTCAACGGAGAGCGGGATGCCAACAACCGCGCCGTGTCTCAAATTGACGGGGTGCAGAAGGTGGACGTCAATACATTCATCGTTCACCTCAACCGCCCCGAAGCGCAATTATTGAATTACCTTGCCGAACCGTCATTCGCGATTCTCAGCCCCGCCGCGTTGGCGGACAACCCCGATTATGGCGCGCGCCAGAGCGCCATTGTTTCGAGCGGGCCATACGTTGTCACTTCCTGGACGGATGAAGGCATGACGCTCAGCCCCAACCCGCTTTACTGGGGATCCGCCGGAGACGGGGATTTGAACTTCATCTGGAGATAATGGAAACAATCATGCGAATCCGGAGAATAAAATCCGCGCTCATCATCCTGCTCGCCGCCTTGTGGAGCGCATCCTGCCTGCCCAGGCGGGCAAACGTCGAACCGACCGTAGATGTAATTGGAACGACCGCCGCGCAACTGGCGTCCGTTATATTGACTCAAACCGCCGGGGCGCCCACGCCCACCCCGCCCCCGCCGACCAATACGCCGCCTCCCTCTTTCACTGATACCCCCGCGTACTCGCCAACGCCTGCCGTAACAAGCATCCCGAAGATTTCCGGCAACGCCGCCTGTTATGAAGGTCCTGGAAGTCAGTACGCCCTTGTCAGCAACCTGCAAGACACGGAAGAAGTTATCGTAATAGGCATCGGCTCTGTGCCGGGCTGGTACGTGATCGAAAACCCCTACTATGGCTCGATGTGCTGGGTGGAAACAAAATACCTGACCTTCGACCCCACATTCGATCCCTCCATCCTTCCAACCATGCCTCCTCCGTAGCCAATCGTCGAAGACGCTTCATGGTGGACGCCAATTTTATCAACCCATGTTACGCGGAACGCCCGAAGAAGATTCTCGAAAACTGAGCCTGTAGCGATTCTAACGTCGAAGCGCGCGGAAGGAGCGCAATATGAACAGCCTTGAAAAGATCATCATGGAGGAGATAAGCGCCCTTGATGATATGCGCCTGATAGACGTAATCGGATTCATTCGTTATCTCAAGGGAGAAAAGCCCTTCAAAAAATCCCAGGTCACAGACTGGTTCGACGCCGCCCTCGTAGAAATCCGCGAGCGAAGGGAAGAACTGGGGATCGAGCCCGCCAGCCTCAACGTCAAGACCAGGAGGCGCGGAAAACAATAGCCCAAATGGGTGAAAGACCCTGCGGCGTCTCGTGCTAAAATTCGGCGGGCTAACCCATGACCACCCTCCGCACACCCGCAAGAATCATCCCGCGCGCCTTCCCCGGCATCAAACCGGACGAGGTGCAGGAAATCATCATGAACAGCCGGATCAAATCGCATCCGGCTGGAAGCGTCCTTTGCCGCGAAGACGCCGTCGAATACACCTTTTACATGATCCTCGAAGGGGACTTCGAAGTCACCAAGATCATCAACAATACTGAAACGCGCCTGCTCAAGACATTGGGCGCGGGCGATTTCTTCGGCGAGATGGCGCTCATCCACAATGCGCCCCGCGCCGCCACCGTCAAAGCATTGAGCCATGCCGTCGTGCTGGAGTTGGACAAGGAGGGTTTCGACCGCGTCCTGAAGCACAGCCCAAGCGTGGCGACCGCCATGATCTCAGAGATCAGCAACCGATTGAGGCAAAACGACGAACTAGCCATCGAAGACCTGCGCCTGCGCGCGCGGGAGATCGCCGACGCCTACCAAAAACTCGCCGAGCAGGATATGGCGCGAAATGAATTTCTGACCAGCATCGCCCACGAACTACGAACGCCCCTCATGGTAGCCAGCGGTTATTTGCACACCCTGAAAAAAGGCGTCCTATCCGGCGAGCAACTCCAATCCACCATCGAAATCGTCAGCCGCAACGTGGACCAGATCGTCAACCTGACCAACGACCTGTTATTCCTTCAAGAGCAGGAACTCGTCCTGCGCGACTTTCAACCCGTCAACCTTTTCTTGCTGGTTGAAAAAGTGGTGGAAAAGTTAAACGAGAAGGCTCAAAAGCGCCGGGTCAGCGTCAAGATTCGCGGAAGCAGCAAATTGCCCGATGTGCAGGGCGACGAGCCTTCCCTCGAACGCGCCATTACAGGGCTGGTGGATAACGCCATCAAGTTCAGCCACCCCAACGGGACAGTTGACATCCGCTTCGCTGATATAGGAAGTCACGTCACCGTCAGCGTGGTGGACTATGGCATCGGCATAGATCCCCAACTCCGCCCGCGCATCTTCGACCGCTTCTTCCACCTCGAAAAGAGCGGCGAAGAAATCTACGACGGAATCGGAATCGGGCTTTCGATCACCCGGCAGGTGATTCAACAACACCGCGGCCTGCTGGACGTGGACAGCGCGCCGGGAAAAGGCAGCGCCTTCACCATCTCCCTTTTGAAGTGGAATTGAAATATTTTTAACCGGGCAATTTCGGTATCATGGGCGCGCCTCACGCCCATTTTTTTATACGGAGACATCATGCGCGCGAAAAAAATCCAACCCGCCCCCGTCATCGCCGCAATCCTCGTCCTCTCGCTTGCCTGCAACATCGGCGCGGCAGAACCAACCCACGAACCAGGGCAGGCTTCAAACCCACCGCCGCCTTCCGCAGGCGATTCCACTACTGGCGGGTTGTGCGACAACGCGTTATTCCCTGTAAAACAAGGCGCGACCTGGACTTACTTCAACACCGGCAGTCCCAGCGGAGATTTTTCCTATACGGATACGATTACCGAAGTCCGCGCGGACGGATTCACGCTGACAAGTCAGTTCGCCGATCTCATCCGCGCACAGGAATGGCAGTGCGAAGCCGGCGGATTGAAAGCGCTCGAGATGGGCGGCGCCGGCGCGGCGGCAAGCATTTCCACACAAGGCACAAATGCCGAGTTCACCACAACCGGCATAACAGGCATCAGCCTTCCGAAGGAAATCACCCCCGGAATGCAATGGCAATACAGCCTCGCCATGCAGGGCGTCACCGCCATGCCCGGCGACCAAAACGCCCAATCCACAGGCACGTTCAGTTTTACGATGCAGGAAATGGGAAAAGAAACCGTCTCCGTCCCCGCAGGAGCGTTCGAAGCCGTCAAATTTCAAGCGACATCGCTCATGCAAATCACAGCCAACTTTCAGGGCTTGCAAGTCCCCGTCACAATGAACGGCACGAGCATCGTTTGGTACGCGCCGGGCGTAGGCTATATCAAATCCATCGAGAACAGCGATTTCGGCGGCGCGCCCTACACTTCCACCACCGAATTGCAATCCTACAGCATCCCATAGCGTGACTGTGCCGCAAACTTCAGTTTTCGCTTTACGCGGGAACATACTGAAGTTTGCAGTACTGCGCATGCTCTTCGCGGGCCGTCGGCGCAAGAAAACGCCAGCCACGCAGATTTACTCACTCCGCAATGATCACTATCAACCGATCCTCTTTATAAAACGACCTCGCCGAAAACGGCGGATCGCCGCGCTTCACTTGATGGATTCTTTCAAGCAGGATTGGCAGGTCTTCGACGACGGGAAGACGCCCCAACGCCTCCAACCGGACCCATTCCGGTACGCCCTCCTTCGAGCCGCGGACTTCGCCTTGGGCGTTCTCCCCCACGACGACAAACAGGCAGATGCCAATTTCCCCGGCGTCCACGATCACCGTGCCGCACAGCCACAAATCCGCCGTAATACCCGCTTCTTCCAGCAATTCGCGCCGCGCCGCAGAGACGACATCTTCGCCGCGCTCAACGTGACCGCCCAGCCCGTTGTATTTCCCCGCCCACAGGCGTTTATCTTCCGCGCCTTTCAGCAATAAATATTCATCCCCGCGCCGGACGAAGATCGCCGTGCGGGGGATGAGGGTGTACCTGTCTTTGGTCGCGCCTTGATCGGATACAGGCATTACGAATTACGATTTTGGATTTTCTGACTGCGACTAATCCGAAAGGTCGCTGACATCCTCTGCCGCCACCGCATCCTTGACGTAATCCGCGAGGACGGGCGCGATGTGGACGGGCTTGATGAATTTATCCGTCAACGTCCTGGTATCTTTCATCCCAAGCAGGTCGAACAATTTCGAGAATTGCGCCTCCCACGCATTGGACAATTTATCCAGCGTTTCGGCGGGCAGGGCGTAGGACTTCGCCTTGAACGGGCCGATGGCATTCTTGCGCGTCTTGTAATAGAACTGTTCGTCGGTCATGCCGGGTTTACGATCTGCGGCTGAATTGACATCCAACCAGGCGTACATTTCCTTCTTGAACTCCGCCGGGACGTTATCGAAGAACATGGTCGCAAAGTTTGTGGCAAGGTGAACTTCGATGGCTTCGTTGTGGACGAATTTGTTAAAGTTCTCCTCCGGCACGGTGGAAGCGCCATGCTGGACTGTGCCGCCCATGCCATACTCCCTGCGGGCGACGCGGCTGAGATCGCGCAAGACATCGAAGGCGATGCTCACATCGGCGATGGAGCCATCGGGCAAAACCGTGCCTCCGTGCGACGTGCCTGTCAGCACGCTGATCTTGCTCAAGCCGGGTTTGTCGGGCGCGAGTTTCTTCATGCCGGCGTTATACGCATCCATGTAGGCGCGCAGTTCGGGTTCGGTGGAATTTTCGGTTCCCACTTCGCCGATCTCGCCGCCGATGGAGATCGTGACGCCCGCCGGTTCGTGGTCGCGTATGAATTTGGAGAGTTCCGCCGAAAGCCGGCTGTTCAACGCCTGTTGTTCGGCGACGGTCGGCAGGCTCATATCCACAAGCGTGGATGTGTCCACGTCAATGTTGAAGAACCCGGCGGCGATGGACTCGAGACACAGGTCGCGCACGGCTTTCAACTCGGCTTCGGGATCGTTCCTGTATTTTTTGACGGAAACTTGAAAATGGTCTCCCTGCAAGAAGACAGGGCCTGTAAACCCCTCGGCGATGGCGGCGGCGAAGATATTCGTCGCGTATTCAGACGGACGCTGGTCGGTGTAGCTCATTTCGGAACGGGCGAGTTCGAAGATAAAAGCCCCGGCATTGATGCGCTTTGCCGCGCGGAACATGGCGCGGGCAGCGTGATGAGACAATGCCCGAAGATTAAAGGCGGGCGTTGTAAAAGTCATTGGAGCGTCGCCGCGTCCGCGAGCCATGTACAACTCGTGGATCGAGGCGGGGTAGATCCCAAGCTCGAGCGCCGCACCCCGAATCAGAAAACGGGACCAGCCCACAGTCGAGTCGGAGGCGAGGGCGGAGCGTTCCGCCAGTTTGCCGACATTTCTCCGAAATTTTTCCACATCCAAAACACGGACTTTTTTTCCATCGAACTCGATGCTGTTCCCGACCAGGTCGAGAAGTTGGCTAACTTGTTCGGACATGACGTTCCTCCTGCGAAGATGATAACTTGATTATAACTGTAATTCAACGATATAATCGAGGCGGAAACGGAATAAAATCTTGCACGTATATCCTGGCAGGAGGCTCCCCATGAGCGATTTTTTCGAGAAAGTCAGCAGTCAGATAGACCCGTTCAAGAAACTGGCGTCGTACATCCCCGGTTTTAGCGGATATGTGGAACGACAAAACCGCCGCGACGCGGACAAACTCCTGCGCGATACGGTGGCGCGCCGCTTCGAAGAGCAATGGAGTCGCGCCACAAATTTGCAGGCGGAACTGGTCGGCAAGGGCATGTTAACGCATGTGGACGATATGGAAAAAGCTTCGCTTGCCCTGCGAACATTCATTGACAAGATCAGCGGCGCGGCGCGCGGATACTCCGGCTTGTTCGACGCGGTTAAGATCAACGAGAAGGAACTCGAAGCCATTTATCAATTCGACGCCGCCTTCTTCGACCTCGGCGATCAGATTAAGAATGCGCTGGATAATGTCGAAGCGAGTCTGGGCGACGAAGCCGCCCTGCCCGCCGCCATCCGCAACATCACAAGCCTCGCGCGCCTTGCGGTGGAGACATTCGAGCGCCGCTCCGAAGTTGTGACCGGAAGCCGGTAAAACGGAGAAAAACCCTAAAGGTCTTTCAGCCTTTAGGGTTTTTTGGAAGTCCTTATGTGGCATCATTACATCAATGCAACATCCATCGAGGAAGTCGTCGGCATCCTCGCTGAAAAACGCGAACGCGCCCGGATCGCGGCTGGCGGCACCGATTTGATCCTCGAACTCGAGCGCGGCGTCCGTAAAGGAGTGGATACGCTCATTGATGTATCGCGCATCCCCAACCTCGACCGGGTCACAATGGACGAAGACGGCGTCATCCACCTCGGCGCAACGGTCACGCACAACGATTGCGCGGCGTCGAAACTGATTCGCGCGCGGGCGTATCCGCTGGCGCGCGCATCCTGGGAGGTGGGCGCGCCGCAGATCCGCAACCGCGCCACAATCGCCGGGAACATCATCACCGCCTCGCCCGCCAACGATACGATCACGCCGTTGATGGCGCTCGGCGCAAAAGTCACGCTCGTTTCCGCAAGGGGAACGCGCGTAGTTCCATTCAGGAAGTTTTATCTCGGCGTGCGCAAGACCGTGATGGAACCCGACGAGATGTTGGTGGATATTTCCTTCCCGGCGATGACGAACACCCAGCGCGGGACGTTCATTAAACTCGCGCTTCGCCGGGCGCAGGCGATCTCGCTGGTCAATGCAGCGATCATTCTGGACCTCAAAGGGGATACGGTCAAATCCGCTTCGATCACTCTGGGAGCGGTGACTCCCATCATCACCCACGCCACAAAAGCGGAAAAATTCCTGGCGGGCAAAAAACTAAACGAAAAGAACATCGCCGCCGCCGCGGACCTGGCTGTGAAATCGGCAAAACCGATTGACGACGTGCGCGCTTCGGCAAATTACCGGAGCGAGATGGTGCGCGTCATCGCCCGGCGCGGGCTGACCGCCATCCGCGATGGAAAGCAGGAAGCGGGGATGCCGAAGAAGCCGGTGTTATTGCAAAACGCGAGGCGAGGGATGAGGGATGAGAAACGAGGGATGAGAAACGAGGGGCGAGATACGAGATACGGGATACAAGATACGCAAGGGTTGATCGCTTTTCCAGAAAACCGAATTGAGACGACCGTCAACGGGAGGAAATACGTTTTTGCGAGCGGTCACAATAAGACACTGCTCAGGTTATTGCGCGAAGAAGGCATGTTGACCGGCGCAAAAGAGGGCTGCGCCGAAGGGGAATGCGGCGCGTGTACGGTCTTTCTCGACGGACAGGCGGTCATGTCCTGCCTTGTCCCCGCGCCGCGCGCGCATGGCGCTGAGATCGTCACCGTCGAAGGACTGGCGGGCGGCGACGCGTTGAATCCCGTGCAGGAAAAATTCATCGAATATAACGCCGTGCAATGCGGGTATTGCACTCCTGGTTTTATCATGTCCGGAACGAAACTTCTCGAAGAGAAACCAAACCCAACCCGCGACGAAATCGGGCAAGCCATATCCGGCAATCTATGCCGATGCACCGGATATTACAAGATCGTCAAAGCCATCGAGGAAGCCGCAAAGATTTAGAGAAACGAGGCTGTCATGAGCAAATACAGAAGTTCCGCATTGGTCAAGGTAAAGGAAAGGAACAAACAGCCGCATTACATCTGGCGGGGAATCGGCTGCGTGATGATGATCATAGTCCCCATCATCTCCATGATGGCGGGAGCGCTTACGATAGACGCTGCGCTGGCAAAGGGCTACACCATTCCCTATCAATTATTAGGCACGCCGCGTTACCCGGATATATTCTACAAGTCAACGGGTCTGATGACCCTCCTCAGCCCGATCACAAACACCCAGCATTTCTACGCCAAAGCCGCCGCGGGCATCATCTACATGATATTGCTGGGCGGGTTATTTTCGTTCAGCTACGCGGTCGTCTACCGCATGGTGGGCCCCTCCCGTTATGGACCGCTCGACGAGCCGCCCCCGAAATTCAGGGCAAAAACCTACAAACGATAGCGCGCCATGCACAAAGAAACCGTTGGAAACTCCCCATCCCGCACGGACGCGCCCGGCAAAGTGACGGGCGAAGCGCAATATTCCGGCGATCTCTCCATGACCGGCATGACGTTCATGAAGATCCTCATGGCAGAACGCCCACATGCGCGTGTGCGCAATATTCGCGTCGAAAAAGCGCTTGCATCTCCCGGGGTCGTCGCGGTCTATACTGCAAAAGATGTTCCTGTCAACGAATATGGATTGCAGATCCCAGACCAGCCCGTGTTGTGCGGTCCCGGCTCGAGCAAACCCTCTGCTGACATCGTCCGTTTCGTCGGAGATCAGGTCGCTGTCGTTGTGGCGGAATCAGAATCTCACGCGGCGGACGCGATCAAACTCATCGAAGTGGATTACGAAGACCTCCCGCCTCTCTCCGACCCGATAGCGGCGATGGCCTCCGACGCGCCTCTCCTCCACCCGGATCGGGGCGACTCGAATGTGTGCGTCCATTACAAGATTCGCAAAGGGAACGTGGACGAAGGCTTCGCCAAAGCCGCAGCGATTGTCGAGGCGGAGTATCGCACTCCGGTTCAGGAACACGCCTACCTCCAGCCTGAAGCGGGGCTGGCGTATCTCGACTCGGAAGGCAGGGTCGTCGTCG
Organism: uncultured Chloroflexota bacterium; assembly: GCA_900696595.1. Lineage (GTDB taxonomy): Bacteria > Chloroflexota > Anaerolineae > Anaerolineales > Villigracilaceae > Villigracilis. The sequence goes on from CAADGT010000143.1 coordinate 32,734, forward strand.
AAAGCGCCGGTCAATGGACTCATGCCGACCGAAAATCCATCGCGCGCGCGCTGGACGTACAGGAGGAAAAAATTCGCGTGATCTACCCCGCCATCGGCGGCGCCTTCGGCGGGCGCGAAGACCTCTCGGTGCAGATCGTCCTTGCCCTGGCGGCGATGAAATTAAAACGCCCGGTGAAAATCGTCTGGTCGCGGCGGGAATCGATCATCGGTCACGGCAAACGTCACGCCGTCATCCTGCGCGCCAAATGGGGCGCGACAAAACACGGCAAATTAATCGCCGCGCAAAACGAGATCATCGGCGACGGCGGCGCGTACATGTACACCACCAACAAGGTTCTGGGAAACGCCACGATCACATCCACAGGACCTTACGCGATTCCAAACGTCAAGACGGACGTGTACGGCGTTTATACCAACAACATTCCCGGCGCGGCATTTCGCGGCTTCGGCGCTCCGCAAGCCCTGTTCATGGCGGAAAGTCAGATGAACAAACTCGCCGAAAAACTCGGCATGGACCCGGTCGAATTCCGCTTGAAGAACGCTTTGCGCGAAGGCGATCTGCTGAACGTTGGGACGCCCGTCCCCACACCGGTCAGCGTGGTTGATACAATCGCAACGGCGCGGGACGCGTTCAAATGGAAAAAAAACAGCAAGGGTAAAACGCAAAACTCGAAACGCAAGGCGCGGGGCGCAATCGCCAAAGGGCGCGGGTTTGCGGCTGGGTTCAAGAACGTCGGGTTTTCATTCGGTTATAAGGAAAACTGCTGGGCGAAGGTCGAGATACACGGGAACACCGCAATGGAACGCGTCGTGTTGCATCACGCGGGCGCGGAAGTGGGACAGGGTTTCCATACGGCGATGACGCAGATGGCGGCGCATGTCCTCGGCGCGCCGATGAGCATGATCGAACTGCGCGCGTCCGATTCGGCGACACAAGGCGACCCCGGTTCTGCTTCCGCTTCACGGCTAACATTCATGGCTGGCAACTCGGTCAAAGGCGCGGCAGAGGCGGCTCTCGAAAAATGGAAAGCCGAAGAGCGCCCCGCAATCGCCGAATTTCAATACTTCGCTCCGCCGACTACAAAGATGGATTCCGAAACCGGATACTCGATGCCGAACTTTCAGTACGCGTATGTTGCCCAGGCTGTGGATGTGGAAGTGGACACCGAGACCGGTCATGTGCGCGTAAAACGCGTCGTCTCGGCGGACGACGTGGGCAAAGCCATCAACCCCGACCTGGTCGTCGGTCAGATCGAAGGCGCCGTCGTCCAGGCGCACGGCTACGCCGTATTGGAGGACTTCAAAACCAAGGACGGACGGGTATTGACCGACCAGTTCAGCACATATCTCATCCCGACGATCCGGGACATCCCGGAAAAAGTCGAGTCGGTACTCGTGGAAGCGCCCGACCCAAACGGTCCCTGGGGGGCGCGCGGTATGGGCGAACTGCCATATTTGCCCGTCGCTCCCGCCATCGCCGCCGCCATACACGACGCGACCGGCGTCTGGATGAACGAATTCCCCTTCACACCGGAACGAGTGCTGCGGGCGTTGGGGAAGATCAAATAAACGCCGTACCGCAAAGTTTACTTTGCGACGCCGCGAGGGCAAGATGAATTTTGCCGTACCGCAAAGTTTACTTTGCGACGCCGCGCGAGGGCAAGATGAATTTTGCCGTACCGCAAAGTTTACTTTACGACGCCGCGAGGGCAAAATGAATTTTGCCGTACCGCAAAGTTTACTTTGCGACGCCGCGCGAGGGCAAGATGAATTTTGCCGTACCGCAAAGTTTACTTTGCGACGCCGCGCGAGGGCAAGATGAATTTTGCCGTACTTGATTATCATGACCTCACTTTACAAAGCCTTATCCGAACTCGAAAAAAACAACCAGCCCGCCGCGCTATGCACGGTTGTGAAAAGCGAAGGCTCCACGCCGCGGCACGTGGGCAGTAAAATGCTCGTGTATCCCGACGGTAAATTCATAGGCACGGTCGGCGGCGGAGATTTGGAGCATCGCGTCCTCGACGAAGCCTGGATGGCGATCAGCGACGGAACGCCGCGTTATCTGCATTACAACATGGCAGACCCTTCGCGCGGCGACCCCGGCGTATGCGGCGGCCAGGTGGAGGTGTTTGTGGAACCGATTCTTCCGGCTCCAACTCTCGTGGTAATCGGCGCGGGGCATGTCGGCAAAGCCGTCGTTCACCTGGCGAAGTGGCTCGGTTTCCACGTCGTCGTCAGCGATGACCGGGCGGAGTTCTGCACCCCTGAAGCGACGCCCGGCGCGGACGAGTATCTCCCAATCGAGATGGGGAAATTGGCAGAGTCGCTCAAGATCACGAATCGGACCTATTTGGCGGTGACCAGCCGCGGGTCCGGTGTGGATGCGCACGGTCTGCCTCCGCTCCTGGAATCGGAAGCGGCTTACATCGGCGTAATCGGTTCAAAACGACGCTGGGCGACGACCGTCAAGGCATTAAAGGAAAAGGGCGTGAAGGATGAATTGATCGCCAAAGTCCATTCGCCGATAGGGCTGGAATTGCAAGCCGAAACGCCGGAGGAAATTGCGGTGAGTATTATGGCGGAGGTGTTGATGGTGCGCGACAAGGGAACGGGCAGGCAGATGAGAGGGGGTAAGCGGGCAGTGATCGGTAATCAGTGAAAAGCGGTCGGTGGGGCGCGGCGAGTAGAAAGCGGAAAGTAGGCAGCGAACGGAAACGAATTTTTCCATGCGGCGTAGATGAATAGGAAATACGGTTCTTGACCCCAAAATCAGTTGGACTATAATAAAATTGTTATTCACTTAAAGGAGAGAAACCATGGCAAGAATTTTCGACGTCATTGAATACCCGAACGAAATGAACGATGAGATTGTGCATCGCTTCCCCGAAGAGGGCATCGGCGATTTCCGCATCGGGTCGCAGGTGATCGTGCGCGAGAGTCAGACGGCGGTGTTCTTCCGCGACGGCAACGCGCTGGATGTGTTCAAAGCCGGGCGGCACACCATCGCCACGGCGAACATCCCGAAACTGATTGATTTCATCGGCAAGGCGTTTAACGACCGCACCCCCTTCCCCGCCGAAGTCTACTTTGTCTCAAAGAAGGAATTCCCAAACAGGAAATGGGGCACCTCGCAACCGATCCTCGTCGAAACTCCCGGGAAGGGTCTCGGCTATCTGTTCATTCAAGGCTTCGGGACGTTTTCATTCCAGGTGAAAGATCCTCAGCAATTTGTGACCCAGATCGTCGGCGCGACCGGCTCTTATCGCACTTCGGAGATCGAAGAGCGGCTCAAGACCATGCTGGTCGCCAAATTAACCGACGTGTTGGGCGAGTTCAGCAACACCACCCAAAGCCTCGCCGCCAAAATCAGCGGCATGAATGAAGAATTGGGCGCCGCTGTGCGCGTAAAGGGCAAGGATGACTTCGAAGCGCTCGGTTTGACGCTCAAGACCTTCTACATCGGCAGTCTCAAGCCCAGCACCAAGTCGGCTCAGGAATTGCGGGACGCTGGTTTGCTCGACCCGGCGATCTACGCCCAATTGCAGGCGGCGGACGCCATGCGCGAAGCGGCGAACAACCAAAGCGGCGGCGCGGGGCTTACAGCCGGAATTGGCGCAGGCATGGGCATTGGCAACCTCATGGGCCAGGCGCTTCAAGGCGGATTTCAAGCTCCCGGCGGCGGCGCGGCGGCTGGCGGCGCGGCGAAAATGCCCGACATTATGACCCCCGCCGAGGCGGCTCAGTTCATGAAGGTGACAGAGGACGACATCCTCGAAGCCATCAAGGATAATAGCCTGAAAGCCAAGAAGGTCGGCAAGGCATATCGCATCAGCAAGGAGAATCTCGAAGCGTTCATGAACAGTTAGGGATTGGCGGTTGGGGAATAGAGATTAGAGATTAGAGATTAGAGCGTGGTAATTGAGAACAGTCCGTCGGAAGGCGGGCTGTTTTTTTTGCGGAACTATTCCATCCGGGCAATTGCGTCCGGGACAAAATCCAATACGTCGCTGGCGAGGATGGAGGCGGTTGTTCCGTAGATTTCGGCGGCGCGGAGTCCCGCTTGCCCATGGATGTACGCGCCCGCAAGGGCGGATTCATACGCGCCTACTCCCTGTGCGCGCAAACCGACAATTAGCCCGGCCAGCACATCCCCGGTCCCGGCGCGGGCGAGGGCGGCTGTGGCGACAGGGATGACGGTCTTTCTCCCGTCGGGCGCGGCGACGACGGTGAAGGCCCCTTTCAAAACGACGACGTGTCCCCACTCTTTCGCGAATTTTCCGGCGATTTCATTACGGTTCAATTGAATCTCGGAACTCGACAGCCCGGTCATGGCGGACATCTCTCCGGGGTGAGGGGTCAGGACCGCGCATTGCTTTATTTTTTCGCTCCAGTCCTGAATCCCCGCAAGATGGCGCAAGCCGTCGGCGTCGAACACGGCGGGGAGTTCGAGTTTCGGCAGGAGTTGTTCGATGAACAATTTCGTCGTGTGTTTATCGCCCAACCCCGGACCGATCAAGGCCGCCGTCGCGCGATCCAAATTCGTTAGAACGTGACGGCAAGCCTGTTCTGAGATAAATCCATGTTCGTGTTGCAGTAAAACCCACGTCGCCTCGGGAAGATGACCCGCAAGAGCGGCGTGCAAAGATTCCGGCACAGCCATCGTCACCAAGCCCGCGCCGATTCGGTAGGCGGCTTTGCCTGCGAGAAGCGCCGCCCCGGTGTAGGATGTCGAACCCGCCGCCACGAACGCCGCGCCAAACGTCCCTTTGTGAGAAGCGGGGTTTCGTTCCGGCAACATCGCAGAAACAGACGCCGCATCGGCGACATCCGTATCCAGAGATTTAAGCGCGTCAAGATTGGGGGGCAGTCCGATGTCAACGAGTTCAAGTTCGCCGATGCGTTCGAAAGCGGGAAGTTTGAGCAAACCCTGTTTTGCCGCCGCCATTGTCGCGGTGAGATCGGCGCGCAGGGTTTCATCGGCGCACGCGCCCGTATCGCAATCCACGCCGGAGGGGCAATCCACAGCGACGACGAAAGGCGGGGCTTCGAGCATGTCGAGGATCAAGGTCAAGCCGGTGAGGAAGAGAGCCGCTTCTTCCTTCAACGGGAGTTTGACGCCCGTCCCAAGCAGTCCATCCAGCAGGAGGTCTGAATCCTCTAAAAATTCTTGCAGGGATTCGAAATTGGTGTCGCTCGAAAACTGCGTAACGTCGCCGCCGGATTTTAGATAACGAGTCACCAGCGGGTCGCCAGCCGTCTTGCGGTTGACGAGGTAGGCGTGCGTGCGCCAGCCCGCTTCGGCAAGCCGCGACAGCGCAATCAGCGTGTCGCCGCCGTTGTTGCCGGAGCCGACGATGCCCGTTACAGTCTTCCACCCGCCTTCAGCGCCGAGCATATCGGCAATATCCGCCAGCCCGCGCCCGGCGTTCTCCATCATTTGAGCGTAGGAGACGCCCTTGGAGTCGGCTTCTTTTTCGATGGCGCGCATTTGGGAGACGGCGGCGAGTTTCATAACCTTATTTTACACAGTTTTTCAAGGTTGTTATTCCGTCGGCAGTTTCGTATAATTGCCGCCTGCACATGGTCAAAACGTCGGCGCGGGCGCTTTTCCAATTCCTGTCGGATATTCCCCTGTTTGTCTGGGCGCTGGCTGGATTCCTTTTATCGCATTTTTTCTTCTTTGTATATCCGGTCTTCCTATCCGCCCCGGCAATGCAGTACTGGCAGGGGGTTCCGGCGGCGGACTTCGCCGGCGCAGATCTGGAGCAGATGCTCAGTTATAGCAGGTCATGGCTGGTCGAAGGTAAAACCCCATATATTGGACAAAACCTTTATCCGCCGCTTGCCAGTGTGTTCTTTGCGCCGCTGGTCTTCGTCGAGTTTACATCGGCATATAGGGCGGTGACGATTATAAACTTTCTCCTTTACACGTTCTCGATCCTTGCGTCGTCGCGTTTGTTGCGCCAGGAAGATCGGGCGCCCATAAAAGTTGTCGGCGCATTGGAAATTCTGTGCCTGGCAAGCGGGGTGTTCTCCTACGGTTTTCAATTTGAGATCGAGCGCGGACAGTTCAACCTGATCGCGGTCTTCCTTTGCCTTCTGGGCGTATGGCTCTTTCATCATCGGGAACGGTTGCGCCTTCTCGCGTATTTTCTTTTCACGATCGCCGTTCAACTCAAGGTCTATCCGTTTATCTTCATATTCCTGTTCGTAGCGGACTGGCGGGATTGGAAGGGCAACGTCAAAAGAACGGCCGGAATCGCCGCCGCCAATATTCTTTTTCTCTTCGCGCTTGGGTCCGGCCCATTCATGGATTTCATCGCGGCGGTGAAAGAGCAGTCGAGTTACCCTTTCGTCTGGGTCGGCAACCATTCCATCCATTCCTATCTCGCGCTGGAGAACAGCCAGCCGTGGCTGGACGGGCGCTTTGCGGCGGTAAAACTGCTGTTGTTGATGGTCGTCGTCGCGTCCGTCGCGACGACCGCCGCCGCGGCGTACCGGCAAAATCGAAAGGGCGTTGACCCGCAGTTGCTGCTCGCCTGCTCGCTTGGGGCGATGTTGATTCCCTCCGTCAGCCACGACTACAAACTATCCATCCTTGCCGCGCCAACCGCGCTCCTGCTTTTGCATCTTTCCTCTCGCGACAGCGCGGAAGGGAAGGGGGGAGCGCGAATCTCGCTTAGAATCATGGCGCTCGTATTGTCTCTCGCCTATTTCTCGACGCTTTACCCCCCTGCGAACAAACCGTCTTTTCTTGCCAACAATTTTCCCGCATTAATGGTCATGCTGTTTGCGGCGGTCGGCGCCTCCTTGCTGAAGTTGGGAAAAGGGAACGGGCGGGAGACGACGCTCTTCCCGGCAGGAGTGGAATAAAACAACCCATGAGCAAACTTCAAAACATCCAGGCTTTGCGGGGAGTCGCCGTACTTTGCGTGGTTCTGTTCCATCTTGTAATCATCGAAGGAAAGTACGCGGAAGGAGCCGCGCTTCTTCCGGGCTGGCTTCGATTCGGCATGTTCGGCGTGGACTTGTTCTTCGTCATCAGCGGGTTCGTCATGGCGACGGTCGCGCGCGGAAAGTTTCGCCAGTTAAAGGAATCCCTTCTTTTCCTGTATCACCGCGTCTCGCGCATCTATCCATTGTATTGGGTCTATACCACGCTGGCGTTGATTGTCTTTCTCGTCCAACCTTCCTGGGTCAACAGTTCACAGGGGAACCGGGTTGACATTGTCGCCTCGTATTTGTTGCTGCCGAGCGGCTTTTTGCCGCTCATCCCGGTTGGTTGGACGTTGGTTCATGAGATGTATTTCTATATTGTGTTCTTTTTCCTGTTGTTCCTGCCCGAAAAATTCCTTGCGCCCGCCATGCTCGCCTGGGGGGCGATCATCGCCTTCTCCGGCTTTCCGGCATGGAATCCGTTCATCCGGGTGGCGTTGCATCCCTTGACGCTCGAGTTCATCGCCGGTTGCCTGCTTGGGATTCATTACTACAACTTCAAACCGTTGAAAATGCATGGATACCCGCTGGTCGCAATCGCGTCCCTCGGTTTGTTCGCCGCCGTGATGGGCTACACCCGTTATAACAGCGAGACCGGACTATCTCCGCTCGATTTGGCGCAGGCGTTGTATTACGGCATTCCCGCGGTTGTAATCGTCTTCTGCGTCGTCCACGCCGAACGGAATGGGGTTGTCCTGCCAAATTTCCTCATCCAACCGGGGAACGCCTCGTATTCGATCTATCTTTCGCATTTATTCACAATGAACGTCGTGGGGCGGGCGTGGAAACTGGCGGGCTGGGATTCCAGTCTCGGCAATATCGCGGCGCTTACAGCGGCGTTCGCCCTTGCGTTAATCGTCGGCTTCCTGAGTTATCGGTTTGTGGAAATGCCCCTTTTGAAAGCAACCCGGCGGGTTACAAGCCGGTCATTCAGGCATCATGATCCGCCGAATATTGATAAAGAAGTATCCCCGCCGCCACAGCGAGGTTGAGCGAACTTGCGCGCCCGCGCATGGGCAGGGAGACGGTCGCGTCACAGGCGGCGGTCTGCTCGGGGGAGAGTCCCTTCTGTTCGCTTCCCAAAACCAGAACCCAGGACTCCTGCGGGACAAGGGAGCGATAATCCGCGTCGGCTTTGGAGGATGACCCTATAAGTTGAACATTCCACTTTCGCGCCCATTTGACAAAATCGGCGAAGGAGGCTTGGACGGTGGGCGTCCAGAAGATTGCGCCCATGCTGGCGCGGACGACGGTGGGATGAAATAACTCGACTCCTCCATCCAGCAGGAAAAGCGCGTCGCCTTTGACGGCGTCGAGCGCGCGGAGGATTGTGCCGAGGTTGCCGGGGTCTTGCGGCGAGACCAATGCCGCGCCGCGCTTCATCGCCTTGAGATCGCCGAGCGAATAACTCTTTTGTCTTACGACGGCAAGGATGCCCTGCGGGTTGTCCTTGTCCGCAAGGGATTCCATGATCGCGGCGGAGACAGGCTGACTCCGCGCGCCGTGTTGGGAGATGCGGGTCAACAGGTCTTTGGCAAATGTACTCCTGAGGGTTTCGGGGGCGTAAGCGATTGATTCGATCTCCCAGCCCGCTTCGACCGCCTCTCCGATGTGATGAATGCCCTCGACGAGAAAGGTCCCCGCTTCAGCGCGGACTTTCTTCTGCCGCAGGGAACGGATGTGTTTAACAAAGGGGTTTGACGCGCTGGTCAGGACGTCCATGCGGTTATTGTAAACGAATAATGACGTTTATAATTGCGGGGATGAAATTCTTTCGAGCATTTGTTTTACTTACATTCGTTTTCATTGGTTGCGGGGCGCCCACGATGCGGACGGTGACGGTCGTTGACGGGGCGACAACGAAGACAATCGTCACACATGAAGCGTTGCCGATCCTGATCCTTGCCGAGGCGGGGATTACGCCACAGCCGCTTGACCGCGCGCTGGTGAACGGAATCCCACAGGCATTGGATGAAAAGATCGAAATAAGCGGCGACATCCGGCTGGAACTGAGGCGCGCGGCGAACATCAGGATTGCGATGCCCGATGCGGAGCGCGAGGTTCTATCCTCGGCGCTCACGGTCGGAGATGTATTGAGGGAGGAAGGGATTGCAACGGACAATTTCGTCGAAATCCTGCCGCCCGTCGATTCGATCATCAACGGCGCGACCACGATCCGAATCACGCCCATGCGAGAGTTGACTGTCACAATCGGCGGCGCAGAGATGAATATCTTCTCGGCGGCGGGGACGGTTGGGGAGGCGTTGGCTGGGGCTGGGATTCCGCTGATGGGGCTGGACGAATCCGTCCCGGCGGAGAATGAGGCGATCCCCTCCGATGGGCAGATCAAGGTTGTTCGAGTCCGCGAAGTGATCCTGGCGGAGATTCGTTCCATTCCCTTTCCCATCGAAGAAAAATATTCCGAAGATATTCCGTTCGGTCAGCGGGAAATTTTGCAAAATGGCGCGAACGGAGTCGCGTTGACTCGCACGCGGGCGCGTTTTGAAAACGGCGCGGAGGCGGGGCGCGAAACGGAAAGCGAAACGATTCTGCGCCAGCCTGTGACGCAGATCGTGGCGAGCGGTTCGAAGGTCACGCTGGCGCCTGCGGGCGGGGATGCGCCGTACCCGTACTGGTATGCGACGCAGATGTACGCGTCATGGTATTCGCCGTGCAATTCAGGGACGGGAGGTTGTTCGTACGGCACCGCCAGCGGCGCGCGCGCAGGTTTCGGCATTGTAGCGGTGGATTATTCCATCTATGCCTATCTTGCGGGGATGCGGGTTTATATACCGGGATATGGCGTTGCGACAGTCGGCGATACAGGCGGCGGACCCATCGTGGAATCGGCATTCGGCGTGGCGCGCACGCAATGGATAGATTTAGGCTACGATGACAACAATATCGGCGGGCTTTCGGGCTGGGTGACGGTGTATTTTTTGGAACCGGCTCCGGCGGAGATTCCATATTTTTTTAAGTGAGGGGATGGGATGAGATATGAGATACGAGATACAGGGAATGAAAGATGAAGGATGAAAGATGAAGGATGAAGGATGAAAGATGAAGGCTTGCGCTGAGTGAAGCGTTACCTGAGTTTGTCGAAAGGTCGAAGCGATAAAGGATGAACAAGGAATGAGGAAAGATAAATAAAATCAGATTATGACAAAGTCGCAGAGAATCATCATCACGATACTTTCGGTCATCGCTTTCACGCTTATGGCGTCCATCGGCGTGTTTGTATATCAAGCGGCGGTGGGTTTCGCGCAAAAACCGCTTGGTCCGTCCCTGCCCACCCAAGCCATGCCGCCCACATGGACGGCTTTGCCGAGTCCGTCATCCGCGCCTGAGAGCAAGGCGACGCTCGCGCCGACGCTCTCTCTCCCCAGCGTCACTGCCGGTCCCCGATGCGGAGGTCCAGCCTTGATGAATGTTCTGGTTATCGGCGCGGATACGCGCGGCGACAATTACACCTATGGGTTGGCAGACGCCATCCGACTGGTGCGTGTGGACTTTTCGACGCCGCGGGTCAGCGCGCTCGAATTTCCGCGCGACCTGTGGGTCGAGATTCCGCACATCGAGGATAACCTGAACGGGCAGGATCATGAAAAAATCAACCAGGCGTTTCTTTACGGGCAACCCGGCTTTAAATATTGGGACGATCCCACCGAAGGTTCGGGACTGCTGGCATTGACGTTGAACCTAAATTTCGGGGCGGCGGTTGACCATTATGTCACGGTCAATATGCGCACGTTCGAACATATCATAGACGCGATGGGCGGCATTGACGTGGTGATTCCGGATGAGCGCACGGCAAAGTCAACGGGTCTCAAGGAAGGCACGCATCACTTGAACGGCGCGCAAGCGTTGAAACTGGCGCGCAATCGTTCGGGCGGCAGTTTCGAACGGGCGGACAACCAGAATATTGTCTTGTGCGCCGTGCGGAAGAAGTTATCCAGCCCGCAAATCCTGGCGCAGATCCCCGCGATGATCGAGACCTTTCAGGACAACATCCGCACCGATTTCACGCCCGCGCAACTCAGCCAACTGGCGTGCCTTGCCGCGCAAATGCCGCCGGAAAATATTTCACTGGCGAGTTTCCCCGGCGATCTCTTCAAACAGACGCGCGTGTACGACCCGGTCTTCGATAAGCGCATCGCCATCCTCGAAGCTGATTTCGTCATCCTGCGCGATTTCGTCATGCGTTTCCAACTCGGCGCGTGGCCCCCGCCCGCCGCTTCATCGTCCACGCCTGCGCCGTCCGCGATTGACGAAGAGGACACTGCCTATGTATGCCAATAGATGGACGTTAGAAAATGTCCGCTGCGCAGATCTATGAATTACGCTTCCATTCCCCCGCTCGACGCCGCCGCCGTCCTCAAACGGTACGGTTTGCGCGCCGATAAAAAACTCGGGCAGAATTTTTTGCAGGATTCTTTTGCCCTGGAAAAAATCGCCCTCGCCGCCGAGATTCAAAGGGATGACTGTGTCCTGGAGATTGGTCCCGGCTTGGGCAGTTTGACCCGTTACCTGGCTGTCTCTGCCCGGAAGGTTGCGGCGGTCGAACTGGACCCGGAGTTGATTCGGCCCCTCAAAGCGGTTCTGACGCCGTATGCGAATGTGTCCATCGTCCAGGGCGACATCTTGAAGTCAAGCCTCGCCGGACTGGTGGACCAGCCCGGGTACATCGCGGCGGCGAACATCCCGTATAACATCACGTCGGCCATCATCCGCCATTTGCTGGAGAGCGAGCCAAAGCCGCGCCGCATCGTGTTGACGATCCAAAAGGAGGTGGCGGAACGGGTCTGCGCGAAGCCGGGGGATTTGAGTCTGCTGGCGTTGAGCGTGCAAGTATATGGCTCGCCGCGCATCGTTGGGAGGATTCCAGCCGGGTCGTTTTATCCCGTTCCGAAAGTCGACTCCGCCATCCTGCGCGTGGATATTTACGAGCAGCCGCTCATCCCGCGCGAGAACCTGCCGCGCTTTTTCAAACTCATCAAAGCCGGGTTCGGGCAGAAGCGCAAGACATTGAGGAATTCGCTCTCGGCGGGGTTAAGCATCGGGAAGGCGGAAGCGGAATCGGCGTTGAAAGAGGCGGGGGTTGATCCGATGAGAAGGGCAGAGACGCTGTCTTTGAATGAGTGGAAGGCAATCATGGAAGTCGGGTAGTACCATCGTCCGCCGGCTGAGCGCGTAAAGCGCCGGGGATTTGTGTCATAATAACTTCGGAAAAGGAGAGATCCCATGAACCGAAGAACTTTCGCTTTATTCGTTTTGGTCGCCTTCGCGGTTTCGGCCTGCAACCTGCCAGGCGGGCAGGGAGAGCCCGGCGACAACAATGACGCGGATAACCTCGCTCTAACAGTGACTGCCCAGGCTTTATTGATTCAACAGGGCGAAGGAAGTCAACAGCCGTCGGCGGCGCCTGAAAATACCGCCACGCCGGAGTTCACCGCAACGCCCGGAGCCACGTCAACGCCATCCGTGCCGCAGGTGACGGTGAGCCAGAATACCAACTGCCGTACCGGTCCTGGCATTGTGTACGACAACATCGGCGCTTTACTGGTTGGGCAGGTCGGAACTGTGGTCGGGAAAAATTCCTCCACCGGTTACTGGATCATCAACAACCCGGGCAAGACCGGAACTTGCTGGCTGTATCCACAGTATGCGACCGTCTCCGGCAATACCGCAAACTTGCAGGAATATTCGATCCCACCCACGCCGACGCCTTCGGCTACGCCCACTTCCACGCCAACAGCCACCCTGGCGCCGCCCGCCGCCGTGGCGAATGTAGTGGTCGCCAAAATCTGCATTCCGCTGATTATGCCAACATTTAATTACTCAGGCACTTTGAGCTGGGAGGATAAATCCAACAACGAAGATGGGTTTAATATTTACTTTAACGGCGCGCTATTTACAACCCTGCCGGCCAACACGACTGTTTATGCGATTCCGCCGATCCCTCTTGTGGCGGGGATTCCAGCCACATGGGGCGTGGAAGCCTTCAACGCCGCAGGCAAGTCCGCCGTCAAGGACACGGTCTTTGTCTGCCCTTAGAAAGCGCCTGAAATTAAATTGTGGGCGCGCAAAAGCCCTGCGGAGATTCCTCCGCAGGGCTTTTTATTTTGTATAATCGGAAAAACAGACGGTGCAAGTCAAGTCGCCGCCCTAACAAAAGCCATGTCAACCTTTCAAACGCCGCAGGCCGTATCCATCCCCGACGAAGCAAAGAATCGCGCGCGCGATTTTGCCGTCAAAGTCACGGACACCGTCAACTACAAAGACAGTAATCAGACGATATTGGAAAAAATCCGCGACGATCATTTCGTCTCGAAACTCGGCGAGGAGGCGGTGCGGATATTGTTCGAGGGTAGGAACTGCCAAGTCGCAGGACCCGACTACGGCGTGTATGAGGCGAAGCGCAAATCGTGGGCGGCGGATTTAAAGATTAACGGACTCGAAGTGGCGGTCAAGACTCAGAGACGTTCCGCGGCGAAGCGTTACGGACTGTCATGGACATTTCAGGATTCCCCCGTGCGCCGCGATCCGATTTTGAATATGCCCGATGCCTGGGTGTGTCTGGTCGTCTTTGAGGATCTAAAAGAAGGGACGGAGTGTTTGGTTTATCCGCTCAGAAAGATCAAGCAACTCACCTTCGAAGCGCCGCGCCTCTCGAAACTGGCAGGCAAGAAACAAGCCGTTTATCTCGAGACTCTGCAAAAACATGGGATATTCAAGTAAAAACGCCTCGCGGCAATAGAGTCCGCGAGGCGTTCATCCTTCATCCTTCCAACTTCATCCTTGAGACTTACGTTCCCTCTTCCCACGAATTCAAATAGTGAAGTTGCTCATCGGTCAAAACGTCAATCTTCACGCCCATGGCTTCGAGTTTGAGGCGGGCGATCTCGTTGTCAATCTCCGCCGGGACGGAATAGACTTTCTTTTCCAGTTTGTCGGCGTTCTTGGCCATGTATTCGGCGGAAAGCGCCTGATTGGCGAAGGACATATCCATCACCGAGGCGGGATGCCCTTCGGCGGAGGCGAGGTTGATCAGGCGGCCTTCGCCGAGGATGTTGATCTTGCGTCCATCCTTGGTGGTGTACTGATCCACAAACGGGCGGACAAGGTTGGGTTTTCCGACGCTCATTTTTTCCAGCGCGGGGATGTTGATCTCGACGTTGAAGTGGCCGGAATTGGCGACCAGCGCGCCGTCTTTCATTGCCGCAAAGTGGTGACCGTCCAGCACGTTCAGGTCGCCGGTGACGGTGCAGAAGATGTCGCCGACTTTTGCCGCGTCCAGCATCGGCATGACCTGGAAACCGTCCATCGCGGCTTCGAGCGCCTTCATCGGGTCCACTTCGGTGACGATGACCTGCGCGCCCATGCCGCGCGCGCGCGAGGCGAGGCCGCGTCCGCACCAGCCGTAGCCAGCCACGACGAAGGTCTTGCCCGCCAGCAGAACATTCGTGGCGCGGACGATGCCGTCCACAGTGGATTGGCCCGTGCCATAGCGGTTATCGAACATGTGCTTGGTGAGCGCATCGTTCACGGCGATGACCGGGAATTTCAACACGCCGTCTTTTTCCATCGCCTTCAAGCGGATCACGCCGGTGGTGGTCTCTTCCGTGCCGCCGATGACGTTCTTGAGCATTTCCTTGCGCTCTTCGTCTTTGAGCGTCTTCGCCCATTCCGCGAGGGAGGGTTCGAGCTTTTCGAAGCGTCCCATTTCGATAAAGAACAGGGAGGAGACGAGGTCGGCTCCGTCGTCCTGCGTCATGTGCGGTTTGTGTTCCAGCGCGGCGCGGATGTGTTTGAAGTAGGTGGTCTTGTCCTCGCCTTTAATCGCGAAGACCGGAACCTCATACTGGCTGACCAGCGCCGCCGCCACATCGTCCTGCGTCGAAAGCGGGTTGGACGCCGTGAGGACGATGTCCGCGCCGCCGTCGTGCAGGGTGCGCATCAGGTTCGCCGTCTCGGTGGTGACGTGCAAACAGCAGGACAGGCGCAGTCCCTTGAGGGGTTTTTCCTTTGCAAAGCGCTCGCGGATCGAACGCAGGACGGGCATTTCGCGCTCCGCCCACTCGATGCGGCGGCGCCCGCCTTCGGCTTGTTGAATATCCTTGATGTCGTAATTGCTCATGTATTGCTCCTTCTTTTAGAAACTAGATGATTGGAGATTGGATGACTAGAGACTAGATGACTAGAGACTAGATGATTAGAGATTGGATGATTAGAGATTGGATGATTAGAGATTGGATGATTAGAGATTGGATGGTTAGAAAGTAGGTGACTGGAGACTAGAGAGCGCTATTAGACTCTATCGGTAATAACGAATTTATCCGCAGATGGCGCAGATTTTCGCCGATTTTTCTCTTGTAAATTTTGAATCTGCGTAATCAGCGAAATCTGTGGATTATTTCCGATAATGTCTATTCTCTATTCTCTATTCTCTATTTATCTAGTCATCTATTTATCCATTTTCTATTTGACTAACGCATCCAATTTTCCGCTGTCGTCAAAATGCCTGCGGAAGCGCTGGATGAATTCTTCGCGCGTGTAGGAATGGTTCTGCGTGCCGCGTTGTTCGAGGCAGTAAACCGCAGAAAGCGAGCCGATCTCGCCGCACAGTTTCCAGTCGAAGCCGTGCGAATACCCGGCAAGGAATCCGCCGCGGAAGGCGTCGCCGACTCCGGTGGGATCCACGATCTCGTCTTCGGGGACGGTCGGGATGTGAACCGAAGTGCCGTCGGAATATAAATCTGCGCCGTCCTTGCCGCGCGTGATGACCAAAACTTTAACGTGATCGAGAATCTGGTCGAGGCTCCAGCCGGTCTTCTTGGAGATCAAACCAAACTCATAGTCGTTGCAGAAAAGGAAGTAGGCGCCTTCCATGTCGCGCGCCAGTTCCGTCCCTTCGAGGCGCAGGACCTGCTGGCTGGGATCGTACAGGTAGGGAATTCCCAATTCGCGGCATTCGGCGGGGAATTTCATCATCGCATCCGGGGAGCTGGGAGAGACGATGACCAGATCCGGCTTTTTATCCAGTTCTTTGAGGGACTGGCTGGCCGAGTAGCCCATTGCCCCGGGGTAGAAGGAGGCGATCTGGGCGGAGGCGTGGTCCGTCGTGGCGAAGAATGAGGCGGTGAAAACGCCGGGGACGACCTTCATCAGGCTGGTATCCACGCCTTTGGATTCGAGCCATTGGCGATAATCGCTGAAATCCTCGCCGACGGTCGCCATCACGCGCGGCTTTTTTCCCAGTAACGCCATCGTATAGGCGATGTTGGGCGCGATGCCGCCGCGCTGTTTGGACATGGAGTCGACCAGAAACGAGAGGCTGATCGATTCCAACCGTTCGGGAAGAATCTGTTCCTTGAAGCGACCCGGAAAGGTCATCAGGTAATCGTAGGCGACGGAGCCGGTAAGAAGAATGTCCATGCGGTATGCTCTCGCAGTAAATGGCGTGGCGCTTGTGCGCCACGCCATGGAATAACGAACGCCCGTGAGTTTATCACGAGGATTTCAGGATGTAAAGTTATTGCGCCTATACGCCGCGCGCGCGGCGGCTTGCGCTTTATTGCTTGACCTCCGTCCACAACTCGTCGTAAAGAAGAAGGTCCGCGCCGAGATCGGTCACTTCATGCCCGCGCGCGAATTCCTCGGCGGGCGTGTTCGTGATCGGAGAGGAGATATACGCCTCATATACTTCGGGTTGGCTCTCTTTGGCGTAGTCGAGCGCGGCTTTGTTCGGGTTAGTGTATGGATAATCCACAAGCGTCAGCCAGTTGATGTTTCCCTGTAACAGATAATTGAGCCAGGCATAAGCCGCATCGGGATGCGGCGCGGCAGGCGGGATCGCCATGCCGTCGTAGAAGATGATCGAACCCTCTTCAGGGAAGACATATTCGAAACGCGGGTCCTCGGTCTGCGTCAAAAACGCCTCGCCGTTCCAGACGATGCCCAAATCCACGTCGCCCGCCACCAGCGGAGTCTTCGGGCTGTCGCTGTCGAATACGCGGATGTTCGGCATCAGTTCGAGCAATTTCTCCTTCGCCTCCTCGAGATGATCCGGGTCGGTCTCGTTCACGCTGTATCCCAGCGTCAACAATGTCGCGCCGATGATCACGCGGCTGTCGTCCACCGCCACAATGCGCCCCTTGTATTCGGGATTCCACAAATCCGCCCAGGAGGTCGGCGGAGTTTCCACAGTCTCGGTGTTGTAGATGATCGCCTGCGTGCCCATCTGATATGGCGCGATGTAATCGAGCGTTTCGCCGTACGCCGCGGTCAAGCCCGCGTCGAGATTGGCAAGGTTGGGAATGCGCGACGCGTCCATCTTTTGCAACAACCCTTCGCGGATCAACACGCCGATCATGTAATCGCTGGGGTGAATCACATCGTACGGGTTGATGCCCTCGCCCAGCGACACTTTCGAATACAACTCTTCATTGGACGAAAAGTAATCTACGTTCACCGTCACATCGTAGACCATGCCGAAACAATCGAAAATATCGGCTGGCACATATTCCGCCCAGGTGTAGATATTGATCTCATCGCTTTCGAACTCGACTCGCGGCGAAGGCTCCGGGCAGGCGAATCCACTTGCGGTCACCAGTTCATCCGTCGAAGCGGGTTCGCCCGCCGCCGCGCAGGCTGTCAGGACGACCAACAGCACGCTCGCCAAAATCAACCGCCGGATTTTGTGATGTGTGTTCATGTCTCTCCTCTTTGAAAAATGAAATGGGGTACGGAGGAAATTATATTGCATCCACCCGGCGAATACAACACAGATTCGGATTTCGCTCCGCTTGACGCTCCCTCTCTTTACCATTATAAAAACAGGATGAAAACCTTGCGCCTCATTCTCGGACTTTGGCTGGTCTCGTCACTCGTTGCCTGTTCCACGCTGGAAAATTTCCCCGCCATCCCCCCCGGTTGGACGGTGACTCCCAGCCTGACGACCACGCCCGAAGCCACCTTCACCCCCACCGTCACGCCGACGCCCCTGCCGGTTGCGCGCGTCAGCGAAGGCGACGAAGCGTTTTTCAACGGCGACTATGATCTCGCACTCATCCATTACCAAACCGCCTTGAGCGATTCTCCCGATCCCCTCGTGCGCGCCTCGGCGCAATGGGGCGTGGCGCGCATCTATTACGCGCAGGGGCGCTACAACGAAACGCTGACCGCCCTGCAAGTCTTGATCAACGAATACTCCGGCTCGCCGCAATTCGGGCAGGCGTATTTTCTGCAAGGCTTCGTTCATTTCAAAACGGAAAATTACGCCGCCGCCGCAGACTCATGGCAGACGTATCTCGTCCTGCGCCCCGGCGCGCTGGACGCCTATGTCCAGGAATTGCGGGGCGACGCTTTATTCAACGCCAAGAATTACGCCGAAGCCCTGTCGTCCTATACCAGCGCGATCACCGCGCCCTCGCTCGGCGACGATACACAACTTGACCTGAAAGTTGCTTCCACTCATGTTCAGCTTGGCAACTACGAAACGGCTTTGGCGCTTTATGATGGAATCATCGGGCGCGCTTCGAGCGACTACGTCAAGGCTCAGGCGTTGTACGAAGCCGGGTTGGCGAACCAGGCTCAGGGTCAGGCAGCCGAAGCGAACGAACGATTTCGCTATGCGGTGGAAAATTATCCGCTCTCGTATTATTCCTATCTCAGTCTCGTCGCTTTATTGGATTCTGGCGGGACGGTGAATGAACTCGACCGCGGGCTCGTGGATTATTTCGCCGGTCAATACGCCGTCGCCATCGCCGCCTTCGACCGCTATCTGCAAACCAACCCGCCCGAAAACGACGGGACTGCGTATTACTATCGCGCATTATCGAAGAGCGGGCTTGGGCAATATCCCGAAGCCCTCGCGGATTACGACATCTTCATCTCGAATTTCTCGGCGCACCCGCGCTGGGGCGACGCCTGGGGCGAAAAAGCTTTCATTCAATGGGCGCAATTGGGCGACTACGCCGGCGGCGCGGGGACTTTACTGGAGTTCGTCGGGCTTGCCCCGAACGCTTCCATCGCGGCGGATTATCTGATGAGCGCGGCGAGAATCTACGAACGCGACGGACAGTACGACAAAGCCGTCGAAACCTGGTCGCGCGTAACGCTGGAATATCCCGGCTCGGAACAATCCTCCTATGCCGCGTTCCTGATGGGCGTCGTGGAATATCGGCGCGGAAATTTTCAAATTGCGCTGGACGATTTCAAACGCAGCCTGGCGATGTCCGCGCCGGCGGGCGATAAATCGCGCGCGCTGTTGTGGATCGGCAAGGCGAATCAAAAACTCGGCGATACAAACGGCGCGAACGACGCCTTCCGCGAAGGGCAGAACCTCGACCCGGGCGGATATTACAGCGAACGCGCGCGCGATATTCTCGCGGGGCTGCCTCCTTTCGCCCCCAGCCCATCCGTAAATTACCAGTTTGACCTCGCCCGCGAACGCGCCGACGCCGATGCCTGGATGCGCCTGACCTTCAACCTCGCCGCGGACGCGGATTTGAACGGACTCGGACCGCTGGCTTCGGACGCGCGCATCATCCGCGGAAAGGAATATTGGGACCTCGGCATGTTGGACGAGGCGCGGCTCGAGTTTGAAGATATGCGGGAAGAACTGGAAGCTTTGAACGACGCGGTCGGCAGTTACCGGCTGACGAATTACCTGCGCGGACTCGGCATGCACCGCTCCGCCATTTTTGCCGCGCGGCAGGTCCTCACCATGGCGGGACTGGGCGAACACACCGAATCGATGATGGCTCCCGCGTATTTCAGCCGCATCCGCTACGGGTTGTATTATCCAGACCTGGTCATCTCCAACGCGCAACAAAACGGATTCGATCCCCTATTCGTTTTCAGCGTCATCCGTCAGGAAAGTCTCTTTGAAGGTTTCGTGCGCTCGACTGCGGGCGCGCACGGCTTGATGCAGATCATCGCCCCCACCGGCGCGCAGATCGCCTCCGAACTCGGCAAGCCGAGCAACTACGCCGAAGAAGACCTCTACCGCCCATACGTCAGCGTGATGTTCGGCACGCATTATCTCGCCAAAAATCGCGCCCTGCTCAACGGCGACCTGTACGCGACCCTCGCCGCCTACAACGGCGGTCCCGGCAACGCGGCGGCGTGGAAGGAACTCTCCGGCGACGACCCCGACCTGTTTTTGGAAAGCGTGCGATTCGAGGAGACGCGCAATTACATCAGAAACATCTATGAAATCTTCATCATCTACAGGCGGTTGTATGGGGGCTTGTAAATCACCTTTGAGAACGGAAACCTTCTCTCTCAAACAAAACAGGCTCTCTGGTATTTGGTGGGAGCGTCCATGTTTTTACCACTGAGTATCCATGAAAGGGTTTCACCCCGAAGGGCTTGCCCTGAGCCTGCCGAAGGGATGAAAATCTAAACACGGAGACACAGAGTCACGGAGTTTTTTCTCTGTGTCTCCGTGTCTCGGTGGTTTGCTCTTGGAGTTTATTTTCATATCAGATCACGGAGTCCACAGAGAAAACCTCTTATAATCTCCGTGTTCTCTGTGCCCTCTGTGTAAGACGAGCTATCACCCCACTTAATCCCAAAGAACCTCAAAACAAAAAGAGACAGCCTCCCGGCTGTCTTCTCCACTGATTACCGATCACTGATCGCCGATAACTATTCTCTACTCTCTGCTCTCTACTCTCTACTCTCCACTCTCTACTCTCTACTCTCCACTCTCTACTCTCTCAATCCATATGCGCCACAATTCTCTGGTGCGCCGTCTCCACGTCCATATCGAGGATCGAGACGAGTTTATCCCGTCCGCTTTCGCCGGCGACGATCTCCACGCGCGTTTTCGGCACGCCCAGCACCTCGGCGAGGAAGGCGATCAACTCCCTGTTCAACGTCTCGTCAGCCGGGTCAGCGGCGACATGGATCTTGACCGTGCCGTCGTTGAGAACGCCCGCAATCTGGTTGCGGCTCGAGCGCGGCGTGATCCGCAACGCCAACGCCGAACCGCGCTTGCCGTCGTGCAGGACATATTTTCTAGTCATGGTTCACCTCGTTTACAAAGAAAGAAGGACGCCGATTACAAATTGCTTCAAGAGTTCAAGAATAAGGATTAGAACCAGCGGGCTGAAATCGAGCCCGCCTGTGTTGCCCATCAGGTTGCGGATCGGGTTGAGCAGGGGCCCGACCACCCGCTCCAACGCCTCGCGCACGGGATGATACGGCGGGAGAAAGAACGACAGCAGGGAATTCGCGATCACGATCCAGATCACAGTCTCCGCCGCCACGCGCACCAGCAAGACCAGAAATTCGACGCTCATGCATTCTCCGTGGTGTAATGTCTCGCTCCAACGATGGCTGCGCCAACCCGGACGTAGGTCGCGCCTTCCTCCACAGCAACTTCATAATCCGAACTTGTGCCCATCGAAAGTTCGTTCAAACCTGCCTGCGGGATTTGCAAAGCAAGATAATCCCTCAGCCTTCGCAATTTCTGAAAGTACGGGCGCGAAGCGTTTGCGTCGCCGCCCAATGGCGGCATTGCCATCAACCCGCAAACGCGCAAATTTGCCAGCGAAAAGATTTCGGCGACCTCGCCCGGCAACATCGCCCAGCGCGCTTCGTCCGAAGCCTCCCAGCCGCCCTTGCTTTCCTCGCCGCCCACGTTGAATTCGAGCAGGACGGGCAAGACCCGCCCCGCGTCCGCGCAAAAACGGTCGAGCCGCCTGGCAAGTTTCAGGCTGTCCAGCGAGTGCATGAAGTTAAAGTTCGCCGCCACGCTCTGCGCCTTGCGGCTCTGCACGTGACCGATCATGTGCCATTCTACCGCAGAAAAATTCGACAAGGATTGAATTTTCGTGACACCTTCCTCGGCGTAATTCTCCCCCAGGATGCGAACCCCCGCCTCGATCGCCGCCCGGGCTGTTTGCACGGGTTGGGCTTTTGTCACCACGACGAGTTTCACCGCCTCCGGACTCCGCCCGGAGCGTTTCGCCGCCGAAGCGATTTTGTCCAGCGCCCCAAGATACCTTTCGCGAATGGAATTGACGAGTTCGTTCATGAGTTAAATTGTAGCGCAAGTCTGGAGACTTGCGCTACAGATTACGCCATTGCAATCAACGCCCCAAACCTGCCCGTCCTCCCCTTCTCGGCGCGATGCGAATACCAATCGTCCAAATGGCAGGCGGTGCATAAACCGGAAATCTGAATTTGCTCCACGCCCATTTTTTGCAATTGCAAAGCGTTCGCCCTCCACAGGTCGAGATAGATTTTCCCATCCCGCCTTTCGAGGATCTCTTCCGAGTCGGCGCCGAATTTTTCGCGGAATTGCGCCGCGACCTCCTCGCCCACCTCGTAATGATCGGCGCTTATGGATGGACCGATGCCCACGATCACATCCGCCGGATTCGAGCCGTAACGCTCCCGCATGGCGTTGATCGAAACTTCCGCCACGCCCTTCGCCGTTCCCATCCAACCGGCATGAGCGATTCCGATGACGCCTTTCTTCGGGTCGTGGAATAACAGCGGAACGCAATCTGCAAAGCGCATGAACAATGTAACTTCCGGGTTGTCGGTGAAGAGTATGTCGGCTCTCGGCGCGGGGGCGTCGAGCGGGCAAGGCGCTGAGGCGTGAACCACGTCAACGCCGTGAACCAGCCACACGTCATGGAGAGAGGCGGGGTCGCATCGAAGCGCATTGAAGGCGCGGGCGCGATTCTCCTCTACGCGCGCGGGCTCGTCCCCCGTTGAAACGCTTAGGTTGAGCGACGTCCACGGCGCGGGGCTGACTCCGCCGCGGCGAGTGAAGACCGCATTGAGCAAATTCTTCGGGAAAATATCGAACCGGTAATAGCGCAACCCGTCGGGTTCGGCGAAGGACATCAGCCGCCAGCCTCTATTACAGCGGATTTTTTGATGTAATACTGGCGCGTCTCGTTCATGGATTCTTCGATGTTGGGGTAGGCGAACCAGGCGGTGAACAGACCGAAAAATGCCCCGGTCAGCGCGCGCAGAAAGGGCGTGCTTTCTCGATAGGGAAGGATGGCGGAGAGCCAATCCCAGTTGAACTGACTGAACAATTGCGAGAAACCGTCGAGACCGATGGGACCGATTCCGAGCAATAACCAAACCATCCAATGCACGGACTTGAAGCGCCTGCCCGTCAGACCGAAGACGATTCCGAAGCCGAGGATGGCGAGATAGATGGCGACGTCGCGCTCGCACAGGGCAACCTTGTAACCGAGCGTTTCATTCCCCGTGAAATTACGCGCCTCGAAGCGGGTGTAACTGTACGGGTCGTCCACGCCTTCGATGCCGGTCGCCTCCTCGAAGGTTCGATATCCGCTCATCCCAGCCTCCTTCAATGGATAAAAAGGCTGTTCGCCGTAAAGAAAGAACGAACGGAAGGCGAACTGGTGACAGAGCGGCTTGTAGATGCGATAGATCACGCCTCCCGCGCTCTCCGCGCCGAGGTTCATCAATGTGGGCGCGAGAAAGGGCAAACCGACATAAAAAAGCATGAAGAGGTTGAGGATTAACAAGTAACGCCTTGCGATCCAGAAGGAGACGCGGTCGCCAGTGGACAATGTTTTACTCTTTTCCATTTTGTATTTGTAAATTGGGTCGTCGAGTTTTTCGAGTTGCTCTATGCGGTCGGACGCGGCGCCGAGGGTCATTTGCAATTTCTGGCGCGAGATGGGGTTTTTCAAGGTGTACGGCCCCACTTCGACGACCGGGACATGCCTGCCGTATTTCATGTTGATCGCCGAATCCGACTCGACATCCACTTCGGCAAGGCGATGCGGATATTGCTTTTGGAGTTCGGCAAGAAAACCCCGCGCTTCGTCGCAGGCGGGGGAATCTTTTTTGGCGAAGAGGGTTACGTTGAGCATTAAAGTCCAAAATCAATAAAGAAAAACTGTCCCTTTTGGGCGATGAGTTCGAACGTCCCGGCGAAAAGCATGACGCCGATGACAACCAGAACGACGCCCATGGCGATCTCGACGTAACGCATGGTCTTGCTGTGTTTTCTCAAAACCGTCGTCACCCAGCCGATTCCCAGGGCGGCGATCAGGAACGGGATGGCGAGCCCGGCTGAATAAAAGGAAAGAAGCGTCGCGCCTTGCGAGACGTCCCCGCCGTTGAAGGCAAGGGTCAGAATCGCGCCGAGGACGGGACCCACACAGGGCGACCATCCGGCAGAGAAGAAGACGCCCATCAATGCCGAGGAAAGATAACCGAGTTTGGGATCGGGCGCTTTCTGCGCGCGCGTATCATAGGCAAGGAAGGGGATGTGGAAAACGCCGATCATGTGCAAGCCAAAGACGATGACGACAATTCCGCCGATCTTCGCCAGCCAATAACGCAGGTCGTAGAGCAAACCGCCTGCGAACGACGCGGCGACTCCCAAAAAAACGAATACGACGCTGAACCCCAGAACGAAGGCAAGCCCGTGCGAAAAGGTCAACCAGCGATTGGGTTTATCTCCCGCTTCGCCGCGCCCGGCCGCGATCCCGCCGAGGTAGCCGACGTAGGCGGGGACGAGCGAGAACACGCAAGGGGATAAAAAGGAAGCCAAGCCTGCAAGCAGGGCAAGCCAGACGGTGATGTGGGAAATTTCCATTTATGCTCCGGCGGCGTCTCCGCCGCCGAGGACGGCGGCGGGAGCGTTATTTTTAAAATTGCGTCTCCGTCGAGGTCACGGTCGTGCCATGATCGGGCAGTTCGCGGCGCTCTTCCCCGGCGGCAAGCGAAACATAAGGCATCGTCCAGCGGAAGATCCATTTGGCGTCTTCGGGGGTGACATTGACGCAACCGTGCGAGCGCCTTTCGCCAAAAGCGTTGTGCCAGAACGCGCCATGGATGGCGACTCCGCCCGTCGCAATGAACGTGCACCACGGCACAGCCGGGGTTGAATACCCGGAACCTTCGTTTCCCGCGGTCATGTTCTTCGAAATGATCTTCCAATAGGTGAGCAACGATCCCGCCGGGGTGGCGTAGGTGTCCACCACTTCGCCGGTGAGCGGGTCGTAACGCTTGCCCGATGAAATGCGGCAGAAATAGACTTCACGCCCGCCTTCGAGGCAGGATAACGTTTGATAATCGAGGTCTATTCTGATCGTCTTTTCGTTCGGGTCCACGTTGGGATGGATTGTTTCAACATCCGCATCGGTGAGAATTTTGAACGCCGCGCCGTCCCCCCAATAGAATTCTCCGTACCCGCCGTAGCCGTAGCCGCGTCCGTTGGCGTCTTCGTTCCAACGATATTCGGGGAAGCCGTTGTTCGTGCGCACCTGATCAATCCATACTGTCTGTCCATAGTACAAGCGCGGGGGAAAGTTGTAGTTGATGTGATCCTGAAGCCACGGCGAAGCAACGATGCCCTCGTGCGCGAGGTCCACATAAGGCACGGTCACTTCCGCCCAAAAGCCCTGGTTGTTGGGCAACGCGGTAACAGGAACATTGGGCAGGTTTTTTGTCGGTTGCACCACCGAACCGTAAACATATCCCTGCGGAGTTTCAATATATTTTTGATTCGTCAACCCGCCGATGACGTTGCCAATGACTTCGCGGTTCCATTCGACGAGCGTATCCGCGCCGAGGTTGCCGATGGAGGTGTTCTGCGCCGGGTCGTTCGTCGGGCGGCTGCGGATGTCCACATCCGGCTCGGTCACGCGCCCGATGATGGCGCTGCCCGGAAATTGCGGCAGGCGCTTTGGCTGGCTGAAGACATCCCAACGGTAATCAATTTCGTACGGGGCGAGGCGGTTGAACGCCAACGCGCCGAGTCCCAGCCCGGCAAGTTTTATAAAATCGCGTCGTGAAAGGTGTTTTCGCATTAATTCACCTGAACATTCCGTAGGGGCGACCCGTCAAGGTCTTCCAGAATCCATGGAAGTAAAGAAAGGGTCGCCCTTGCAGTGGCAAAATATTTTGATCGAGCAGGGTGACCCTTTCTTTGCACAAGAGGAAGAAGCAAAGCCCGGATGGGTCGCCCCTACAATTTGTCGGCAAGCATACCTGCAAACAAAACCATCGTCAACGGAGGGCTGAGAGCGGGATTAATCGTCAAGGTATTCCTCGAGCGCGCGCAGGCAGTTTGCGCTCAGTTTATGCCCGACTTCATCCTCGCAATAAACAATGGATGCGCCCGCCTTCTCCATCAATTCCATCGAAGTTCGCGCGCGTTCGATCGAAACAAGCTCATCCTGCGTCCCGTGCGCCACCAATACTCGTTTGCCTTCGAGCGGGCGTTTCTCGACTTGCGCCTCCAAGCCTGCCGGGACAAACCCTGCCAGCACGCCCATCTTGCGGATTCGATCCGGGAAGAGGAATCCCAGGACGTTGACCATGGCCGCGCCCTGGCTGAATCCAATCACGTCGAAATGACGCGCCTCGATCCCGACCGAAGCGGAGTACCCGTCCACGAGCCGGATCAACGCCTCGGCGGCGGGAAAAAGCATCTCGAGGCTGGGCCTGCCAAACTCAGTGTGTTGAGGCGGTCGCCAGGAGAATCCCTGCGGGTCGGCGTTGTGAGGCGCGCGCGGAGCGATGATCCAATATTTATCGGCGGAAAAATTTCGGGCGAAGACCCACATCGAGTTTTCGTCGCCCGTCCAGCCGTGGATCATGACCAACAGGCGCGGCTTTCCCGTCAATGCCGGGCGGACGCGCATCGTCCATCCGTTGAATTCAATCGTTTCGGTCGTCGTCTGTATTTGCACGTTTTACAATCCAATCCATTCCGTAAAGTGAGATGAAGATCAAGCCGATGGGAACGAAGGCGGCGAGGATGCACAGGAAACCCGTCACCGTCGCGCCGAAACCGTAGATCAGCCAGATCAGCCCAAGCCCGGCGATGAACAATAGAAGGATCGCGCCGATTGCGAGTCGCTTATCGGTATCGCGTTTATATTTTCTCAGGTCGCGACTCATTGTTGCCCTGTCTCATTCTTATCGGTAATCCGGAGTCCTAAATTTTACAAGGGCTCCTGACTTTGGATGCAAAATCGGGAGATTTTTCGCTCCGTTAATTGCTCCCGAACACGCGCCGCCCGAGCCTTGCGATCCACGCCGTCTCGCGCTTAAGATTGGGCAGGACTTTTTCCAAAGCCTCTTCGCCCAACCGGGCGACGTCTTCAATGACGACTTTGTCGAGCAGTTCGATGTGATGAACCTCCGGGCGGACAAGGATTTCAGGCTTGTCCACTTGCAGGCGCAGATAAGAGACGTAACGGCTCGACGCGTCCACAGACCGCAGGAAAATATCCAGTGACTGCGCCAGCGATACGCGCGCCAATCTTTCAGCGATCGGGCGCGGGACGATGCTGGGGATGGGCAGGTTATATGGATGCAATGGCTTGTCAATCGGGTCGTTCAGAACGACCGCCACGACGGGCAGGTTTGGCGACAACATTCGCGCCACCGTGACGGGGACGGGATTCAACACGCCGCCATCCACGAGTTCCCAATTGTTGACGCGATGCACGGGAAAGATGCCGGGAAGCGCGACCGTGGATAATACCGCATCCTTGAGACTTCCTTTGTCCAGGATCACCTCGCCGCCGGCGTTGATATCCACCGCCGTGACGGCGCACGGCAGGCGTGTGTCGTCGAAGGTTTTATCGCCGATCACCCGCTCCAGCAGTTTTCGCAAACCGCCCAAACCGAGCAGGGAAGGTCCGTCCTGCGAGTCGCGCTCGTATAGCGATTTCTGATCCGCCGCTTCGAAGATGGCTTGAATCTCTTTCGGCGAATAACCGGCGGAGTACAACACCGCCACCAGCCCCCCGAAACTCGTCCCGGCGATGGAACGGATTTTGTAGCCTTCCTTTTCGAGTCGTCGAAGCACGCCGATATGGGCGTTGCCCTTTGCGCCGCCACCGCCCAATGCCAGTGTAATTTCCATTTATTTTATTCTGCCTTCCAACATGGTAGGATGCGCCAAAGCCGCCGAATGTTACGCAGAATGTTCCGTCGTCTTTCCGCAACGGAGCGGATAAACCCACGGTCAAATCGCGCAAGACGACGAGGCTTTTATTGTAGAGTTGATTCTAGCACGCCGCGCGCAGGATTGGCAAACCCACTCCGCGCGTTATACAATGGGGGCATGAAAAGACAGATTCCCTATCACGGTTGGTGTTTCGTCTGCGGAAATGAAAATCCTCGCAGCATCGGTTTGACCTGGTTTTTGGAGGACGATAAAACGTTGAGCGCGGAATTTACGTTCAACGAATCCCAACAGGGACCGCCGGGTCACGCGCACGGCGGAGCCTCCGCCGCCGCGCTGGACGAGGCAATGGGGCTGGTCGTCTGGGCGGCGGGGCGCAAAGTGGCGGCGGTCAACATCGAGATCAATTACCACAAGCCGGTCCCGCTCCATCAAACCGTGACGCTCGCAGCGCGCATCACGCAGATGGACGAGAGAAAAATTTTCAGCGCAGGCGAGATCAAACTTGCCGATTCAACCGTCGCCGTAAGCGGACGCGGGATCTACGTCGCCGCGCCGCAGTTATTCGATAAGGTCAGGATACCCGGTTCAGGATGAAGGCAGCCGTCATCCTCCTCCTTGGTATTTTGGTTTGCGCTTGCATCGCCGCGCCGACTCCCGAGACGGCGCAAACGCCGCCCGCGCCCTATCGCATCACGCCGGATGAAAACCCGTTCGAGCCGCGGCTGGACGATGAAGGACGGCAGATCGCATCGGTGACGATCACTTCGGTCATCGTTTCGGAACGATACGAGTTTACGCCGCCGCGCGCCGCGATCGTCATTGCAGGCTACATGCCGGGCGTCTGCAACGAACTGCGCGTCAAGGTCAACCCGCCCGACGATCAATTCCGCGTGTTCGTCGAAGCCTACAGTCTGATTGACCCGGGGGTTCGATGCGATAACGTCTTCCAGCAGTTCGAAGCGAATATCCTTCTTGGAACGTATTCGCCGGGGAGATATTCGGTGTGGGTCAACGATGCGCCGGCTGGGGATTTCGTTTCGTATTGAGGAACAAAACGCGCGCGGCTTCGTTAGGAATAAAGCAATGGAGTCTGTATGAAACAAACAACCTTTATCGCGCTTCTCTTTGCGATCGTTTTCTGCGGATGCGTCCCCTCGCCGGATTCGCCCGTCGCCAGCGAGACGCCCTCCCAGCCGATGCAAAGCGATTATCTCCCCAGCCCGGCGGACGGCTCTTTGACTCGGGGGGAAGCGTATCTTGAATCCGCGGAACTGCTCACGCTGGAAAGTTTTCCCCCGCAATTCACGCTGGTTCTGAAAGGGAATCTGCCCACCCCATGCCACCGGTTGCGGATCGCCGTCGCCGCGCCGGACGCATCGAACAAAATCGTCGTGGACGTCTATTCCGTATCCAACCCGGGCGAGATTTGCGTTCAAGTCTTGGAAGCGTTCGAGGTTAATTTTTCGCTCGGCAGTTATCCAACAGGGTCGTACAGTCTGTGGGTAAATGGGAAGACGCTTGCGAAATTTGATTCATAAACCGTGAAAAAGAAAAAAACGACGCGCTTCTTCGCCCATCTCTTTCGCTTCATCCTTCATCCCACATCCCCTTCTTCCCTTCGGCTGACCTTTCCGATCTTTGCATTCACCAGCTTCGCCAAATCGTTCACGCCCAATTGGATATTCAGTCCCCTTTGCCCGCCGGAAATATAGATCTCTTCAAATTCCTCGGCGGAAGAATCAATCGCCACTTGAAACCCCTTGTTGATGAGCGCCAGCGGAGAGATGCCGCCCGCCTGCAAGCCCGTCATTTGCTCGGCTTCGCGCTCGGCAGGCAGATGCATCTTCTTCTCGCCGAGAAACGCCGCCAGCAATTTCAAATCCACTTCGCGCGAAGCGGGGACAAGGACAAGCACAGGCTTGCCTTTCTCGCGTTTTGTGACGATTGTTTTGAACACCTGCTCCGGGGGCGCGTTCAGGCGCTGCGCCGCTTTCAACGCGCCGAGTTTTTCAGCGGGAAGGTCGTGGGCGGTATATTTCACCTTGCGCGAGTCTAACAATCTTGTGACGTTGTTGGCGGTCGGCATGAACGTGATTTCCTGCAACATATTAGACTTTATCGGGAATTATTTTTGGACGCGGACAAGCGCGGAAAACGCGGATTTATTATTCTTTTATCAGCCTAAATCCGCGTTCATCCGCGTCCGACAAAAGGACTTTGACTGATTGCCGATAATGTCTATTATAAACGCGCCTATTCGACATCCGCGGCCGAATCAAGGGCAACCCTGGGGAAGCGGAATCAGAAACACCCCGACTTCGTCGCAAATTCGAGAGATTTTACAACCCGGGCGAAAGTCCTAGTAAAATTCAGGGATGAAATCCGCCGTCATTGAAATCCCGTTCGAGCAATTGATGGAGCAACTCCCCGAAGGATACACGCCCGCCGACAAGGAACTGGTCGCGCGCGCCTACGCCTACGCGGAAGAGGCGCATCGCGGGCAAAAGCGCCATTCGGGCGAGCCGTACGTCAACCACTGCATCGCCGTGGCAAACATACTCTCGGAGTTGAAAGTTCCCGCCGAGGTGATTGCCGCCGGGTTGCTTCACGATACGGTCGAGGATACGCCCGTCACACTGGCGGACATCCGCCGCGAATTTGGGGATAACGTGCGCTTCCTTGTGGACGGAGTGACCAAATTGACCCACCTGCCGCGAGTCTCGCGCGGAGACCAGCACGCCGAATCAAACGACAACGAAAAGGAAGCCCCGCACATCGAGCCCGCGCGCCTGGGACGCAAGGAAGACATGGTCCCCGAGACTCTGCGCAAGACCTTCCTTGCCATGGGCGAGGATGTGCGCGTGGTGTTGATCAAACTGGCGGACCGCCTGCACAATATGCGCACGCTGGGACACATGCCCGAACACAAACAAAGACGCATCGCGCAGGAGACGCTGGATATTTTCGCGCCGCTGGCAAACCGCCTCGGAATCTGGCAGTTGAAGTGGGAACTTGAAGACCTGAGTTTCCGCTACGTTCAGCCGGAGAAATACAAGGAGATCGCCGGCGCCCTGGCGGAGAAACGTCCCGACCGCGAACGCCAACTGGAGGAGATCAAAGCCAGCCTGAAGCGCCTGCTGGACAAGAGCAACATCAAAGCCGAAATCAGCGGGAGACCGAAACACATCTACTCGATTTACAAGAAGATGCAGAAGAAGGATACAGTTTTCAGCCGGTTGTACGATGTGCGCGCCGTCCGTTTGATCGTGCCGGACATACCCTCCTGCTACGCCGCCCTGGGCGTGATCCACATCACATGGCGCCCCGTCCCGGACGAGTTCGACGATTACATCGCCGCGCCCAAGGATAATCACTACCAATCCCTGCACACGGCGGTGATGTACGACGACAAACGCCCGGTCGAGATCCAGATCCGCACGCAGGAAATGCACATGAGCGCGGAATACGGCATCGCCGCGCACTGGCGCTACAAAGAGGGCGGCAAACACGACAGGCAGTTCGAAGAACGCATCAAAGACCTGCGCAAGATGATGGACTGGGGCGGCGAGGTAAAAGACGCTGCGGAGTTCGTCGAATCGATGCAAAGCGACGTCTTCCGCGACCGCGTCTATATCTTCACCCCGCGCGGCGACGCCATTGACCTGCCAGCCGGTTCGACCCCGATTGACTTCGCCTACCACGTCCACACGGACATCGGTCATCGTTGCCGCGGCGCGCGGGTGAACGGAAAACTCGTGCCGCTGGACCATGAATTAA
This sequence comes from uncultured Chloroflexota bacterium, assembly GCA_900696595.1. Lineage (GTDB taxonomy): Bacteria > Chloroflexota > Anaerolineae > Anaerolineales > Villigracilaceae > Villigracilis. The sequence goes on from CAADGT010000143.1 coordinate 64,450, forward strand.
AGACCGGCGACCAGGTGGAGATCCTGACCGCCAAGCGCGGGGGACCCAGCCGCGATTGGCTGAACAACAATCTCGGGTTGGTCAAGACCCAGCGCGCGCGCTCGAAGATCCGCGTGTGGTTCAAAAAACTGGAAGACGAACAAAATCTCGCCACCGGCCGCGAGACCTTCGAACGCGAACTGCAAAGACTGGGGATCGGCCAGGTCAATTTCGAAAAACTGGCGCGCGAATTGGGTTACAAAACGCCGGACGAAATGTTCATAGACCTCGGCACGGGGGAACTTTCCCTCAGCAAACTCATCCGGCAGTTCTCCCAGGACGAGGAGATCAAGGACATCCTCGAAGCCAACGCGCCCGCCGCGCCTCAAAAACCCACCGACGCAATCGAGGTCGTCGGATTGAAGGGAATGCTCGCCAGCATGGCGAAATGCTGCAACCCAATGCCCGGCGATCAGATCGTGGGCTACATCACACGCGGACGCGGCGCGACCATCCACCGCCAGGATTGCCCGAACATTTTGCAGGCAAAAGACCGCGAGCGGCTCTTGAAAGTCGGCTGGGGACATGTGGAGCAGACCTTCCCGATCCCGATCAAGATCAAAGCCTACGACCGCGAAGGACTGCTGAGCGACATCTCGTACCTGCTCGCGGACGAGAACATCAACATCAACGACGTCTCAGTCAACGTCAACCGCAGCATCGCCGACTTAAGACTCATCATCGAAGTGAAAGACCTCGCGCAATTGAGCCGCATCCTGACGCGCATCGAAAACCTGCCAAACGTCATGGAAGCGGCGCGGACAAAGCCGGGGTAAAGCCCATCATTGCGAGGAGGGCGCTCTTCCCGACGAAGCAACCTTATGATCGAAGGCAGAGATTGCTTCGAGCGGAACAAGAACGCCCTCGCAACGACATAATTGACTTGGGGGTATAATCGCCGCGCTTAAACATGCCAAGCGTACAAGAAGCGCGCGAGCGCATCCTTTCCCAGGTTAAAACTACGCCGATAGAAACGGTCGCGCTGGACGACTCTTTGAACCGCGCGCTGGCGGCGGACATCCTTGCGGACGGAGACTATCCGCCCTTCGACAATTCGGCGGTGGATGGATTTGCCCTGCGCGCCGGAGACGTTTCCGCCTCCTCCGCGACGTTGAGCGTGGTCGCCGACATTCCAGCCGGTTCCGCGCCGACGGTTGTTCTACAAGCCGGTCAAGCCGCGCGCATCATGACCGGGGCGCAGACGCCGCAGGGCGCGGATTGCGTCATCCCCATCGAGGAAACGGATTTCAACGATCAGCAGGCGGGAACGACTCCCCCAAAGACCGTCAGGATTGCAAAACAGATGAAACCCGGCGAGAACATCCGCCTGCGCGGGACGGATATGCGGGCGGGCGATGTGGTTCTAAAAAAGGGAAGGACGCTCAAACCGCAGGATTTGGGGTTGCTCGCAACGCTCGGATACGCGGATGTATCTGTCCATAAAAAGCCGCGCGTCGCGTTGATGTCATCCGGCGATGAACTGCTCGAAGCAGGCGCGCCGCTCGAACCGGGAAAGATCCGCGATTCGAATTCGCATGTCCTCGCGGCGGCGCTTGCCGGCGCCGGCGCGGAAGTCATCCGACTCGGACTCGCAAAAGATACGCGCGAATCTGTAACCGCATTATTGGATGAAGCGATCCATAAAAAAGCCGGGTTGATCCTTTCCTCCGCCGGAGTCAGCGTGGGCGCGTTCGATTTCGTCAAGGAGGCGGTCGAGACAAACGGAAACTTGGATTTCTGGAAGGTCAACATGCGCCCGGGCAAACCGCTTGCGTTCGGATCCTATCGCGGGATTCCGTTCATCGGCTTGCCGGGCAACCCGGTCTCGGCTTTTGTAGGCTTCGAGGTTTTCGTTCGCCCCACGCTCCAGCGTATGAGCGGCTCAATGGACGGAGACCGGCAAAGGCTGAGAGTCCGATGCGCGCAGAAGATCGAATCGGACGGGAGGGAGAGCTATCTGCGGGCGAGGATCGAATCCATAGACGGCGTCCCATCCGCATTCCTTGCCGGGCATCAGGGGTCGGGCAATCTGTTGTCGCTGGTTCAGGCGGATGCTTTACTAATCATTCCCGCTGGTGTAAAATGCCTGCCTGCTGGCTCGGAAACGGACGCAATATTATTGTGAGGAAACGTGAATAAATGGCTTTATCGCGCATCGGCGGCGCTTGCGATCGTCGGGCTGGCGGTTTCAATTTACATGGCGATCTACAAATATACCGGCAACGATGGCATGTGCCTCGGCTCGGGCGATTGCTCGACGGTCAACGCCAGCGTGTACTCCGAAGTGAACGGCATTCCGGTGGCGGTCTTCGGCGTCGTCGGGTATGCGGCGATCCTGATCGCGCATTTTTACGAAGATAAAACTGAATTTCTGCGGCGCAACGGGACGACGCTGATCTTCGGCATGTCGTTGACCGGTTTTCTCTTCACGCTCTGGCTGATCTATGTGGAGGTCGCCCTGCTAAAAGCGCTCTGCCCATTTTGCGTCGCATCACAGGTTGCGATGACCCTCGTCTTTATCGTCGCGGTCGCGCGCCTGATCCGAAACGAAATATAGGAGGATTGAAATGCCCCGCATCAAATGTCATTATACCGACTGCGTATTCATAGACGAAGGGTTGTGCGGCGCGGCAGCCGTGGAACTGGACCCGGACACGGGTTGCGTCACCTATTCCCCCATCGAAGGCGGCGGCAACGATGAGTGGGAGGACGAAGACGATGTGGATGAATGGGAGGATGACGAGATGGACGGCGAAGAGGACGATGAATGGATCGAGGAGGAGGACGAGTTTTAGCCGCGCCTCGCCCCGGGATTTGAACCTGATCGAACCCATCGCGCCTTCCCCTGCGGGAAGGCTTTTTAATTCCCCAATCATAACCCGGCGGGTATAATCAAGCGCATGACGCAGAAAATCCCATTGGCGATCGGAATCGCGGGCGGGTCGGGGTCGGGCAAGACAACCGTCGCGCAGGAGATTTTGAAACGGGTCGGGGCGGAGCGGATCGCCTACCTGCAACACGATTCGTATTACAAGGATATTCGGGCGATGAAAGCGGCGCGACATTCCGAGGTCAATTTTGATCACCCGGACGCGCTCGAAACCGAACTGCTGATCCAGCATGTCGTCGCGCTCAGGGGTTTCAAGCCGATCCACGTCCCCATTTACGATTTCTCGAACGACACCCGCAAACCCGAAACCTTCACGGTCGAGCCGAGGAAGGTGATCCTCGTCGAGGGGATTCTGCTTTATGCGGAGCCGGAATTGCGCAAATTATTCGACGTCAGGCTTTTTGTGGACACCGACGCCGACATCCGCTTCATCCGCCGCCTTCGCCGCGATATTACCGAGCGCGGGCGTTCGACCGAATCGGTGATCGAACAATATCTGGCGACCGTGCGCCCGGCGCATCTGGAGTTCGTCGAACCATCGAAGCGTTACGCCGACGTCATCATTCCCGAAGGCGGATACAACGCCGCCGCGCTGGACATGGTCACAGCGAGGATCGAGACGCTATTAAAGTAAACCGCAGGGGCGACCCGTCAGGGTTTTACACGACTCTGCTTTTCAAAGAAAGGGTCGCCCTGTTACGCAAAGAAAATCAAACAAGGAGAAAAAATGACAAAGCAATGGAGCAAGCAACCCGAAATGCAGATTGACCCGAAGAAGAAATACCGCGCCCGCATGGAGACGGATAACGGCGCGATGGTAATCGAACTCTTCGCAGATAAGACCCCCATGACCGTCAACAACTTCGTCTTTCTCGCGCGCGAAGGTTTTTACGACGGGGTCATCTTTCATCGCGTGATCGCCAACTTCATGGCGCAGGGCGGCGACCCGACCGGCACAGGCAGGGGCGGACCCGGATACAAATTCGCCGATGAATTCCATCCCAGCCTGCGGCACGACAAGCGCGGAATCCTTTCCATGGCAAACGCCGGACCCGGCACGAACGGCTCGCAATTCTTCATCACGCACGGTCCCACCCCGCATCTCGACAACCGGCATACGGTCTTCGGTCAGGTTGTGGAGGGCGAAGACGTGCTGATGTCCATACCGGAGCGCGACCCGGGCAACGTCAACGCTCCGGCTGTGAAGATCATCCGTGTCATCGTCGAAGAAAGCTAAAGGGAAGGCGGCCGCCAGGACGAAAAGCGCGAAGAAGGCTGTGACGGGAAAGAAGAAAGAAGAAAGAGCGCCTGTGGCTCAGGCAGTCGTCGTCCCCCAACCAAAACCAGGCGCCGAGATTGGAAAGACCGTCCTGCGCGTCCTCGCTGTTTTGGTCGTCATTGGCATCACGGCTTATGTGTACAGCATCCGCGACCGGGCGGAGGAGTTTGCAGAGTTCGGTTATCTCGGCGCGTTTCTTATCGCGCTGATCGCCAATGCAACTGTGATTCTGCCCGCGCCCGGCGTAGCGATCATCTTCGCCATGGGCGGGGCGATCAACCCGATTGGAGTTGGGCTGGCGGCGGGGGCAGGCGGCGCGCTCGGCGAAGTAACGGGCTACCTCGCGGGTTACGGCGGGCAGGGAGTCGTGGAAAATACGAACACGTACAATCGTATCCTGCCCTGGGTTCAAAAACACGGCGCATGGGTGATCCTCATCCTCTCCGCGATCCCAAATCCGTTCTTCGACATGGCGGGCATCGCCGCGGGCATTGCAAAAGTGCCGGTTTGGAAATTTCTGCTCGCCTGCTGGCTTGGCGTGACGATTAAAATGACGATCTTCGCCTTTGCTGGCGCGTACTCGATGGATTGGGTTGCGGGTTTTTATGAATGACCCCCTCTGCGCGTTCGCGCGATAACAAATTTACAACAGGAAATCCAGGAAATAATCATGACCGCCGACCCGACCTTTCGCATGACCGCGCAAGAGATACTTTTCATCAAAGGGCGCGGAACCGTCGTCATCGGGCGGATCGAAAGCGGAACGATCGCCGTCGGGGATGAAGTCCAGGTTCGGGGAACAAACATCCACAAAACGGCTGTGGCCGCCGCCGTGGAAATAGACCGCAAGCCGGTCGAGCGCGCCCACGCAGGCGATAATGTCGGGGTGAGGCTGAACGACCTCGACGAAGAAAACCTTCAGCCGGGCGACCTATTGACCGGCTCCGACCTCCAATTCAGTTGGAAACCATAGCGCGGTTCGTACGGCAAACTTTAGTTTGCGCCTGCGCGAGAAGCAAACTGAAATTTGCAGCGCCGCGCAAAATCTTCGCGACGGGCGTAGTTTTTAAAAAGTAATGCTATAAACCACCAAGGAGTCAACCATGAGCGCCTACGAAAAGATAGACGCATACATAGACAGGAACCTCAACCAAAGCCTGGACGAACTCAAACGCTACGCCGCCCAGCCGAGCATCAGCGCCCAAAACCTGGGGTTGAAAGAATGCGCCCAGATCGTGAAAGAGATGCTCGAAAAGCGCGGGTTCAAATCCAAGATCATGGACACCGACGGCGCGCCGGTGGTCTTCGGCGAACGCAAAGGCAAAAGCGACAAAACGATATTGATCTACAACCATTACGACGTTCAACCGCCGGAGCCGCTGGAACTATGGGACAGCCCGCCCTTCGAGCCGGAGATCCGCGACGGAAAATTTTACGGGCGCGGAGTCAGCGACGACAAGGGACACCTCACCTCGCGCCTGCATGCCATAGACGCCTTCCTCGCCGAAGAAGGCGAACTGCCCTGCAACATCAAATTCATCGTCGAGGGCGAGGAGGAAACCTCCAGCGTTCACCTGCACGACTTCATCGCCCAAAACATTGATCTCCTCAAAGCAGACGCCTGCATCTGGGAGTTCGGCGGCGTGGATCACCGCGAGCGCCCCCAGCAATATCTCGGCTTGCGCGGCATCTGCTACGTCGAACTTTCGGTCACATCGTTATCAACCGACGTCCATTCGGGGCTCGGCGGGAGCATCCTGCCCAACGCCGCATGGAGACTCGTCTGGGCGCTGAACACGCTCAAAGGCGAAGACGAGCGGATTCGCATCCCCGGCTTTTACGACGACTGCGTCCAGCCCACCGAACGCGACAGGGAATTTATGGACAAACTGCCCGACATGGCGGACGAATACAAAAAACGCTACGGCGCAAAGAACTTCATCAAAGGGCTGACCGGCGGCATGGACTTGAAACTCGAAGAAGTCTTCGTCCCCACCTGCACCATCTGCGGCCTCACCAGCGGATACCAGGGACCCGGCTCCAAGACCGTCCAGCCCGCCTTCGCCTCCGCCAAAGTGGACTTTCGCCTTGTGCCGAATCAGAAACCGAAAGACATCCTGCAAAAACTGCGCGCCCATTTGGACGCCGAAGGCTTCAACGACGTTCAAATTAATTTTTTGGGAGGCGAACCCGCGGCGCGCACCGATCCGGATCATCCCTTCGTCAAACTGGTTTCGGAAACCGCCGAAGAAATCTACGACGCAAAGATGGACATCGTCCCCATGATCGGCGGGTCGGGACCGAACTACCCCTTCGTCCACGACCTCGGACTGCCGGTGGTGACGATGGGCATCGGCTACCCCGACACCAAAGCCCACGCCCCCAACGAAAACTTCCGCATTGACCTGTACGCCCAACACGCCAAACACATGGCAAGAGTGATGCGGGAGTTCTCAAAGTAGGACAAACTCAAGTTTGCCCTACTCAAAGTGACCTTGTTCACTCCAAATTCGTGACGTTCTATCGTCCAAATTTGAATATAATTTCAACCGTCATCACATCCCAATCAAAAAAAATCATGGAGGTAGCCATGTTCGTCAGCGAAAGAATGTCCCGCCCTGTCATCACCGTCGCGCCAGAAACCCCCGTTCCAGACGCGCTCGCCCTGCTCAAAAAAGAACACATCCGCCGCGCGCCCGTCGTGCAGGATGGAAAAATCGTCGGCATCGTCTCGGCCAGCGACCTGCTGAACGCCTCGCCCTCGCCCGTCACCAGCCTGAGCGTGTGGGAGATGAACTACCTCATCGGCAAAGTCACCGTCAGACAGGTCATGAGCAAAAAAGTCGTCACCGTCGAAGCCGACACCCCCATCGAAGAAGCCGCGCGCATCATGGCGGATAAAAAATTCGGCGGACTGCCCGTCATGCGCTCCGGCAAACTCGTCGGCATCATCACCGAAACCGACCTCTTCAAAGCCTTCCTCGAACTGATGGGCGCGCGCGCCAAAGCCCTGCGCGTCACCGCCGAAATCGAAGACAAGCCCGGCGTGTTGGCCCAAATCACCAAAGCCGTGGCCGAAGCCGGCGGCAACTTCATCTCCTTCGGAATGTTCTCCGGCAACGACGCCGCCAGCAAAGTCGTGGTCTTCAAAGCCGCCGGGGTAAAAGAAAACGACCTGAAAAAAAGCCTCGCAAAAACGGTCAAAAAATTCTGGGATACCCGCCAGAGTTAACACAAACGCGGCGCCTTCTTTTTTGACGAAGGCGCCGCGCTTTTTATTTTTCGAATTTCCCCGCGCCGGTCACGGATTCTCATCCCACGGCGCGACTCTGCGCCCGCGCCCGCCTCTCAACGACCCGGAAACGGTTTCCTCCAACCCAGGCAGAATCTCCGCCGCAGCCGCGAGCAAACCAAAGCAACCCGCGATCATCATGTCGCCGAAGGGGGCGGCAAAATAAGGGCGCAACGATTTACGATTTGCGCTTTCAGACTGACGATTGAAGAGCGAACGCCGGGGTCCTGTGACAACAACATCGAAATCGTCGTTTCCAAATTCAAAGATTTCATCCGCGTACATCAACGCGCCGTGGCCCATGTCGTCGAAGACGTCCTCGTGTTTGAGCGAGCCGTCCGCCAGTTTACCGAGCAAACCCTCCAGTTTCGGCAGGTCAATCTCGCCGGTATGATGCTCGAAGACTCCCGCGATTCCTTTTCCATTCAGGCGAAATGCAAGCGTATGAAAATTCCCCACGTTGCAGACGATTTTATTTTCGCGTTCCGCGGCGACGGGATCGAAGCCCGCCCCCAAAACCGCCGCCGGAGCCGTATCCATCACCACGAGCGGACAGTCGAGATTCCGCGCCGAATCCGCCACGGCTTGCAGGCGCGTCATGCTTTTGGGAATATCGCCCGCAAGGTAAGCGAACGCCGCAAGCGAATTCTTCGCCCGAATGCGCTCATCCAGATAATCGAAACGGAACTGCCGATCCGAAACGCCGGGCGGCGCGTTGCCATGATCGAACACAGCGACCGCGGCCGCCGCCAGGTCTTTCAGCGACACGCCGTAATCGGCGAACGTTTTGGCGATGAGCGGAAAGTCAAAATCCTTAAACTCATAACGCGCAAATTGCAGTTCGCCGCCCTCTTCCTCGCTTACGATCTTCACCCCAAGCGCCCGCACCTTGTCCAGTTCATCGTTGAGAGTCGTCGCGGCGGAGGGAGTCATATACACCGGAATCCCCGCGCGGACAAGTTCCTCGACCGCCCAGGATGAGGGACCGCCGCCCATCTGTCGCCCGCAAATCAGGATCGGGTCGCGGCGCGAATCGCGCAACCGGCGCCTGAGGCGGCGATTCGCCATCAGCGTCGGCGAAGGCAGAACGAGTTTGAATCCGTTCTCGGGGTCGAGATTCGAATCGTAGAGAAAAATATCCTGCGTGCCCGTGCCGATGTCAACCGCTAAAATTTTCATGGCTGCCCGTAGGACAAACTTAAGTTTGTCCTACGCCTTGTCCTACACCTCGATGCCAAGCCACATGCGGATGAGATAGCCGATGCCGAAACTGAACGCGGCAACGCTCAGGCTCAAACCCGCCATCTCGAGGAAACGCTCGCGGAAGGATTCGCCTTTCGCCACCGAGATGTAATAATTGAAGACCGCAATGATAAGCACGGCGGTCAGGAGCGCGATCGCAAGGTCGAGATAATAAGTGGCCGGGCTGATGAGGTAGGGAAGCACAAGCAGGCTGACGGTGACGATATAGGCAAAGCCGGTGTAGACCGCCGCGCGCACGGGATGTTTGTTCGTCTTTTCGGAGCGCGTGGAAAGATATTCGCTGGCCGCCATGGACATGGAGGCGGCGATGCCCGTGATCAAACCGGAGAGGGCGATCAGGTCGCCGCGTTGCAACGCCAGCGTCAGCCCCGCCAGCGCGCCGGTCAGTTCGACGAGCGCGTCGTTCAGACCCAGCACCACCGAACCGGCGTATTGCAGGCGCTCTTCATCGAGCATGTTGATCAGTTCGCTCTCGTGTTTGTCCTCCTCCTCCTGGTATCTTGCCGCCTCGGGGATTTCCCCCGCAACCGCCTGATAATTTTTTTGCGCGGCGTCCTCGCCCCGCTCCATGAGCTTGACGCCGAAGGTAAAGCCAAAGAGCAGGCTGAGGGCGGTATAAAACCAGACCGTGAACCAGCGCGGCTGGACTTCCTCGCCCGTATATTTCTTCCAGCCGTTGTAATGGCGCAACTCGTCCTCGGCGATACGGTCGAGCAGGGCGGCGTTTTCCGGGGATTTGATCCGTTTTGCCAGCCGTTTGTAGATATGGTATTCGGTGATCTCGGTTTGCTGAAATAAAATCACTTTGCTGCGAATCTCTTCGCTGAGGGTTTGCATGGCTGCTCCTGTCTGAAGGCGTCGAAGCGCGATTAAAAAATTTTAACTTCCATCGCCCTTCCGCGCAAAAGATCGCGAATTATGCGGGCAGGGTTATTTTACGTCATTTCAGGAAATAAAACGCGCGCCCGGAAGCGCGCGCGGCAAAATAATGACCTTCGTTATATCTTTTGCAGGACAAAATACCAGTATCGGCGTTTTTCCAAATGAGGCATGGCTTCGGGCGAGGTCATGTCGAGACCGGCGAAGTGATAGAACTGTTTGCGAAGAATCGCGGGGATATAGGTATTGACCAGATGGATGCGTCTCTCGCGGTCCTGTTCCATGGCTTTCAACACGTTCTCGGTGATCTCCTCCTCGCGGGCGATCTTCATTCCCAGGGCGCGCACTTGTTCGCGCCAGTCCTCCACCTTTTCCTCGTAGCGCAGGTCGGTGTAAAGAAAACAACCGCCGGGTTTCAAGACGCGCCTGACGTGACCGAAAAATTTTTCGATGTTCGGGTAATACAGGGACGCCTCCACGTTCACGACAATATCAAAGGACGAGTCGGGGAACTTCAAGTTTTCAGCGTTGCCGTGTTCGAAGCGCAAGCCCTCCATCTGATGGTGTTGCCGACAGAACTCGACGGCTTTATGGGAGAAATCCACGCCAATGTAGGAGCGCGGCTTGAAATAGCGCATGATGAAGGACGCGCCTCCGCCCCGTCCCGAACTGACTTCGAGCGCGTCGGCATTCGTCCAGTCCGCATGTTTTGCCACGTGATGATACAGCTGCAAGGGATAGCGATGAATCTCGTCGTCGGGATGAAGCGGCAGGAGCTCGCACCCCTCGTGATGGGCGGTATAGCCGAAATTCATGAACAGCACATCGCGCCTCACGCCCAGCATGGAGATGAATTCATATTGCAGGCGCGTCAGCAGGCTCTTCAGGGTTGGAAATTGGTGGAACAAGACCTTGTTCAGCATGGCTCTCTCCTGTGCGGTAAAAATTCCGGGGCGTCTTTGTAAAAGGTGTCGGTTATAACCCTGCGCGTTTTCAGACGATGCGCCGCCGTGGAAGGTGGTGAGCGTCATCCGCCTGCGTTGCCCGCAGCGGGAATTTCATTCGACGATGATCGTATATTCTTTATCCAGGGTCTGCCCGCTGACCTGGGTTCCAAAACACCAGACGGAGAGGGTGAATGAATACGTCCCCGCCTCCGTCGCAGTTCCTCCAATGACGGCGGAATCTTCGCCCTGCATGAAGGTCAGTTCCAGCCCGGCTGGGAGCGACCCGTTCGAAATGTACATATCGCCGACAGGGGTTACGTTCTGGGCGATGCGGATCAGGGCTTCGTACTTTTCGCCAATCTGCGCATTTGGCAGGGACTCCGGCTCGATGATCAGCGGAGCGGCGACCGGCTCGAACTCAGGCGCCTCAGTCCGGGTCGCCCGGGCGCCGCCCGTAAACAAGGAACAGGCAAGGGCAGAGACCGAAATCAGCAGGAGCGGAAAGGATGGGGATGTTTTATTTCTCATGGTTCAAACTTCTGAAAATCCAACCGGCATTATAAATCAAACCAAAAAGCCCCGCAGTTTCCCGCGAGGCTTCCTTTCTCACTGATCACCGCTCACTGATCGCTATACCCCTCCGGCAGCCAGCAACATAAGACCAGTTCCCTTGCCGCCTTGACCTCGTCCATGCGTCCGAACCGGGTGGTACTGGGCGCGCCATGGAGCAGTTCCGGCTGGGTTTGAGACTCTTCGGCAATTTTGATCATTGCATCCGCAAAGCGGTCGAGGGTATCCTTGTTCTCGGTCTCGGTCGGTTCGATCATCAACGCTTCGGGGACGATGAGCGGGAAGTAGTTTGTGGGCGGGTGGAAGTTGTAATCCATCAGGCGTTTTGAAATATCCAGGGCGCGGACATCGCTCCCGTCAAAACGTCCCTCGACGACAAACTCGTGCATGCAAATGCGGTCGTAAGGAATACGGTATGTTCCGCGCAATCGCGCCTGCAGGTAGTTCGCGTTCAATACGGCATATTGTGCAATGTCTTTCAAGCCGTCTGCGCCGTGCATGAGGATGTAGGTATAGGCGCGCACCAGCCCGCCGCCAAAGTGTCCGTGAAAGGCCTTCATGCGCCCAATGCTGTGTTTCGGCGCGACAAACCCATACAGCGGGGCGATTTCATCGTCGCCCTCTTCCACGATGTCAACCAGCGGCGAGGGGAGAAAATCTGCCAGTCTTTGGCTGACGCCCACCGGGCCCGAGCCAGGTCCGCCGCCGCCATGCGGGACGGAAAAGGTCTTGTGCAGGTTGAAGTGCATTACGTCAAAACCGAGGTCGCCGGGGCGGACAATGCCGAGCAGGGCGTTCAGGTTTGCGCCGTCGCCGTACATCAGTCCGCCGCAGTCTTTGACCATTTTTATAACGTCTTCGATATGTTCGTCGAACATGCCGAGCGTGTTGGGGTTGGTGAGCATCATGCCAACGACGGTATCGTCGCAGGCGGCTTTGAGGGCTTCCAGGTCCACGTTTCCGCGCGGGTCAGAGGGGATGGTGACGACGGTAAAGCCCAACATACCGACCGAGGCGGGGTTGGTTCCGTGGGCTGCGTCGGGGATGAGCATCTTGACGCGTCTGGTATCGCCGCGCGATTTGTGATAGGCCGCCATCATCAAGACTCCGGCAAATTCGCCGTGCGCTCCGGCCGCAGGTTGAAGCGTGACTCCTGCAAAACCGCTGATCTCCTTCAGCCATTCCTGCATTTCGTACATCAGCGCCAGGTTTCCCTGCGCAGTTTCGGCAGGCTGGAGCGGGTGCGAGAACAGAAAACCGGGCAGGCGGCAGGCGTCTTCATTGATTTTTGGGTTGTATTTCATCGTACACGAGCCCAACGGGTAGAATCCGCCGTCCACCGAGTAGTTGAAGGTGGAGAGTTTCATGTAGTGGCGCACCACGTCCACTTCGGCGAGTTCGGGCAGGGGCAGGTCGGAGCGAAGCAAAGATTGGGGGGGCAGATCAGTCGTCGGCACGTCGGAGGCGGGCATGGTCACGCCGCGTCGCCCGGGAGAGGAGAGTTCAAAGATGGTCGGTTCAACGATGTTTGCCATGTCTACATCTCCTTTAACAAAGCGACGAGCGTGTCAATCTCGTCCTTGCTGTTCATCTCGGTTACAGCGACGAGAAGTTGATTCTTCATGCCGGGTCCGAGGTCGTAGCCGCCAAGAACGCCGTGATCAAGCAGGTAGCGGTTGATCTCGCCGGCTGGTTTTGGCGTGTTTAATACAAATTCATGGAAGAAGGGCGCGGAACGGTTCAGGCTGAAACCTTTCAGTTTTTCGAGTTCAGCGGCGGCGTAATGCGCTTTTTGGTAACACAGGTTGGCCACTTCCCGCAGGCCCTGCCGTCCCAGTACGGAGACATAGACCGCGGCCGCCAGCGCCAGCAGCCCCTGGTTGGTGCAAATGTTCGATGTGGCGCGCTCGCGTTTAATATGTTGTTCGCGGGCGGTGAGCGTCAGCACGTAGGAACGGTTGCCGCGCGCGTCCATCGTTTCGCCGACGAGGCGCCCGGCCATTTTATGCACGTAGGATTTCTTTGTGGTGAAGAAGCCGAGGTACGGTCCGCCATACCAGAGCGGGATGCCGAAGGGTTGGGCTTCGCCCACGACGATATCCGCGCCCATTTCGCCGGGGGGCTTCAGCATGGCCAGCGCGGTGGGGTTGGCCACGACGCATACCAGCGCGCCCTTTTCGTGCGCCGTTTTAATCAGGTCGGCGTAATCGTAGATGCGTCCGAAGAAGTCGGGGTATTGTACTGTGACCAGCATGGTCGCTTCGTCAATGTGCGGGATTACTGCCTCGGGTCCGCTCTCGCTATTTTCGATATCGTCCCCGACAGTTTCCAGCCCCATGCCTTGCGAATAGGTGCGAATGACTTCGCGATATTGCGGGTGAACTGCGGGCGACAAGACGATTTTTTTTCGCTTTCCGCGAAATTGGGCGTACGCCAGGTTGGCCGCCTCGGCCGCGGCGGTGGCGCCGTCGTAATGCGATGCGTTGGAAACTTCCATGCCGGTCAGGTTGGCCATCAGCGATTGGTATTCAAAGATGGCTTGCAGTGTGCCTTGCGAAATTTCCGGCTGGTAGGGCGTGTACGCGGTATAGAATTCGCCGCGCCGCAGGATGTGGTCCACCACGCTGGGGATGTAGTGGTTGTACGCGCCGGCGCCGAGGAATGAGATTAAATCCTGCCGTACGTTCTCGTTGCTGGACGCCATATCCGCAAGGTGCGCGGCGGCTTCCATTTCTGTTAATGCGGGGGGAAGGTCGAGTTGGGGGAAGCGGTGTGTCTTCGGAATTGCGTCGAAGAGGTCGTCAAGCGTTTTTACGCCGACGGTCTGCAACATCGCATCCCGTTCTGCGGGAGAGATGGGGATATAGGTCATTTTAGTGTCCTGGTTGGGCAGTCGGGGGTGGTTGGGTAGTCGGATGGTCGGGTGGTCGGGTGGTCGGGCAGTCGGGGGGTCGGGTGGTCGGGGTGGTCTGGCTACTCGACTACTTGACTAATTGGCTACTCGACTATTTGACGAATTGGCTGCTCGCCTACTCAACTGATTCGACCCAAACTAATGCGCTCTTCCTTCGCAATAGGTCTCGTAGCCTCCCGCGTCCATCAGGTCTCCGGCCGCGCCGCCTTCAAGTTTGATCATCCAGCCTTCGCCATAGGGGTCGGAATTGAGCGTTTCAGGCTTCTCGGAGAGTCCCTTATTCACGGCGCTGACCCTGCCCGAAGCGGGTGCGTAAATTTCCGACGAGGCTTTGACCGATTCAACCGAGGCGATGGGTTTGCCGACGGTCAACTCCTCGCCCTCCTCCACAAGAATTTCGACAAAGACGATATCGGAAAGTTGGTTCTGGGCATAATCGGAAATGCCCACCGCGCCGGTGGCCGGGTCGAACCATTCGTCGGACTTGGCATACTTGAGGTTTTCAGGGGCGTTCATGTTTATCTCCTGTGGGTGTGGCGCCGTAGCGCGGATGTTGGCGAATAAAAAGAGGACGCGCAATACAAAGAGTGCGCGTCCTCTGTAACGGAACCTGAGAGATTGGTTTAGTCTTGTAGTCTTTTAGTCTCGTAGTCGCTTAGTCGGCTGGCTTTTGACCATTTGACTAACAGGCTATTTGACCATTGGACTACCCCACTAAATTTACACCGTCGGTATCCCTCGCGGGAATTTTCCAGAGTGGTTTCGGTTGCAGGGTCCTTTTGCCTGAGAGATTCATCCGGTTTCGCCTCGCCCAGATTTGCACCTTCGGCGTCCCGCCAGAGCGGGAACTCTTCCCTGCATTCCGTTCGATTGTTAAACGAATTCTAAGTTCGAGGAACGCCAAAGTCAAGGGAAAAAAGTAACCTTTCAAGGGGACAAGGCGCCCGACGGGCGTTCCGCGTCCAGATATTGCTTGAGTTTGGCGATCACATCCCGGTATTGCGGGTCGTTAACAGCGTTCTCCATCTGAAAGGGGTCGCGCGTCAGATCGTAGAACTCGGTAAGATCGTCCACCGTCTCGATGTAGATCGAGTCGCCGGTATGGATCGCCGCCCAGGCGCCGCGGTCGGGCCAGGCTTCGAGCAGGATGTGATCGCGCCAATCGTCCGCGCCGCCCAACAAAGCGACCAGCGAACGTCCGTCCACATTGCCGGGGGCGGCCGTTTCGGAGAGTTCGTAGATAGTTGGGGCGATGTCTATGTTGGCGACGATGCGGTCTTCAACATAGGGAGACGGGATCAGCGGCGGATAACGGATGGCAAACGGCACTTTGACCGATTCCTCATACGCTGTGCTTTTCGAGTCCAGTCGGTGCTCGCCCCAGTGTTTGCCGTTGTCGGAGATGAAGATAATGACGGTGCTATCCAGTTCGCCGATCTCGCTCAATTTGTTGACGATGTCCGGGATCGTGCGGTCGAGCGCGACGAGAGTCAAAATCTGCCGTCTGCGGGTGTTATCAATTGCGGCAATGTCTTCAGCGGACAACTCCGCCATGTTCGATATGGATTCCGGCTTATCCGAAACGTCCGCCTCGTTGAAACTGAGCGGGCGGTACGGAGGCAGGTCCGTGTAAAGCGCTGTATCCTCTTTGGCGGGCGTAAACGGGGCATGGGGCGCATTGGGAGTGTAGAGCAGGAAAAACGGTCTGGACTGCCGCGCGGCTTCGTCCAGGAATTCAAGTCCATAATCGCGGAATAAATAAGTGGAATAACCGGCGTGCTTCGACCAGGTTCCATTGACGTTCAAATCCGGGTCGTAATAATGCTTCATCGTCCCACCCCAAAACGACACCCAGTAATCGAATTCGGGACGCATGTCCCCGTTCCACGAATTCAGATACTTGCCGACCAACCCGGTGAAGTAGCCGTTCCGGTAAAGCGCCTCAGCCACCGTCCCGATCTCGAGCGGAATCTCGTTGACGTAAACTCCATGGTTGTGCGCGTACATCCCAGTCAGGATGCTGGCGCGGCTCGGACAGCAAAACGGAGTGGTGACATACCCGCGCGAAAAGGTCGCGCCTTGATCGAAGATCAAGCGTTGGGTGTTGGGCATGTACTCCATCGTGTCGTAACGCTGGTCGTCGGTGACGATGATCAAAAAGTTCGGGCGCGTATCGTTGATGCGCGGCAATCCCCGGCAGGCGGTCGCAACGATCGCCGTAAGAGCAAGAAGCAAAATGCGTTGTATCGTTTTCATTTATCCTTGAGTACAAGTATTATCTTCGCGTAAATTCGCCCGCTTCGCGCCTTTCGCGTTGAAAAAAAAGACGCCAACAGGGATTGCCCGGTTAATTTGAAATACATCTCAACATCATCAAGTCCGCCGCGAAACCCGCTTTGGGCGCGGTTTCCTTTCGAACGTCGCGGCTGCGCCCCCTTTCAATTCCCGCACCTCATCCTCAGTGAGATACCGCCACTGACGGGGCTTGAGGTCGCCCAGTTTCAGCGTCCCAATCCGCGTGCGGATGATGCGCACGACCGGCAAGCCGAGCAGTTTTCCCACTTCGCGGATCTGGCGCTTCTTCCCCTCGCCCATCACGACTCGAATCCACGCGCCCTTGCCGGATGTGGAAAGAAAGTTGACGTGAGCGGGCTGCGTTTTATCGCCGTCGGACAAGACCACGCCTCTCCGCCACGCATCGAGTTGCTCGTTGTCGGGACGACGCGCCACGAGAACCCGATATTCCTTTTCATGCCCATAACGCGGATGCGTGAGTTTATTCGTCAACTCCCCGTCGTTGGTCATCAGAATCAAACCCTCGGAGTCGAAGTCGAGCCGCCCCACCGGATAGAGATGCCCCGGCACGGGAATCAAATCGCGGACGATTCGACGATCATCCTGCCCTTCCGCGGCGGATAAGACATTGCGCGGCTTGTGCAGTGCGATGTAGACCAGCGCCTCGCGCTTCGCCAAAGCCTTGCCGTCCAAAGTGACCGTATCGGACGCCGGGTCCGCTTTCTGCCCGAGAGCCGCCACCTTCCCATTGACCGAGACTCGCCCGGCAACGATGAATTCCTCGCACGCGCGCCGCGACCCATAACCGGCTTGCGCCAATATCTTCTGTAATCGTTCCTGCATTTTATCCCTTCAATAACTCCGCCGGTTCATCTTCAACAGGCGCGGCGAGCGGCGGAAGTTCCAGGATCGAACTCAAACCGAAATGCTGGAGAAACTCCGGCGTGGTCGAGTACAAGATCGGGCGCCCCGGCCCGTCCGTGCGCCCCGACTCCAGGATCAAGCCCTTGCCCAGCAAACTCTTCAACATACCGTCGCTGTTCACGCCGCGGATCGAATCGATCTGCGGGCGCGTCACCGGCTGTTGATAGGCGATGATGGCAAGCGTCGCCAACGCCGCGCGGCTGAGATGCGTAATTGCCTCCAGACCGAGGAAAGTCTCCACCAGCGAGGCCAGTTCCGGCGCGGTCGTCAATTGAACGCGCCCGGCGTTCCTTTGCAGGCGCAACCCGCGCGCCTGAAGCGACTCTTCGAGCTCCTTCAAACCGCGCTCCACGACCGAAGCCGTCACATCCAGCGCCTGCGCCAACTGCGCCGTCGCCACCGGCTCCGCCGAAACAAACAACATCGCCTCGATCTTCGCCGCCAGGCTCAACTCACCTTTTGAAATGGATTGCGATTCGCCCATGCTATAATTGCTCCGCTGTAAAATTGGTGAACATGATCATGAAATCAAAACTGCGATTCCATCTATTTATTTCCATTCTTATCGCCGCATCGCTGGCGTGTTCCATCAACGTCGGCGGACCCGACTACCCCGCCGAAACCATCCCCGCCTCGCCCGAAGCCGCCCTCTCCATGCAGGAGATGATCCAACAGGCGATCGTCACCGGCGCCGAGACGGGCGTCATCACATTACAGATCACCGAAAGCCAGCTCACCGGCTTCATGGCGCAAAAACTTTCCCAGCAGGCAGACCCACCCTTCACCGACCCGCAAATTTTCCTGCGCGACGGTCAACTGAAATTATACGGCAGGATCACGCAGGGATGGTTCACCGCCAACATGCTGATCGTCATGAACGTCATCCTCGATCCCGTCACCGGCCAGCCCGCAATTCAAATCGCCTCCGCCGATTTCGGTCCCTTCCCCGCGCCCGAAGGTTTGAACACAGCCGTCGGCGCCGTCATTGACGAAGCCTTCACCGGTTCGTTTGGGCCCGTCGCCAGCGGATTTCGACTGGAATCCATCGCCATCGCAAACGGAGTCATGACCGTAACCGGGCGGATCAAATAGTCGTCGGATTATACAACACATGCCCCGGTTCAGACTCCGCCCCGGCTTGATCCTGACCATCCTGCTTTTAACCTCGCTGACAGCGTCCTGCCGCTCCCCGCAGTTGAACGACAAGATCACCGTCCGCATCACCGCCGACGGCGCGACCACAGACACAAGCGTGGGGGCGGGCGTCACCGTATCGCAAGCGCTGGCAGAAGCCGGGTACGAAGTGGGAAAACTCGACAAAACCGCCCCCCCGCTCTACACCGTCATCGGCGACGGCGACAGCATCGTCTTGATTCGAGTCGAAGAACTCTTCGAGACCGAAGAAGTCGTCATCCCTTTTGAGCGGCAGGTGGCGCGCAACGAAACCCTCCCCGAAGGAGAGACGCGCCTCGTTCAAGCCGGGGTAAACGGGCTGGAGGAAGTCACCTATCGCAGAATCCTCGAAGACGGCGCAGAGATCAGCAAAACCATCGTGAAATCCGTGCTGATAAAAGAAGCCCTGCCCGAGATCGTCATGGTCGGCGCGCAGGCATCCTTCGCCCCGTTGAACATCCCCGGCACACTGGCATATCTGGCGGGCGGCAACGCCTGGATCATGGAAGGCTCGACCGCCAACCGGCGCGTCATCGTCAGCACAGGCGACCTGGACGGGCGCATCTTCACGCTCTCGCCCAACGGCGAATACCTCGTCTTCACGCGCAAATCAAGCAAACCCGCCGACGAAGAGATCAACACGCTTTGGGCGGTGCGCACGAAAAACATCGAGCCGAAATTGATCTCGCTTCAAGCGAAAAATATCGTCCATTTCGCGGCGTGGATTCCCGGAACGAATTCTGTAGCGTACTCCACCGTCGAGCCGCGCAGCGCCGCCCCCGGCTGGCAGGCCAACAACGACTTATATCGCGTCAGCCTCACCAACAGCGGAAGTCCGCGCCGTTTGCTTTACGCCAACAGCGGCGGAGTCTACGGCTGGTGGGGCATGACCTTCGCCTTCGCCCCGGACGGGCGTCTTGCCTACTCCCGCCCCGACGGCATCGGCATGGTGGACCAGGACGGCGGTTATATAAAGCCGACCCTCGAGATCACCCCGCTGAACACCCACAGCGACTGGGCGTGGATTCCGCCCATCGTCTGGGGCGCGGATGGAAACAGTTTATACTTCGTCAGCCATGCCCCCGCGCCGGCGCCCATTTCCGGCGAAGAGTCACCCTATTTCGACCTCTCCGCCCTCTCGTTCAGCAACGAGACGGCAGCGACCCTCGCCGATTCGACCGGGATGTTCGCCTATCCGTCCGCGTCGCCCATCCAGTACATCGGAAGGGAAGCGTCGTTTCAGATCGCCTACCTGCAATCCATTTTCAACGACCAGAGCGACACCAGCCGCTACCGCCTCGTCGTGATGGACCGCGACGGTTCAAACAGCGCCACGCTCTTCCCGCCGCCGGATAAGAACGGACTCGAACCGCAGACACCCGCATGGGCGCCCGCCGAAGTGGACGGCCAAACGGGTCATTTTCTCGCCGTGACCTACCAGGGCAATCTCTGGCTGGTGGACAGCGGCAACGGCAAATCTTATCAAGTTACCGGGGACGGATTGATCGCCCGGCTGGATTGGAAGTAACCATAGCGCGGACGTGCCGCAAACTTCAGTTTGCGCTTTGCGCGGGGACAAACTGAAGTTTGTTGTACTGCGCAAAATCTTCGCGACTGGCGCAGGTTTCACAGAGCATTCATGAAAGGGTTTCACCCCAAAGGACAAAAAAGACCCGACACCTAAATTTCGCCCAAAATAACCGACAAGTCATCGCGCGATGGGCTGAATAAAAAACCCTTTCGTACACGGACTACACGGAACGCACGGATTTTGAGGATTTTTTCCTGGGTTTTTCCGTGTTCGTCCGTGAAATCCGAGAAAGCCGTGTCCAGAACTTGGTGACGATGAAATGCAGCCTAGTTTGGACAAAAATTAGGCGCCAGGTCTGCGGCAAACCTTTTTTCATATCAGTAATACTACAAAGAGGTATCAACCAATGCGAATTTTACTCACGGGCGCCGCCGGTTTTCTCGGCTCCCACCTTTGCGACCGCCTGCTTGCCGAGGGTCACGAAATCATCGGCATGGACAATTTCATCACCGGCAGCCCCGACAACATCGCCCATCTTGCGGGAAATGAAAAGTTTCAATTCATCAAGCGCGACGTCTCCAATTACATCTTCGTCCCCGGCAAGGTGGACGCCATCCTGCATTTTGCCTCGCCCGCCAGCCCCAACCCGCAATCGAAATCGGGCTACTTCAACCTGCCCATTCAAACCATGAAAGCGGGCGCGCTGGGAACCCACAACTGCCTCGGCATCGCGCGGCGCGAAGGCTCGCGTTTCATCCTCGCTTCGACCAGCGAAATCTACGGCGACCCGGAGATTCATCCGCAGGCGGAAACCTACCCCGGCAACGTGGACCCGGTCGGCGAACGCGCCGTTTACGACGAAGCCAAACGTTTTGCCGAGTCCTTGACAATGGCATATCACCGCTTTCACGGTGTCAACACCGGCATCGTGCGCATCTTCAACACCTACGGTCCGCGCATGGATTTGGAAGACGGGCGCGCCCTGCCAAACCTGCTCAAGCAGGCGCTGCTCGGTCAACCCCTCACCGTGTATGGGAACGGAAGCCAGACGCGCTCGTTCTGCTACGTAGACGACCTGGTGGACGGCATCGTAAAATTGATGTATTCAGGCGAACACATGCCGGTCAACATCGGCAACCCGGTCGAAATGACCATTCTCGAATTCGCCGAGGCGATCAACCGCATCTCCGGCAACAAAGGCGGCATCGCCTACATGGAAAACGCCCGCAGCGCGCGAGATCCACAACGCAGGCAACCCGACATTGCGCGCGCAAAAACCATTTTGGGATGGGAACCGCAAGTTGGACTGGAGGAAGGCGTCCGCCGCACGATTCCATTCTTCAAACAAAAACTGGGTCTGGCATGATCCTGACCGATTCGCGGGAGAGGATTCGGTTCGTCAAATTCGCCGTGGTCGGCGCGCTGGGCGCGGCGATTGACTTCGGCATGATGAATCTGCTTTCGCACGGCGTCTTCGACCTACCCCTCGTCGCCGCCGGGACAATCTCCTTCCTGTGCGCGGTCGTCAGCAATTTTACATGGAACCGCTATTGGACCTACCCCGAATCGCGCTCGCGCCCCATCCTTAATCAGCTGGGCATGTTTTTTCTCGTCAACGCCGCAGGCATGGCGATCCGCATTCCCACCCTGCACTATCTCGAACCCCCGCTCCTGCGCCTCGTCGAAAACATTTTTCACACCGAATATCTCACCGCCGAGTTCTACGCCAAAAATCTGACCCTTGCCGCGGCGGTCGGCGTCGTCATGTTATGGAACTTCTTCGTCAACCGCTACTGGACGTATAATGATATAGACGACGAATCATAAGAGGCCGTTTCTTAAGTACACGGATTTGACGGATTGCGCGGACTGGCGCGGATTTAATAAGAGGTTTTTCCCGTGAGAATTCGTGAAATCCGCATAATCCGTGTCCAAAAAGGACTTAAGAAACACTCTCTAAGGCAGGCATGACAAAGGTTTCATTAATCCCAATCTACAACACAAACGGGGACGCGGACGCGTTCCTGCAATATCCCTATCTCTTCAATCGCGCCGGCGAATGGATCGGCTTTGTGACGCCCAAACGCGAAGTATATTCCGTCCTCGGCGAGTTCGTCGGCGCGCTGACCAACGACCCGCGCATCGTCGCCAAACGCGCCGTGGACGAGGCGCAGCCGCGGCTCGATCCCCCGCCTGCCCCGCGCAGAATTCAACTTCCGGCAAGCGTCCCTCTCGCGCCGCTCATGCCCGAACTCAGCCATTCGCTCGTTGACGTATTGATGGAAACGCCGGAAAAACTTCACACCCTCGACTCCGGCGAACTCCGGGAAGACATGGACTAAACACATGACTCATCAAAAAACATCCCGCGCCTCGCGCGTACACCTCTCGCAACTGATGCAGCCCGAACACGCCAACAACTACGGCAACGTTCACGGCGGCTGGATCATGAAACTCGTGGACGAAGCGGGAGCGCTCGCCTGTATGCGCCACGCCCAGACGCGCGTCGTCACCGTCGCCGTGGACTCGTTTGTCTTCCGCGAACCGATCAAGATCGGCGACCTCGTCATCCTCACAGCCGAAGTGACCTACACCGGGCATGCGTCCATGGAAGCCGAAGTGCAGGTCATCGCGGAAAACCCCATCACCGGCGAGCGCACTCATACCAACACCGCCTACCTCGTTTACGTCGGGCTGGACGAGAGAGGGCGCCCCACGCCCATCCCGCCGCTGTATCTCGAAACCGACGAGGATAAAGCCCGGTACGTCCAAGCCAAACTGCGCCAGGAACGGCGCATTGCGAATAAATAACGCGCCGCAGGGGCGACCCGTCCGGTTTGAACGGATCGCCCCTGCTCTCACATGCAAAAACTCCGCCAACATCCCATCCTGATACTCCTCGTCGCCAACCTCATCATCGGGTTGACGACGTTTCGTTCCTACGGTCTCGCCTGGGACGAACCGCTTTTCTACGATTACGGCGAAGCGCTCAAGTACGCCTACACCCCGTCCAACTGGGTTAGCGGCGAATTCGATGTCGCGCAGTCCTTCGGCTCATCCGGTTCCGACCACGCCAATCGCGGTCCCGCCTATCTTCTCGTCGCCTTGCCCTTGCTCTCTTTTCTGAAACCGCTGGGATTGGACTCCGCCTCAGCCTGGCACCTGGTTAACTTTTTGACCTTCACCCTCGGCGTTTATCTCCTCTATCGCCTCGCCTCAAAATGGATGAAGAAGGAGTCTGCCCTCGCCGCCGCCGCGCTATTCGCCTTTCAGCCGCTCCTCTGGGGACACGCCTTCATCAATCCCAAAGACATCCCCTTCCTGACCTTCTTCCTCGGCTCCATCGTTTTTGGCTTCGAGATGATTGACGCTTGGAAAGCCAATCTCCAATCAATCAATCTGCCAATTTACCAACCTTTCGGCGTTGCTCAGGGCAAGTTACCAGTTACCAATCTCCTCCTTGCATCCTTCTTCCTCGGCATTGCCACATCCATCCGCATCCTCGCCCCCTTCGCAGGGATTTTAGTCGCGCTTTACGCGCTCGTTCAAGGCGTCAAACTCCGCGATATTTTCAAATATCCCCTAATCTGGCTATACGCAGTTTTGTCTCTCGTCATCATGTTTGCCACATGGCCCTACCTTTGGCTGGACCCGTTGAAAAAATTCGTCGAAGTTTTCGTCTTCATGTCCGACAACCCGACTCAACTCAACGTATTATTCGCCGGGCATAACTATCAAGCCGGAGAGGTCCCGCGCCGCTACTTCCCCGTCCTGCTCGCCTACACCCTCACCGAACCGACCTACTTCCTGATTGCGTTCGGCGTTTTGCGTTCGCTTTGGAACTCGAATAGCAAACAGCGCCTGACCCTTGCCATACTCCTCGCCTGGTTTGCCGTCCCCGTCGCCTACATTCTCCTGCGCCGCCCCGCCATGTACGACGGCTACCGTCATTTTCTTTTCATCCTGCCGCCGTTGTTCATCTTCGTCGGTTTCGCCTTCGAGTTCCTCTTCGATTGGCTGGAACAACGCTTGCAAAAGCCCCGAACTCTTTCGTCGGCGTTAGAGAACGCCGGCTACGCGCTGCGCCCGGAACGCCAGTCGCCGTATAAGAACACAGACTCCACACAGCGTTGGAAACTGGCTTTCGCGCTTTGCGTTCTCGCGTTTGGGATCATCCCCCTCGTACAACTCCATCCCTATCAGTACGCGTACTACAATTCCTTCGCGGGCGGCGTGGGCGGCGCGTTCCGCAATTACGAAACCGAATACTGGCTGACTTGCTACCGCGAATCCGTCCTCGACTTGAATCAACTTGCAGAACCAGGCGCGCAACTCTTCGTCCGCCGAGAACCGTATATCGCCGCCTACTACGCGGATTCGGATATCGCCATCCGCGATTTCCGCACAGAAGGGAAAGAGATACAATCCGGCGATTACTATCTGGTCAACACGCGCTCCAACGAAGACCTCAAATTCCTGCGCGATCAACCAGCCGTAATCGAAGTCTCGCGGCTGGGCGCGGTGTTTTGCGTCGTCAAACAGGTTCCGTAACTGTAGGACAAACTTAAGTTTGTCCTACAGTTTGTCCTACAGTTTGTCCTACTGCTATAATCCTCGCGCCATGACTCCCTCTCCGCGTCTACTCGTCACAATTGACTACGAATCCTGGTTCGCGCCTTCGCGGCGTTACGATTTTCTGCCCTCCGAAACGCGCCGCCGACTCGACGACGATCAATCGCTCAAGGCGCTCGACCCCATCCTTGAAATCCTTGGCGATTCGAAAGCCGCATTCTATCTCGTCGGCGAAATGGTGGAATGGCATCCCGAACTGCCGGAAAAAATTTCAAAAGCCGGTCATGAGGTCGGCTTTCACTGCCACGTTCACCGCAAACTGACCGACGTAAAGGAAATCGAAAAAGACCTGACCGCCTCATCCGATTGGATTCAAAAATACAACGTGCGCGGCTATCGCGCCCCGATGATCAACACCGTCGAAGAAGTTTATCCGCTGCTGGCAAAACACAACTTCGCTTATAGTTCATCGCAATACGCCCCGGCTGGGGTCGCAATCAGTAAGAGCGGCGTGTGGGAAATTCCCGTCAGCACACTGCCGCTGTTCAAACACCCGACCGAATTCACCGCCCCGCGTTACATGAATCTCAAGCTTGTCGCAGGCGGCGAATTCCCCTACGGGTCGAGTTTCACCATCGGGTTGTTTCGTAAAACAGTCTTCCGAATCATCGAACGTGAACTCAAAGCGGGCAGAAGCCCGGTCATTTTTTTGCACCCCTACGAGATCGGCACGCCCAATGGCTACCCTCGAAACTTCTTCATGGACATGTTTCATCATCCACTGCTTTTCCCTTTCACATTAAATAAATCCAAATTTCTGAAAGAGCTCCTTAAAAATTTTCCCACGTCCACAATCCAGGAGTACGTCGAAGAGTTATGAACATTCAACGGGTCAACGCTCTCGAAATTCCCGCGCTCAAAGCGGGTCTCAGTTACGTCGGACTGGATTCGTGGATGAACTTCGTTCACGACATCTACGGTCATCCCGTCCATCGTTTTGTCGCGCTCGAAAACGGCCGTCCGCTTGGCGCGCTTTCCCTGCTCGAGGTCAGGCATCCTGTCTTCGGTCATTACCTTGCCGCCGCGCCCTTCGGCAGTTACGGCGGATTCGTTTACGAAAATCATCAAGCCCGCGATTTATTGTTGGATGAAGCCCATCGCCTCGCAAAGGAGATCGCCGCCGAATACGTCTCGCTTCGATTCGACGATACCGCCTCCCCCCCGCCCGACGGCTGGGTCGAACACCCCGTATATTTCACTTATCTGATACATTTATCCGCCAACCCGGACGACTTGCTCAAAAAATTTTCATCCGACCACCGCAACCACATCCGCAAATCCCTCAAAAAGGGATTCACCGTCCGCTTCGGTCGTCTCGACCTGCTGGACGACGCCTACGAAGCCATCGCGCTTTCCATGCACGAACTCGGATCGCCCTATCACGCGAAGCGTTACCTGCGTCAGATGGCGATCAGCCTGGGAAACACGCTCCAGTTTGCGGTCGCGTACGATGCGCGGGGGCGAATCGCCGGCGGCGGGGTTTTCATCCATCAAGGTAAAACTATTTTCAACCTGCACGCCAACGTCCTGCGCTTTGCGCGGTCTTCCCATGCGGGCGAATTTCTGTATTGGTCGGTAATTCTCGAAGCAATCGAAAAGGGATTTACAACCTTCGATCTCGGACGCAGCCTGATCGGCTCGGGCAACGACTCGTTCAAATCCAAATGGGCGCCGGAAAAAAAAGCGCTCGCCTACTGGTATTGGCTCGCCCCCGGGCGCGAACTGCCCTCGCTGAATCAGAAGAATCCAAAATTTCAATTTGCGATTACGATGTGGAAACGACTGCCCAAATTCATCGTCCGCCCGCTCGGACCTTACATCATCCGCGGACTGGTCTAATCCAATGCTTGCCACGCTTTCCCTGCATCTTCGCCTGCCGCTTTGCGCCTCTCTCAAGGAAAAACGCGGGCGGATCAAACCTTTCATGTCGCGCCTGCATCGCGAATTCAACGTCTCGGTCGCCGAAATGGATTTTCACGACAAATGGGAGGAGGCGCGCATCGCCTGCGTCATGATCGGGAACGACCCCGCCTTTCTGCGATCCGCGCTTCAAGCAGTTGAAAAATGGGCGGAAGCAAACTGGACGCATGGAGATGTGTGGGACAGCAGGATTGAAGTTGTCGGTTGAGAGAAGATATACAGGTATACAGATCGCCATGTCGCTACATATTTACTTGTCACCTTGTTCACATGCCTACATGTCTGCTTATTTACACCCCAAGGAGCCGTCATGGACCTACACCTCAAAGATAAACGCGCCTTCATCGCCGGGTCTTCACGCGGACTCGGTTTCGCAACCGCATTGACCCTCGCCCGCGAAGGATGCCGCGTCGCCGTAAACAGCCGGGATGAAAAAAAGGCGTCTGCGGCGGCGGAGAAGATAACCAAAGAAACCGGCGCGCGGGCTTACGGTCTGGTCGGAGACGTGAGCGGCGCTTCGACCGCGAATCAATTGATTCAATCCGCTGCGGATTCTCTCGGCGGACTCGACATCCTCATCACCAACGCGGGCGGACCTCCCGCCGGTCCTTTTGAATCGTTCGACGAAACGGACTGGCAAAGGGCGATTGATACATCCTTCATGAGTCACGCGCGCCTGATTCGCGCCGCTCTGCCGCATTTGAGAAAATCGTCCGCGCCAAGCGTGTTGGCGATCGCGTCGTTTACCGTCAAAGAGCCTTTGCCAAATCTGATTCTTTCCAACAGCGTGCGGGCGGCGACGGTGGGGTTGACCAAATCTCTCGCGCTCGATCTCGGAAGGGAGAAAATCCGCTTCAACGCCATCCTGCCCGGCTGGACTCTCACCGAACGCGTGGAAGAGTTAATGGCATTCCGCGCAAAGAACAACCAAACCAGCGCGGAAGAGGAAACCGCGAAACAAACGGCGGAGATTCCCCTGGGGCGCATGGCGCAGCCGCAGGAATTCGCCAACGCCGCCGCTTTTCTCGTCTCGCCCGCCGCGTCCTACATTCACGGAGTCGCTCTCGCGGTGGACGGCGGAGTCGTCAAAGCCGCGTTGTAACCGCAGGACATCTTTTCTTTGTGGTATAGTTTTTGTCCGTCCTGAACGGGACGGGCTCTATCGTCAAACGCCATATTAATTTTGGAGATGAACAAATGAACACACCCGTATGCCTGAACTGCGATCGAACCGACGACCAAATCCCACTGTTAAACCTGACCTTCAAAGGCGAGGCAAAGCGCATCTGCGTCCAATGCTTCCCCATCATGATTCACAAAATTCACCTGCTCGCCGATAAACTCCCCGGCGTCGAAATCCCCAAATCGCCCGTCAGTCACTAACATTACAGCGCAAGGTCGCGCTCAAAGCCGCCGTGTTGCGCGAAAATCCCGTCATCGGGAGCAACTTTGCGCTGTAATACAAATTACAGATCGCAGACCACATTCCCTCGCGACCCTTTCATGCCCTCCCTCTCCCGCCTCACCCGCAACTCGCTGACCGTCGCCTTCTTCTTCTTCATAGATAAAATTCTCGCCTTCGTCCGCGCCGGGGTTGTGGCGCGCCAATATTCAGAAGAAGTCCACCTGCTCGACACGTTCAACGCCGCCAACAACCTGCCCGACCTGCTCTTCGCGCTGATCTCCGGCGGCGCATTGAGTATGGCGTTCATTCCGCTGCTCACCGAATATCTCACAACCAAAGACCGCGCCGCCGCATGGGATTTATTCTCGCGCGTGGCGAACGTCGGCTTTCTGGCAACAGGCGCCGCCGCCGTCCTCGTCGCCGTCTTCGCCCAGCAGATCGTGGACGCGGAGATCGGCATCGCGCCCGGCTTCGGCGCAGAACAGCGCAAACTGCTCGCCGAATTAATGCGCCTCAACCTGATCGGAACAATTATTTTTTCCATCAGCGGTCTGGTCATGGCGTCGCTGCAAGCCAACCAGCATTTCATTTTGCCCGCGCTCGCGCCCAGCATGTACAACATCGGTCAAATCTTCGGCGCGCGCTTTCTCGCGCCGCGCTTCGGCGTTCAAGGCTTGGTCTACGGCGTCATTCTCGGCGCGGCGCTTCACCTGCTCATTCAAATTCCCGGTCTCGTCAAGTACGGTTTCCGCTGGACGCCGAAAGTTGATCTCCGTCACACCGGTTTGATCGAAGCCCTCAAATTGATGGCGCCGCGTTTGCTCACCATGACGGGCATTCAAATCATCTTTCTCGCGCGCGATAATCTCGCCTCGCGCCTTGACCAGGTCGGCGCTATCACCTCGCTCACCTACGGCTGGATGTTGATGCAAGCGCCGGAGACGATCCTCGGGACGGCGATAGCCACCGCCATGCTGCCCGCCCTCTCGGAACTCGCCTCGAAACGTGACTGGAGCGGATTCAGCGCTTCGATCGAACGCGCCCTTCGGGCTTTGATCTCATTAACCCTGCCCATTGCGGCGGTGATGGCGGCAGGCATCCACCCCATCGTGCGCGGAATCTTCGGCTTCGACGAAGAGATTTCCCGGCTCATCACCTGGACGACCCGCGCCTACCTCGCCACATTGACCGGCTACGCGATTCACGAGATCGCCATCCGCGCCTTCTACGCCCGCAAGGAACCGATGATTCCCCTGTACGCCGTCGGGCTCCGACTTGTCATCTTCCTTGTCATCGGCATCCTTGGCGTGACGTATTTTCGGAACATCGGCGCGCCGGTCATCGCCTTCGCCGAGATCGCCCTGTTAATCGAGGCCATCGTCATCTTCGGCTGGCTCGCGAAGCGCACGCATAAACCGCTCAGAACAAACACTGCAATTGTCAATGGGTTGATCGCCGCAATCGTCGGCGGAATCCCTGCCTATCTCATCGCGCTTTACCTGCCCGGCGGAGCCATCGTCACCGCGCTGATCGGCATGATCGCCGGCGGCTTGATCGCGCTCGCCCTCGTCTGGTCTGAGGCGAAGGTCGTTCTAAAGTTGTAACTTGCATAATTGGCGTTCTCCAACGCCAACGCGCGCGTATAAGAACGCGCCCTGCGCGCGACATCCCACATAAATAAAAGCATGTATAATCACGCCCATGTCTGAAGAATTAGAATCCACACAATCCAGCAAGCCTGTTGAGAACGACAGCACGAAAAAGATGAAAGCGTATAAGGCGGACGACACCCAGCCGCGCAAATTGTCCGGGGAGGAGAACCCGGTTCCGGCGGCGGAAGAACCGAAGACCGCTCCTCCAACGAAAAAAACGTCGAGACGGAAATCCATTCTGACAGGCATCCTGGGTTTCATTCTGCTCATCGCACTGGGAGGATTCGGCGGTTATAGTTCGGGCATAAAAGCCCGCGTGAACGCGGAGAACGCCAATCTTGCGCGCGATCTGTCGCAGCAGTTTTCGTTCGCGCTGGTTGACATTCAATTTGGGCGTTATGAAAACGCCCGCATCCGTCTCGAGTACATCATTCAGAAGGACCCGAACTTTCCCGGCGCGCAGGAAAAATTGACCGAGGTGTTGGTGTTGAGCAACATTCCCACGCCGACGCCCGCCCCCACCGCGACAGCCACGCCCGATTTCAGCGGCGCGGAAAACGCTTACGCGCGCGCGCAGGAACTCATCCGCGCCCAGGATTGGACTGGGGCATTGACCGCGCTCGACACCATCCGCAAACTGGACCCGAATTACAAAGCCGCGCAGGTGGACGGCATGTATTACTTTGCATTGCGCAACAAGGGACACGATCTCATCACGAAGGAAGGCAATCTCGAAGGCGGCATCTATTTTCTGACGCTCGCCGAGCGGTTCGGGCCGCTCGACAACACAGCGATCGGTTTGCGCGACGGCGCGCGCGCCTACCTGACGGGCGCAAGTTTCTGGGAGCTCGATTGGGAACAGGCGGCGAGTTACTTCGAGCAGGTCGCCGCCGGATGGCCCGCGATGTGGGACGGGACGATGAACGCAAATCAGCGATATGTGATCGCCTCGTTGCGCTACGCGGAAGAACTCTTCAACGCCTCGGAGTTCTGCGCGGCATACGATGTTTATTCCAAAGCGGCGGGCGCGGGTCAATTGGACGAAGCCAGCCTGACACGCCAGAATCAGGCTTATGCCAATTGCTATCCGGCGACCGAAGTTCCGCCGGAAGCGACGTCGGAGGTTCCCGTCGAAACCCCCTCCCCCGGTCCGTAGCCCGATGAGCGCGCCTTCGACGCCGGTGTTGGCGGCGATTTACTGGCTACATATGCTCGCCACTGTGATATGGATCGGGAGCCTGGCGGCGATCAATCTGCTTTTCCTGCCCGCTTCAAAACGCGCTTTGAATTTGACGGATCAACTCAGGCTGGTCTCCGCCCTGCAAAAACGGCTCGAACCGCTTGCCTGGTTCTGCATGGGCGCCCTGCTCGTAACCGGGCTTTTTCAACTCAGCACAAGCCCGCATTATGACGGATTCCTCTCCATCAGCGGGCAATGGTCGCTAGCCATTCTTTTCAAACACAGCGCCGCATTGATAATGGCGATCGTAAGCGCGGTCCAGACATGGGAAGTGATCCCCGCCATCCAGCGCATCCTACTGAAAAAAGACAGAGCCGACGAGCGCGAACTCGCCCGCCTGCAAAAACGCGAGACCCTGTTGTTGAGAATAAATCTGCTCCTTTCCGCCTTGATATTGGGCGCAACCGCGCTGGCAAGGGCGACGGCGACGTGAACATGTCCATGTGGTGAAGAGAACTATTAAATCGAACGCCGGATGCCATCTTTGGACATCCGGCGTTTTTTTCTCGGCAAGGAGGGATTATTTACTCGATCCTGACGATCTTGAATTTGATCTTCCCGCCGGGGGTTTCGGCTTCCGCGACCTGTCCGACTTTCTTGTCCATCAAGGCAATACCGATCGGTGACTCGTGCGAAATCCTTCCATTGCGCGGGTCGGCTTCCGCGGGACCGACGATGTGATAGGTTTCCGGTTCCTCGCGCCCCTCCTGGATCGTGACATGCGAGCCAATGGATACGACGTCGGATGTCGTTTTTTCGATGATGACGGCGTTCCTCAACAAGGCTTCGATCTCCTGGATGCGCCCTTCGAGAAAGCCCTGATCCTCCTTCGCCTTATGATAATCGGCGTTTTCAGAGAGGTCTCCCATTTGGATGGCGGAACGCAGGCGCTGCGCCAGTTCTTCGCGGCGCGGTCCTTTTAAGTCCTCAAGCTCGGCTTTGAGTTTCGCCTCGCCTTCGGGAGTCAAATAATTGGCTGGGGTCATGGGCGGTTCCTTTCGTTATTTAACTTGGGGGAGCGGGTTTTGCGCAGTCCCCCTGGCGAAACAACAGTTTCTTACGGTTTCTCGGCGGGGTTGAACAACTTCTGGTGTTCTTCGACAGCGTACCGATCGGTCATGCCTGTAATATAATCGCAGATGGTGCGCTCCAGCCCCCGTTTTTCGATGAAGAACTGAACGTGGTCGGGCAGGATCGCCGGCTCGGCGCGATAGGCGTTGAACAGGTCGGAAATGATGCGCTCGGCTTTTACCTGCATCCGCACAACGCGATAATGACGATAGAGTCTTTTATACAACAGGTCTTTCAATTCCCGGTTTCTCCTCTGCGTCTCTTCGCTGTAGCCGACGACGTTGTATTTTAATTTTTGGATTTCAGCGACGGAGTTGACCTTACCCGCTCTTAACCGTTCATCGGCGCTTTTGACCATGTCCGTGACGAGCAAACCGACGAGGTGGCGGATCATGCGGTGGCGTTCCATATCGCCCAGGAGCGCTCCGCGCCAATTGAAGGTCTCGCGCAGGATCTCCCAGAGGGCGATCCCATCCATCATTTGCGGAGTGAGCATCCCGGAACGCAAGCCGTCGTCGAGATCGTGCGTGGTGTATGCGAGTTCGTCGGCGACATTGGCGATCTGCGTTTCGAGGTTGCCGCGCAATTCGGGGTTGTAATCGCGAGCGTCCGAAATGTCGTACTCCGATTCGTGCTTGACCATCCCTTCGCGAACCTCCCAGGTCAGGTTCAAACCAGGGAATTCGGGATAACGCTGTTCGAGTTCCGTGACGATGCGCAGGGATTGTTTGTTGTGATCGAACCCGCCAAAATCCTTCATCAGGCGGGCCAGAGCCACTTCGCCGGAATGACCGAACGGGGAATGTCCGAGGTCGTGCGCGAGGCAGATCGCTTCGACCAGGTCTTCATTCCCGCCGAGGGCGCGGGCAAGCGTGCGCCCGATCTGGGCGACTTCGAGCGTGTGAGTGAGCCGCGTGCGGAAGTGATCGCCTTCGAAATTGATGAAGACTTGCGTCTTGTATTCAAGGCGGCGAAAGGCGGTGGTGTGAAGAATGCGGTCCCGGTCGCGCTGGAAGGACGTGCGATATTCAGGTTCTGCGTCGAGGTATGCGCGTCCTTTCGTGTCCCTGCTCCGCATTCCGTATGGGGCAAGGCCATGATCCTCGATCTCTTCCAATTGCTGGCGCGTGAAAAACATAACTTCCTTCTATCTAAAGATGCCATTGCAAGAGCGAAAACCGAAGCAATCTTTTGACTGTGGAAATTGCTTCGCTCCCGCCGCTCGCAATGCCATGATATGGAATGGGGCGAGAGGGGGTCGAACCCTCACGGTGTCGCCACCGACAGATTTTAAGTCTGTTGCGTCTGCCGATTCCGCCATCGCCCCGGCAATTTGTATTGTACTATAAGTCGGCTTGCATGAAAAAAATAAACCGCCCGCGAAGGCGATTTATTTGGCGGTCCCGACGGGATTCGAACCCGCGATCTCGGCCTTGACAGGGCCGCATGTTAGGCCGCTACACCACGAGACCAATTGGTTAAGCGGCGGTAGTTTATCACGAGGGTATGGGGTTGTCAATATAACTTGATGCGCGGCGGCGAAATCAACCCGAATTGCCTTGCCCTTTTGTAAACCGCGCGACAACGAACTTGACACAATGAAAGCCATGTTCTAAAATTGTTTCATCGTTTGTAAACAACGTCCTGATATTCTTGGGGCGTAAACATTTCCCCAGGAGGGCTGGCTTGTCAAAGAATCGCACACAGCAAATGGTGGACCGCCTGCGCGAACTACAGGCGTCATCGCCAGATATCGAAGCCTCGGCAATCGTCAGCGTGGACGGATTGAGCATCGCCTCAGCCCTGCCCCAGGGCGTGGAGGAAGATCGTGTCTCCGCCATGTCTGCGGCGATGTTGTCGCTGGGCGAGCGTATCGCCGGGGAGTTGGGGCGCGGCTCGCTCGAACAGGTTTATATCAAAGGCTTGAAGGGGTATGTGGTCCTGATTTCTGTGGGGGAGGAAGCGGTTCTGACCGCCCTGGTACGCGAGCAAGCCAGGCTTGGCCTGATCTTCCTCGATATGCGACGCGCCGCCGAAGATCTGGCGAAGTTGATTTAATGGAGTCATTATGAGCCCCATCCAAAAATCTGGTTTGTATTATCCCAACAAGTTCGGCTTGATCACCATCAAATCCCTCGAAGAAGTGATGGGTAAAAATGGATTGAACGCCATCCTCAACCTTGGCGGGTTGAGCCACTACATCGAAAACTACCCTCCCGACAATTTGGATAAGGGATTCGATTTTGCGGAACTTTCCGCAATTGGCTCCGCCTTGGAAGAAATGTACGGTCCGCGCGGCGGACGCGGACTTGCCCTGCGCGCCGGGCGCGCCACGTTTGCCGACGCTCTTCGGAATTTCGGAGCCCTGGCTGGCGCGGCTGACCTTGCGTTTGTCGTCCTTCCGCTTCAATCCAAACTCCGCATCGGCTTGCCCGCCTTCGCCAAGATCTTTACCCAGTTAAGCGACCAGCAAACCACCGTCGAGGAGAAGGATACCGAATGGGTGTGGACGATCCACAAATGCCCGTGTTGCTGGGGTCGCACCGGAGTGGACAAACCGGTTTGCTTCATTTCCACCGGCTTGTTGCAGGAAAGCCTGAAATGGGTCTCCGGCGGCAACGAGTTTCGCGTGAACGAGTCCAAGTGCGTGGCGATGGGCGACCCAGTCTGCGAATTCATCGTGCAAAAAGAACCCATTTCCTAAAAGACAAGGCGCGGGCATGGCGGACACAAAGTCGAAAATCCTTATCGTCGAAGACGACCCCGACGTGGCTGAAATGCTTACGAAATATTTCCGCTCGCAGGAATACGAGGTCTTCACGGTCAACTGGGGCGAAGACGGGGTGCGCTCCGCCCTGCAGGTCAATCCCGATCTGGCGATTCTTGATATTCGCTTGCCCGACATTGACGGCTACGAAGTCGCCAGCCGCCTGCGCAAAGACCGCCGCACAGCGGACATTCCCATAATTTTTTTAACCGAAAAACGCGACCGCTCCGACAAGTTACAAGGACTCGAGATCGGCGCCGACGATTACATCACCAAGCCATTTGACGTCCAGGAACTGCGCCTGCGCGTGCGGAACGCGCTCAATCGGGTCAGCCAGGGTTCCCTGACCAACCCCGTCACCGGGTTGCCGGAAGGCGCGTTGGTGGACGAAAAATTATCCGAAGCTCTTGGGAAGGAATCATCCTCGCTCTTATTCGTATCCCTTCTGAACATGGGCGCGTTTCGCGAAACGTATGGCTTTGTCGCATCGGACGACGTGATGAGGGCGGTCAGCCTGATGATCGCAAACACCATCCGTGAGTTCAGCCGCCCCGAGGATTTTTTGGGACATCTCGGTCCCGCCGAATTCATCCTTGTAGTCCCGCCTTCCAATCTGGGTATCCTGAGCGAAAAACTCAAGTCGCGGCTGGAGCAATCGGTCGAATATTTTTACCCCCTCAAAGACCGCGAACTGGTCGCCAACCGCCCTGACCGTCTTGGCGCGAAACTGATCGAAGTGCCTTCATTGAAGGATCGCGGCCCGGATGTGACAAAATTCAAGACGGAGTTATTGAACGCCTGAGACGGGGAAGTCATATTGCGAATTACAGTTGTCACCCCCACTTATAACGAAGCGGAGAACCTGCCCAAACTGGTCTCCGCTTTATTTTCGCTCCCGCTCGATCTGCGCCTGCTCGTCGTGGACGATAACAGCCCTGACGGCACAGGCAGGCTGGCCGAGGAACTTTCCAAAAAGCACGGCGGCAAAATCGAAACCCTGCACCGCCCCGGCAAGATGGGACTGCGCTCGGCATACCTCAACGGATTTCAAAAAATCTTCGACAGCGACTCCCAGGCCGTCGTTCAGATGGACGCGGATTTATCCCACAACCCGGCTGCGCTGGTCGAAATGATAAAACTGCTCGAAACCAACGACATCGTCCTCGGCTCGCGTTACATCCGCGGCGGTTCGGTGGACGAAAAATGGTCGCCCTGGCGCAAGGGGCTTTCCGCGTTCGGGAATTTCTACGCCCGCACCATCCTCGGACTTCCCCTGCGCGACGTGACCACCGGCTACCGCATGTGGCGCATCGAGACCTTGAAGCAAATGCCTTTTGAACACATTCAAGCCACGGGCTACATCTTTCTTGTAGAGATGATCTACCTGGCGCACTGCCTCGAATTCAAGATCGGCGAAGTTCCCATCTATTTTGCCGACCGCAAATTTGGAAAATCGAAAATGTCGTTGAAAATACAGATCGAAGCCGCGCTCCGTATCTGGCAGGTTTTGTGGAATTACCGCGACCTTCGCAGGGCTGGAAGTTTGGCAAGGCTATAAAATCCCTTCCTCATTCCCTCTCTCTCTGATAAAATACCGCCCGCAAGCCGAACGACCCCTCCAAGACCTCGGCGCTCCGCCAGGTCTTTTTTGTGGCCAACCGCCATTCCCTATTCACTCTCACTAATCCTTCCACTCCCTACCCTTCACCCGAAAGAAGCCTCTTATGAACGTCCGAACCGACCTTAGAAACATCGCCATCATCGCGCACGTTGACCACGGCAAGACCACCCTTGTGGACGGACTCCTGCGCCAGTCTCACACCTTCCGCGAAAACCAGCACGTTGAAGAACGTGTGATGGATTCCAACGACCTGGAACGCGAGCGCGGCATCACCATCCTCGCCAAGAACACCGCCATCAGCCTGATTGACCCGCAAACGAACCAGCCCATCAAGATCAACATCGTGGATACGCCGGGCCACGCCGATTTCGGCGGCGAAGTGGAGCGCGTCATGAACATGGTGGACGGCGTGCTTTTGCTCGTGGACGCGGCAGAAGGACCCATGCCGCAGACGCGCTTTGTTTTGAAGAAGGCGCTCCAGATGGGACACAAAGCCATCGTCGTCATCAACAAAGTGGATCGCAAAGACGCCGAACCGGATCGCGTCCTGAACGAAACGTTTGATTTATTCATCGAACTCGGCGCGAGCGAAGAGCAGGCGGATTTCCCCGTCGTTTACGCCCAGGCCACTGCCGGGAAGGCGGGACTCTCCCCGAACCTGGAGCCGGACTTTTCGCCGCTGTTCGACGCCATCCTCAAACACATCCCCGCCCCAAAGGTGGACGCGGACGCGCCCCTGCAAATGCTCATCACTACGCTCGGCTACGACGACTATCGCGGCGTGACCGCGGTCGGGCGCATCTTCGCCGGGAAGATCAAAGCCGGGCAGAAACTGGCGCGCATCAAACTGGATGGAAAGATTCTCCCGGAAACCGCGCGCTATCTTTACACCTTTAAAGGTTTGAACAAGGTTGAAGTCGAAGAGTCTCTTGCGGGCGATATTATTTCGCTTGCAGGTTTGGAAGACATTGCCATCGGCGAGACGCTGGCAGACCCCGCCAACCCGGTTGCGTTGCCTTCCATCAAAGTGGAGGAGCCGACCGTCCGCATGACGTTTGGTGTGAACACATCTCCCTTCTCCGGCAAGGAAGGCAAATGGGGAACGTCGCGCAAGTTGCGCGAGCGGCTGAACGACGAACTGCGCACGAACGTCTCCTTGCGCGTGGCGGATACCGACTCGGCGGAAAATTTTCTCATCTCCGGACGCGGCGAATTGCACCTGGGAATTCTCATCGAAACCATGCGGCGCGAAGGGTATGAATTCCAGGTCTCGCGCCCGGAAGTCATCTATCACAAAGCCGACGACGGCGTTTTGCTCGAACCCTATGAAGAAGTTCACATCGAGACCAGCGCCGAGACCGTCGGCGCGGTGGTGGAAATGCTCGGGGGGAGGCGCGGCAGAATGATGGACATGCAGGATTCGGGTCAGGGGACGACGCGCATGGTTTATATCGTCCCTACGCGCGGCTTGCTTGGCTTTCGCTATCAGTTCCTCACCTCCACGCGCGGCGCGGGCGTGATGAACACAATCTTTCACGGCTACGATGAGTTGGCGGGGCCGATGAACACCCGTCAGTCCGGCTCGCTGGTGGCCTGGGAGCCCGGAACGACGACGGCGTATGCGTTAAAGTCTGCCGAGGAACGCGGGATTCTTTTTGTGGGGCCTGGCGTGGATGTTTATGAAGGCATGGTGGTCGGAGAAAACGCGCGTTCGGGCGATATCTCGGTGAATGTTTGCAAGAAGAAACATCTGACGAACATCCGCGCCGCCCGCGGAGATATGGAGATCCGCCTCACTCCGCCGCGACAGATGTCGCTGGACGAGGCGATTGAATACCTCGCCGACGACGAATTGCTCGAAGTCACGCCGCAGAACTTTAGAATCCGCAAACGGATTTTGAACACCGACGAACGCGGCAAGCAGACCAAAAAAGCGAAGGAACAGTTTGGGGAGGAATGATTCCTCCCGTCATTGCTTCGTGGCGCTGAAGCGCCACGAAGCAATCTCAGGATTAACTCATAAGATTGCTTCGTCGCGAAGAACAAGAGCGCTCCTCGCAATGACGGTATCTACGGTTTTATCAACAGACCCAAATGATTGCCCACCGCCCGTTCCTTGCCGGGCTGATTCATGTCAATCGGGGAGTTGAGGACTCGCGCTTTGCCGTCGAAGCCGCGCACGGTCATGGCGGTCGAACCGCCGCCGTCCATATTTACTCCCGTATAGACTCCGTATGAAATGAGCAACTCGGCCAGTTCGGGAAAAGTCACGCCTTCGCTATAACCCGGCTGCCGCCCATCCACCGCCATCAGGGTCAGCCACTTTCCATTTTTGCTTAAACCAACCGCCGTGCGCGGATTGGGAACCTGCGCCGCGAGATTCTTCACCGTCTGCCCATTCACCGCCACCAGCCGGTCGCCGGAAACAGCGTTGAACGCCGCGATTTTTTTCGGGTTGATTGCAACCTGATTCTTTTTCCCAATGTGGATCACCGGCTGGGCGGTCTTCTTGTTGGAATAGACCTTGCCGCGCGAGGCGGCGTAATCGCTGATGCGCACCGGGTCGCCGCCGTTCGGACACAACTTGGGCGGGTCGAAGGACGCGTCGAGATAACCGAAATATCCGCCGTTGATCGCGACGTGTAACTTGAACTCTTCGAGGAATTCCGAGGTTGTGCGCGTGCAAAGCACATCCGTTCCGCCCGCGGAGGGCGTGACGAGGAATTCCAGTTTCGGATTTTGCAGTTCGACGGCAATGACGTGCACGACGATCGGACGCGGGGTCGTCAGGTCTTTGCGGAGATAAGTCACGCCGGGGAATAAGAGTTGCGTGATCGAATCCGGTCTCTTCTGCTCGCTGACCTGCGTCAGATAATCGCGCGAACACCAGCCCGTCGCGCCGTTGAGTTTCTGCGTTTGAACCCACGCCGAGTCGGATTCGTCCAGCGCGGGAACAATGTCGTTCTTCGATAACGTGGCGATGATCTTCGCCGTCAGGTTCGGCGATTCGCGCAGGTTGAGCGTGGGCGTCGTCACCTTGTACCAATTCTTGTCGTTATACTCCGGCACGGTCGTGGAGGGAGGCGGTTCGCTTCCCGGGTTTTTGACGTCGATCAGGTATTGACCGAAACTCCAGCCGGTCTTCAATCCATCCTTGCTGCGCACTCTCAGCCATTCATTGTTGGGACTGGCTTCGAGTTTTTCCACCAATTCGCCGAACGTGAACGCGCCGATGGAATCGAATTCAAGGCCCGGTCCCGTGCGAATTTTCAAGGAAGATGCGGTTACACGATACCATTCGCCGTCCCCTTCCCCTCCTTCATCCTCCGGGGGCGGCGTGGAGGTTCCCCCATCGTCGGGCGCAGGGGATACGCCCACTTTTTCCATGTACGAAGCCGCGCACCAACCGGTCAAACTGCCGTCAGGTTTGCGAATCTTCAGCCACACACCGTCCTGGCTCGCGTCGAGGCTTTCGACGATCTCGTTGAATTTAACGCTCCCGATCTGTTGATAGGACATCCCCGGTCCTTCGCGGACCCGGAGCGAGAAAGCCGTTACACGATATGAAGCCGTCGTTTCCTCCGCCGGCGGAGGGGTTTCCGTCCCGGTTCCGCCTGATCCCGTCCCCGAATCCGGCGGGGTTCCGCCGATGTTTTGCAGATAGGCGGCGAAACTCCAGCCGGTCAAGCCTCCGTCTTGCGTGCGGATCTTGTGCCAGGTCTCATCCGCATTGGATTCGATTCTCTCGACGACTTGGTTGAGTTTGACACTGCCGAGCTGGTCGTATGACAGTCCCGGTCCTGAGCGAACTTTGAGCGAAGCGACCGTGACGCGGTAGTTTTTTCCCGGCGGGATCGGATCTGGCGCGGGACCCAACGTTATATCGAAGCGCTGTTCAAAGACATCCTGTCCGCCGTTGAAATAGTTCAGGTCTATGTTCAGGCTTTCGACCCCATAGATCGCGCCGTTGCCGTTGTCGGTGAACTGCCAGAATGTCCACGAATCCCAGGGCTTGGGGACGGAAGGGCCGGTCGGGTTATAGGCGGCGATCCATAATGGGTATTGTTTGAAATAATTTAGCGAGGCGGTTGGAATTCCGGCTGAAACGGTGTTCTCGAGCCAGTAGTAATACCCGGTATAAACGCCGATCTCCTTCCCGGCGGGAATCAGTTGCTTGAAGCGTTCCAGAAAATCATACCAATTTCTCCATCCCCTATATGGACCGCCGTAGTTGTCCTCAAAATCGCCGAACAGGGGCAGTTCGCCGAAATCGCCGTCGAACATCGAAGCCCATTTCTCGGCCTGTTGTTTTGGGTCAATGCGACTGTCGTAAAACCAGTAGGCCCCGCGCGGAAGCCCCGCCGCTTTGGCGCCGTTCCAGTTGGCTTTGAAGTCGCGGTCGCCCCACAGGTTCTGCCCCGCGCGGACAATGATAAACTGCGCGTTCTGGCGCATCTTGATGAAGTTAACGCCCTGCGGGGTTTCGGGGTCGTCCTGGTAGAAACTGATGTCGGGTCCGATGACGTTTGCCATGCTGCTCTCCTTGACGCGGCGGGTTGGGGTGCGTTTGTTCGATGTAATTATACCCAAGCGCGGCAGCGATGAAACAGGACGTAAACGTCTCCCGACTTTCGAGCCAACGGCGGGAGAGGTTGGAGTTCGCTCAGAATCGGTTCACTGAATATTTTCGAAGCGAAGGATGACGGGCGTCCCGCCGGGTTTGCCTTCGACGGAGATCGCGTCAACCTGCCAGCGATCAACCTCGTGTTCTGCGGCGTAATGCGCGGCGGCGTTGAGCATGTGTTCGCGTTTTCGCGCGGTGATCTGGTGTTCGGGGAGGAAGGTCTTCGGCGCGGTCAGCGTCTTGACCTCGACGAAGTAAAAAACTCCGTTTGCTTTTGCCACAATATCAATCTCCCCGTACGGCGTGCGGACGTTGCGCGCCACGATCACGAAGCCGCGTTCTGCAAGCCACGCCGCGGCGGTCTCCTCGCCCCATGCGCCGATGCGTTGGTTATGCTTCATCATCGCAAGGACCTTTGCAGGATTTCGCGCAGGCGAAAATACAACTTGTCTTTGCGGCGCCCCGGCTCGCGCAATAAACGCTCGTATTGTTCCAGCATCCGTTGCGCGGCGCGTTCGATGGAATAGACCTTCGACGCCTCTCTC
Organism: uncultured Chloroflexota bacterium; assembly: GCA_900696595.1. Classification (GTDB taxonomy): domain Bacteria; phylum Chloroflexota; class Anaerolineae; order Anaerolineales; family Villigracilaceae; genus Villigracilis. The sequence goes on from CAADGT010000143.1 coordinate 105,923, forward strand.
GCCGCGCGGCCCATCCGCTTGCGTAATTCGGAGTCGAGGCACAGGCGGGTGAGTTTTGCCGTGAAGGAGGGCGCGTCGTTCGTAGCAAGATAGCCGGTGACCCCATCCTGCACGGTATCGCCGACGCCGACGGATTCGATGCCCATCACCGGAAGCCCCGCGCCCATGGCTTCGATCACCGACAAGGGATGAACCTCCGTGACGGAAGCGGTGGCGAAAATGTCGCACATCGAAAGATGGGCTGGCAATTCGTCGTATGGAATCCTGCCGGTCATGCGGATGCGCTTTGCGCCGTCCTTGCCCGCAACATAATCGCGGATCTCTTCCTCATATTGCTGAACCCCGCCGCCGATGATCAGCAGTTTAGCGTTCGGCACGGCTCCCGCAATCCCTGTGAAAGCGTTTATCAGGAAAGGGATATTTTTTTCGAGCGCGATACGCCCCGCATAGACGATCAGAATATCGTCCGATTTATAGCCGTACTTTTCACGCGGAGTCGGCGAAGCGTTTTGAAAACTCGCCAGGTCCACCCCGTTGGGGATGATTTCGATCTCGTTCTCCACCTTCAATTCACGCAACACCCTGCCCATCCCGGCGGAAGGCGCGATGACCAGATCCATGGCTTTGCAGAAGGGCGGCATGTACGCCTGCAACATGCCGAGCGTGACCTCCTCCGGCATCATGGGCAGGTAGGCTTGCGCGTACAGGTCGTAGCGCGAATGGTTGGTAAACACGATTGGAATACCCGCCGGGCGGCAGTAGCGCAGGGCAAGGCGTCCGCTCAGGAACGGGTGATGCACATGGACGATGTCCATCGTCTGCAATATTTTTTTCGCCTGGCGCGAATAGCGCATCGAAAGATAAAAGCCTGAATCCGCCAGCGGCAAACCGGGGCTGCGGATCACGTTCGTTTCGTCGTCCTTATAGTCCAGGTCGCCGAAGGTGAAGACGAAAACGTCGTGACCGGCTTTTTCAAGGAATTGCTTGTTGATCTCGACGTAGTTCGTAATGCCGCTGATATAGGGTTTGTAACTGTCAACCATCATCCCGATTCGCATGGGACGATGCTACGTCATGCGCGGACGATTGTCAAGGTAAAGTAGAACAAGCCTACAGGCTTGCTCTACGCGCGTCGGGGTAAAATAGCGTCATGCCTGAAACCATCGGTCAGCGACTCAAGCGCGAACGCGAGTCGCGTTACATTTCCCTTGAAAAGGCGGCGGAGGAGACGCGCATCCGCCGCGTATTTTTGCAGGCGCTCGAAGCGGACGATTTCTCGGTCATGCCGTCGGCGGCGCAGGGGCGCGGATTTTTACGCAACTATGCGGAATATCTCGAACTCGACATTGACGAAATGATCGCGGAAATTCAGCGCAACCCGCTCCCGCCTGCGGAAGTAAGCGGACCGCTCCCGCAGGTGAACCTTGCGGAGACGGAACTCCCGCCGTTGACCGACTCGACGGATGAAAAGCCGAAGCCTCGTTTCCTAAGCCGGTTGTTGAATCGCAAGTTCCAAGCGGAGTCCGCGCCGGAAGCGGATTCGCAGGATCAAGCCGGGACGGAGATTCCAGCCGATGGGGAGGGTCAGGCTGAAGTTGGGGAAGAGGCGAAGCAAGGCTTGTGGGGTCGAATCCGTTCGCAGTTCAGGATCAAGGTTGATGGAGGAGATTCGGCTGAGGCGTTTGTCGTTCCCAAAGAAGAGAAAGCCGAATCGCAACAACCCGCCGCGCCGCTATTGCCTGCGGATGCGATCATGGCGGAGATCGGCGCGAAACTGCGCGAACGGCGCGAGACGATCAGCCTGACGGTCGCGGAGGTGGAACGGCATACGCATTTGCGCGCGGTTTTCGTGAAGGCGTTGGAGGAGGGCGCGTTCGAGAAACTTCCTTCGACGGTGCAGACGCGGGGGATGCTTTCGAATTATGCGAACTTTTTGGGGCTGGACGCGGACGAGGTTCTGTTGCGTTACGCGGACGCGTTGCAGGCGCGGCGGCACGAGAAATATACCGAGACGCCGCGCGAGAAAATCCAGACGCAGGTCACGCCCGTCATCCCGCTCCTGCGAACGTTCATCGCCGGGGATTTGGTCTTCGGTTTGTTGACGATCGCGGCATTGATCGCGCTGGCGATCTGGGGCGTGGCGCGCGTTGTCAATTCGCAAGGAGAGGAGGCGCAACCGACTGCGCCTTCGATCGCGGATGTATTGGCGAACCCACCCGAGACCGCTTCCATCGAGGCGACATCTGACGCAATTAGCGAAACGCCCGCCGCCAGTCCGATTCCCGGGCTCGAAGGGTTCACGACTCCTGAAACGTCGCTGTCGCCTTCGGGCGCGAATGTGGTCGTGAGTGTCTTTGCGGTGGAGCGCGTTTTCGTGAGAATTTCAGCGGACGGGAAAACCGCATTCGAAGGGCGCATGGCTCCGCGCGAGACGAAAGTCATCGAGGCTGAAAATCAAATTTCGATTTTGACCGGCGACGGCTCCGCGTTGCGCATTACCTATAATGGGACGGATTTGGGTTTGATGGGCGGGCCCGGCGAGGTGGTCAGCCGGGTGTATTCGGTTGCGGGCGTGGCGACTCCCACCGCGACGATCCCGCCGACGGCGACGAATACGCCGTTGACGACCGCCACCGCTTCGCCGACCGCCACGCCTACGGCGACAGCGACAGCGACGGAGATGATCCCTTAGAGAGTGTTTCTTAAGTACACGGATTGGACGGATTACACGGACAAACACGGATTTTTCATTTGTTTTTTCCTTGAGAATCCGTGAAATCCGCGTAATCCGCGTCCAAAAAAGGGTTTATGAAACGCTCTCTTAGCGCGCAAAGAGTCTAGGGAGAAGGCGCTTGTTTATGCGGCAGGGAAGTTTATTGCAGATGCGAGTTGAACAGGTTTCGGAAATCGTCCGCCGAGACAAACCCGACCAGTTTTTTCAAGACGTTGCCATCGGCGTCCAGCAAATAGAATTCGGGCTGGAATGCGAATCCCAGCGTTCGTTGAAAAGTCTGCGTGTCCGGGTCGTCCGCGTCGAGGTAACTGAATTTGACCCTGCCGTAATATTCCGCTTCGAGCCCATGAACCATGGGCGCCATGGATCGGCAGGTCGCTCAGGTGAAGCGGAAGAATTCAACCAGTTGCAGACCGCCCGAAGCGAGGTTGACGGCGGCCGGGTCGCTGGCTTCGAGCGCGTCGCCGCGCGATGTGACCGCAGGTTGAACGGACGGCGCTGCTGTAAGCGCGGGGGATTCTGCGTTTGGCGGCTCGGTCACGATCGGAACGTCGGACGCGGGGGCCGATTCAGCCGGGGCGCAGGAAACTGCCAGAAGGACAGCGACCAAGCCCAGGGCGAGTCCCGATGCGCGAAGCGTTATCTTTTTTAGAATCATACTCTCTCCTTTTTCGTTTGATGTCGGGCCGGGCAAAATTCTTACAGCGCCGCGCAAACTTCAGTCCTCTTCTCCGCTCAACAACTTGATGCGCTCCCAGGGTTTCAGGCTTTCGTCCTCCGCCAGCAGGCTTTTGAGTTCGTAGAGTTCGTCGCGCAATGCCGCCGCTTTTTCAAACTCGAGATTTTTGGCGGCGTCCTTCATCTGCGTTTCCATTTCGCGCATGATCTGGCGCAGTTCGTTGCGCGGCAGGTCGCCCCGCTCCTTGGTTTTATATTCGCCCTTCGCCTCGCCCACCGCCATGGAAGCCACTTCCTCGGTCAGGTCGTGGATCGCCTTGGTGATGCTGAACGGGACGATGCCGTTCTCTTCGTTATATTTGATCTGCTTTGCGCGGCGGCGGTTGGTTTCGTCAATCGCGCGTTTCATCGAGTCTGTCATGCGGTCGGCGTACATGATGACGCGCCCGTTCACGTTGCGCGCCGCGCGCCCGATGGTTTGAATCAGCGCCGTGTCGGAGCGCAGAAAGCCTTCCTTGTCCGCGTCTAAAATTGCGACCAGCGAAACCTCCGGCAGGTCCAGCCCTTCGCGCAAGAGGTTGATTCCCACCAGCACGTCAAACTTGCCGAGCCGCAGGTCGCGCAGGATGCTGACGCGCTCCAGCGTTTCCACTTCCGAGTGCAGGTAATTGACTTTGATCCCCAACTCTTTCATGTATTTCGTCAAATCCTCCGCCATGCGTTTGGTGAGAGTCGTGACGAGGATTCTCTCGCCTCTTTCCACCCGTTGCCCGATCTCTCCGACCAGATCATCCACCTGCCCCTTGACCGGGCGAACCACGACCTCGGGGTCCACCAACCCCGTCGGTCGGATGATTTGCTCGACGACCTGTTGGGCGTTTTTTGTTTCATATTCCGCCGGAGTCGCGGAGGTGTAAATTGTCGAACCCATCACCCCTTCAAACTCATCGAACTTGAGCGGGCGGTTATCCAGCGCGGAGGGCAGGCGGAATCCGTATTCGACCAGCGTTTCCTTGCGGGAGCGGTCGCCGTTGTACATGCCGCGAATCTGCGGCACGGTCATGTGACTCTCGTCAATGATCAGCAGGTAGTCGCTCGGCAGAAAGTCAATCAGCGTCCAGGGATGCGTGCCGGGGGCGCGCCCGTCCAGGTGGCGCGAGTAGTTTTCGATGCCGGAACAGTAGCCGACTTCCTTCAGCATTTCCAGGTCGTAGCGCGTGCGTTGTTCGATGCGCTGGGCTTCGAGGAATTTTCCCTCGCTCTTATACAACGCCAGCCGTTCCTCCAACTCCGCTTCAATTGCTTTGATGGATTCTTTCAAGCGGTCGGCGTCGGTCAAGAATTGTTTGGCGGGGTAAATGGAAACTTCCTGCGGCTCGTCGAAAATTTCGCCGGTCAGCGGGCTGAACTGCATGATGCGCTCGACCTCGTCGCCGAAGAATGCGATCTTGAAACCTTTCTTATCCTCATAAGCCGGGACGATCTCCAGCGTGTCGCCGCGCACGCGGAAGGTTCCCGGGCGCAGTTCCATGTCGTTGCGCTGATACTGGCTTTCGATCAACTGTCTCAGCAGGGCGTTGCGCCTGTAAATCTCGCCGACCTTGAGAGTCACCGTCCCCTTGCCGAATTCCTCCGGCGAGCCAAGCCCGTAGATGCACGAAACCGAAGCGACGATGATCACATCCCGCCGCGAGATGAGCGCCGTCGTGGCCGCAAGGCGCATCCGCTCGATCTCTTCGTTGATCTGCGTTTCCTTCTCGATGAACAGGTCATGGCGCGGAACGTACGCCTCCGGCTGGTAGTAATCGTAGTACGAAACAAAATACGACACGGCGTTTTCAGGGAAGAAATCGCGGAACTCGGCGTATAACTGCGCCGCCAGCGTTTTGTTGTGCGCCATAATCAGCGCGGGCTTTTGCAATTCCTGGATGACCGAGGCGATGGTATAGGTCTTTCCGGTTCCAGTAGCCCCCAGCAAGACCTGATGCTTAAGCCCTTTATTCACGCCATCCACAAGGGAACGGATGGCTTCGGGCTGATCGCCCATCGGTTGAAACGGCGCTTGAAGTTTAAATTCCATGAGGTTATCTTTTCCAATTTTAGGAACGTGTGTTCTATTTTACACCAACAAAGTCAAGGCGTGGGAAATCATGCGACCTCTCCCGGCTTTCGATGCAAAATTACGCCCAGCGGAGTCGAAAGTCTCCCAACTTTCGATGCAAAATCTGGAGATTTTGCAGCCCGAGGAACAGTCTGGAAAGAGGCGCGCAAATTTGTCGAGGGTATAATCACGCCGACATGAAAAACATTCGCGCGCGATTTCAAAACATCGTCATCAAGGAAAATCTCACGCCGCTGGCCTTCCTGTTGGTCGCTATTTTCGGCTTTGGTTTGCTCGCCAACCGGCTGGGGTTTTATCAGGACGATTGGCCCTATGTATTTTACGCCTTCAACAAAGGCATCCCCAGCCTGACGATCGAGATGTATTACGACAGCCGCCCGAACGCGGCCTGGCTTTACATCAGCCTGTTTCGATTGCTGGGTTTCAACCCGCTGGCATGGCATATCGCGGCGCTGATGGCGCGCTGGCTGACGGCGACAACCGTGTGGTATTTCCTTAAACTTCTGTGGCCCTCGCGCCGGCGCGAAGTTGCATTTGCGGCTTTCATTTTTCTGGTTCACCCGTTTTTTCTGATTCAATCGTACGCCGTCAACGCCATGCTGTATTGGAGCGGATTCCTTTTCTTTGCCCTCAGCCTCTACCTCATGGCCCGCGCCGTCACAACGGATCGCTATCGCATCCCATTGACCGCGGCGGCAGTCCTGCTCGAAGGGCTGCATCTGTTCACCGCCGAATACTTTGTCGGCATGACGCTCATCCGCCCGCTGATCTTATATTGGCTGTTGAGCGAAAAGGTCGGGGAAATTCGCGCGCGCGTATCGAAAACGCTTTTGAACTGGCTGCCCTATCTGGCCGCGCTCGCCGCCTATATCATCTGGCGCATGTTCCTGTACATTCCGCCGCCCATCGGCGACCGCAACTCGCCGAAAATCCTCTTTGCCCTGCTCGAAAACCCGCTCGAAACCGGCTGGCTTCTCATCCGCACAGCGTTACAGGATTCGATCATCGTCATCTTCACAAGCTGGCAGCGCGCCCTGACCCCGGAATTATTTTCATTCGCTACGATCTTCAATTCCTTCGTCCTTTTTGTCGGCGCGCTGGCGTTTCTCGCCACATTCCTCCACCTGACAAAAACCCATAACGCCGAAACGTCCGCCGAAAAACGCTGGCTCGTCTCCCCGCTGACCCTGGGCTTGCTCATCGTCCTCCTCGGCATGGCTCCACTCTGGATCATCGGTCAGGACATCGTCACGCACAAGAACGAATTTGCCGGGTCGCGCTTCGGCATTGGGGCGACTCTGGGAGCGTCGCTGATCTTCGCGGTCATCGTCGAAAACATGATTGACAACGCCAGGAAGAAAATCGCCGCGATCGCGCTGTGCGTCGCCCTCGCCGTCGGTATGCACCTGACCCTCGAAAGGGAGTTCGCCTATTCGTGGGAAAAGCAGGAACGCCTCGCCCGCGAATTGCTCTGGCGCGCGCCCGCGCTCGAACCCGGAACCGCCAGCGTCACAGATGAGGAAATCCTCGGTTTTATGGGAAGTTATTCGGTCGCGTATTCGCTCATCACAACCTACCAGCCCGGCGATATTTCCGAACCGCCCTACTGGTATTTTCCGTTCTATTACACCAACCCAAACACGGACGACTTCCTCGCCGGGATTCCGCTCGAAGGCAGTAAACTGACGATGGACTTCAAAGGCGACAGCCGGAAAATGATCCTGCTCTCGTTCAACCCTGAGATGCAGAGATGCCTGTGGATTCTCCAACCCCAGGATGCAAACCTGCGCCTCGTCAGCGACGACATGCGCCGCCTCTCCGCCGGGTCAGACATCGCCCTGATCAAACCAGTCGAAGGCGAATCCCCGACTCCGCCCGAAGAGATTTACGGCAAAACCAACACGCAAACCTGGTGCTACTACTTTGAACAAGCCGACCTCGCCCGACAATATCAGGAATGGGATGAAATCGTCCGCCTGTGGAACGAAGCCGAAGCGAACAGCGAACGCCCCGACAACGGCTTCGAATACATCCCCTTCATCGAAGGCTTTGGTCAAACCGGGGATTGGGATAAAGTAAAGGAAATGACCAAATTCGCAAACCGCGTCACGGCGGGGCTGGAACCCAGCCTGTGCGGCGCGTTGAATCGGCTGGCAGAATCCGCTCCGGCGACGGATAAAAAGGAAGCGGCGCTAAACGGATTAAAAGAAAATCTAAACTGCGAGGCATACCAATAAACATGTCCGCCAAACCGCTCACCCTTGAACAACAAAACTGGCTGAAGGCAAATGCAACTCTGCCTGCAATTTCTCTCTTCGTCCTGCTGACTATTCTCTGCGGGATGTTTGCGTGTCTTTTCACCGGCTTGCGTGAAAATCTCCCCTTCATAATCTTCCTCGCCGTCAGCGGGCTGTTGATGCTGGCCGTCCTCGCGGCAACAAGCTTGCATATTTACAACAACCTCATGGATCTACGCAGCGGCACAGCCCAGGTCCTTGAGGCGCGGCTTGCGCACAAACGCCACACCTCCCGATCGCCAAAAACATTCTATGCTGAATTCGAAGGGATTGGTTCTGTCATCATCATGGGCGATGTCTATGAAACGCTTGAAGAAGGAAAAATATACCGCGTGGCATACAGCCCAAAAACGCGGCGCGGATGGGAAATAGACGCGCTCCCCTGAAAAAAATTCATCCGCTTGCTACCCGCCATCCGGCGCCGTCAAACTTGCCAACACATCCAGCAATTTTGCAGTCCAGATTTCCTCTTTATTGACCGCCACCCAATATTGACCTTTTCCTCCTCTCACGCCGTTTGCCCGGTCAGGCAGACGCTTCGCCTCCGCGCCGTTGGCTGGTTGCGGATACCTGAGCAGGATCTGCCCCGATTCCCAGCCCACCGCCGCCAGCCCGATCCGTTCCGCCCGCAGTTTGACCCGCATCTGATACAAAAGATTCTGCGTCATCTCCGGCATTTGACCGAAGCGATCACGGAATTCCGCGCCGAGCGCGTCCAGTTCGGTCTCGTCGCGCACGTCCGCGATGCGGCGATAGAGGCGCAGGCGCAGGTCTTGATCCGCGATGTAATGCGCGGGGATACCGACGGCGAGGGGAAGGTCCACATTGACGGGGATGGACAATGGAAGGCTGAAGGCATTGCCCTGAGCTTGTCGAAGGGATGAAGGCTGAAGGATGAATTCTTTTATGGGAATGTTTGCCGAGTGATTTTTAGCGGTTCGTATTCGTCTCACCGCATCCGCAAGCAGGCGGGTGTAAAGATGAAAACCGACGGCTTGAATAAACCCGTGTTGTTTCGTGCCGAGAAGTTCGCCCGCGCCGCGAATCTCAAGGTCGCGCATGGCGATGGAATATCCCGCGCCAAGTTGCGTATTCTCCGCAATGACTTCAAGCCGCTGTTGACCCTCAATCGTCGGCGTGAGTTTTTTATGGCGAAAGAAATAAGCGTAAGCCCGCATCGCCCCGCGCCCCACCCGTCCGCGCAGTTGATAGAGTTGCGCCAGCCCAAACGTATCGGCGCGATCCACGATCAGCGTGTTGGCGTTGGGAATATCCAGCCCGGATTCGATGATCGTGGTCGAGAGCAGAATGTCAATCTCGGCGTTTCCGAAGCGGTGCATGACCTGCGAGAGTTGATGCTCCGGCATCTGCCCGTGACCGATGTCAATCCGCGCCTCGGGGACGAGTTTCTCAAGATGCGCCTTCATCGCGTCAATCGTCTGCACGCGGTTGTGGACGTAAAAAATCTGCCCGCCGCGCTCCAGTTCGCGCAAGACCGCCTGCCGCACCAGCCGCGAAGAATACGGTCCCACATGCGTGACGATGGGCAGGCGTTCCTCGGGCGGCGTGTTGAGGTTGGAGATGTCGCGCACGCCGGTCAGCGCCATGTACAGCGTGCGCGGAATCGGCGTGGCGGTCAGCGTCAGCACATCCACTTCGGTGCGGAGTTTCTTAAGATGCTCTTTATGAGTCACGCCGAAGCGCTGCTCCTCGTCAATGACGACCAAGCCCAAATCCTTGAACACAACGTCGGCGGAAATGAGGCGATGCGTCCCGATGACAATATCCATTTCGCCCGTCGCAAGTTTGTATAAAATTTCGGTTTGCTCGCGCGGCGTGCGGAAGCGGGAAAGCATCTCCACCTTGACCGGAAACGCCGCGAGCCGCTGGGAAAACGTCTCAAAATGTTGCTGCGCCAAAACCGTCGTCGGCACAAGAACCGCAACCTGCCTGCCGCTCATCACGGCTTTGAAGGCGGCGCGCAACGCCACTTCGGTTTTTCCATAGCCCACATCGCCGCACAACAAGCGATCCATCGGGCGGGCGCGTTCCATGTCGCGTTTGATGTCGGCGATGGCGCGCTTCTGGTCGTCGGTCTCGACGTAGGGAAAACTATCTTCAAGTTCCTTTTGCCATTGCGTATCCGGCGCAAACTCAAACCCCTGCGCCACCTGCCGCCGCGCATAAAGATCGAGCAGGTCTTCAGCGACTTTCTGCACCGCCTCCTTGACGCGGCTCTTTGTCTCCGCCCACGCCTGCCCGCCGAGGTTATCCAGCGAAGGCTTGCCGCCATCCGCGCCGACGTAGCGCGTCAGCCGATCGGCCTGGTGAACGGGGACATAAAGAACATCGCCGCGCTCATACTCCACCGTGAGATACTCGCGCTCATGCCCATCGAGTTGCCGCTGAATCAAACCCGCAAAGCGCCCAATGCCGTGATCCACATGCACAACGTAATCGCCCGCCTGCAAATCGGCGTATAACGATTCGGGCGTGTCGGCGGTTTGTCGCTGGCGAGAGCGCGGCTGGGGGCGCTCCCAGCCGAAGATTTCGGAGTCGGTGATTAGGTGAACAGAGAGTAGACGAGCAGGAAATGGATGAGTAGTTAGCGTGAAGCCTTCGGACAACGACGCTTCGGTAAATTCAAGATTCGGATGTTCGGATTCGGGATAATGCTCAAACCATAAATCGCGCAACCGTTGAGCCTGGCGCGAGACGATGAAAACCTGTTCGCCGCGTTCGACGATGGGGGCGAGATAATCCACAAACGGTTTAAGCCGGCCGCCAAAACGCTCGTCATGCCCAAAGCGCGAAGCAAGCCCGCCTTCGGTTTCAGATTCGACAGAACGTCCCAGTTCAAGCCGGGCGTAATCATCCAGCGAGTCGTTCAGTTCCGACCACGGCAAATACGGCGCGGGAAAATCCGCCGCGAGCGTCCCTTCGCCGACGCTCTCCTGCCGAAACTTGACCGCCTGTTCTTCGATTTCATTCGCCATGGTTTCAATCATGCCGAGGTCGTCCGCAAAAATCAAAGTCTTCTGCGGCAGATAATCCAGCAAGGACGCGGGTTGTGAATGAAGCAATGGAATATGAAATTCCGATAGCGGCGCGTCGCTTTCCGTCATATCCGCAAGGAATTCGCGCGCGGGCGTAATCAATATCGAATCGAGGCTTTCGAGCGTGCGCTGGGTGGCGGGGTCGAAGGCGCGGAGGATCTCGATCTCGTCGCCAAAAAAATCCAGCCGCGCGGGGTTCAACTCCGTCGGCGCCCACACATCGAGGATGCCGCCGCGATGAGAGAATTGCCCCGGCTCGAGGACGGTATTCACGCGCTGATAGCCGATCCGCGCCCATTCGCGCATCAGGGCTTCGGGGCGGCTGGTCTGGCTTACTGCGAGTTTTTTACACGCTTTGAGAAAATCCCGCCGGGGCAGAGTTCGCGTCATCAACGAACGGACGGAGGCGACAATGATGGGGGGCGTTTCGGGTTTTTTGGTGAATGGTAAATGGTAATTGGAGAGGGCGGTGAGCGTTTGCAGTCTTTCGCGGCGGGTGGTGATGCCCCAGGCGGCGTCTTCGTAAAATAGCGGGTTGGGTTCCGCAAATAAATAGCGCGGTGACTTAACCCAAAACCCAAGTTCATCGAACATCGCAAGCGCATGGTCGGCGCGGTCGGTGACGAGCAGGATCGGCTGGTTCGCATCCGCGTGAAGAGCGGCAAGAATCGGCAAACGCGCCGCGCGCGGCAATCCCAGGCTGGGAATCGCTTTACGCTCGCTCAGCTTGGCGAGAATGGATTTGTATTCGGGCAGTTCGCGCAGGAAGGCGAGGAGGGGCATGGGGGGAGTTGCAGGTTGCACAGGTTGCAGGTTGCAGGTTACAGGTTACGGGTTACGGGTTGCAAGTTACGGGTTACGGGTTACGGGTTGCAGGTTGCAGGTTCAAGGTGTATTCCACAATCATCATTCACTATTCACTATTCACTATTCACTATTCACTATTCACTATTCACCATCCACTATTCACTATTCACTATTCACCATCCACCATTCACCATCCACCATTCACCATCCACCATTCACCATCCACCATCACCATTCACCATCCATCATTCATCATTCATCATTCATCATCCATCATCCATCATTCATCATTTACCATTCACTATTCACCATTCACCATCCACCATTCATCATCCCATTAAACTTGTTCATCGCCGAATTCAAACCGTTCATCACAAACTCAATGGCGGCGTCGGCGGCGCGGGAGAGGATTTCGGGCAGTATCTTCGCTTCGTCTTTTGAGAAGTTTTGCAGGACATAATCCTTCGGGTCCATGCGCCCGGGTGGGCGGCCTATGCCGAGGCGAAGGCGCGGAAAGTCTTTCGTGCCGAGCAGTTCGATGGTGTTCGCCATGCCGCGCTGTCCGCCCGGGCCGCCGGTGGGACGGATGCGAATCGCGCCGAAGGGGATATCCAGGTCGTCATGGGCGACGATCAGATTCTCCAGCGGGATTTTGTAGAAGTGAAGCAATCCCTGGACCGATTGACCCGAGAGATTCATATACGTCTGCGGCTTGGCGAGGATGATTTTGGTTTCCTCGTACAGTCCCGATGTGACGATGGCCTTGGACTGAACTTTCAGTCCGCGCGCGCCGATGCGTTCGGCGAGATGATCCACGAGCATGAAGCCGATGTTGTGGCGGGTGTCTTTGTATTCGCGCCCGGGGTTGCCGAGACCGATGAGAAGGGGGGGGGAGGGGGGAGTCATGGAAGGATGAAAGAGGAAGGATGAAGGATGAAAGAGAGGAAAGTGGAAAGTGATTCTCAGTTTTTGCGGAGGCGGAGAAGGAGGGAGATTACGGCGAACAGAATGAGAACGACGCTGGCGCTTTGCCAGAATACTGTGAAGATGGACGCGGCAGGGAGCGAGGCAGGGTTAACCGGCAGGGGCGTGCCGGTGGGGTGAGTGACAAGCAGGGTTGGAGTCGCTTCGGCGGATTCGGCAGGCTGGCCGCCGGGGGGCTGAAAGTTGAAGTCGGGGAGGGTAGGCGGCGGCGTGGCGGTGGGAAGCGGGTCGTCGTTGCGGATTCTCAAGTCGTTGATAAGCGCGTCTTGAAACGAGCCGTCTTTGAGCGTAAGGCGCAGGCGCAGGGCGTAGTCTCCGTCGGTGACGGCGGTGGTGTCCCATTCGGCGATGATGGGATTCGCTGTCGGCTGGGAAAAGGTTTGGATGACGAACCAACCCGCGGCGGGGTCGGAGGCGGAAGCGTCGAAGGTAAAAGCCAGTTCCGCCGATGAAAATTCGGGGGAGTCCATCCTGCCTTGAATCTGAATTAATCCGCGCAATGTCTCGCCGGGCTGGGGGGCAAGGATGGCGACGGACGCATCCTGAAGGAACAGGGCGAACGATAAAATAAACGCAAACATGACAATCGGTAAGTTTAGCACGAAGAAAGGGGGCGGTCAAATTTTGGCGGAAAAGCCGGGAAAGGATATTGAAATGAGCGGGCAATTCTCGAATGAAGATTTTTCTGGTAAACTCTGAACGTTCAAATTTATTCAGGAGAACAATTTATGGCACTATCCCGCGCTGAACAACTGGTTGAACGGCTTCGCACCATGCAAGCCGCCGCGCCCGATATTGAAGCCTCCGCCATTGTGTCGGTGGACGGGTTGATTATGGCTTCCGCCCTGCAACAGGGTGTGGAGGAAGATCGCGTGTCGGCCATGTCGGCGGCCATGTTGAGCCTGGGCGAGCGCATCTCCGGCGAACTGGGACGCGGCGGGCTGGAGCAGGTTTACATCAAAGGCGACAAAGGTTCGATTGTGCTGACCGCCATCGGCGACGAAGCCGTGTTGACAGCCATGGCGCGGCAGGAGGCAAAACTGGGCATGGTCTTCCTTGAAATGCGGCGCGCCGCCGAAGATTTGGTCAAGCTGGTCGGATGAAACATAAAGAGATATTTCAAGCGACATGAAACGAACCCCGAATGGGGAGGGCAGAACGCCCTCCCCATTCTCTTTTGTTTATGTCATTGCGAGGGCGATAGCCCGAAGCAATCTCCTTATTTGAAATGAGATTGCTTCGCCGGGAGGAACGCCCTCTTCACAATGACAGAGGAGGTATAAATGACTACAAAATATTTATTTTTTACCGGCGGCGTGGTGTCGTCGGTTGGCAAGGGCGTAACGGCGGCGGCGATGGGATTGTTGTTGAAGGAGCGCGGCTTTAAGGTTGCGGTTCAAAAACTTGACCCATATATTAATGTGGATCCCGGCACAATGTCGCCGTACCAGCATGGGGAGGTGTACGTGCTGGACGACGGCGCAGAGACAGACCTTGATCTTGGTCACTACGAAAGGTTTATTGACATTCGCCTGAGCCGGGTCAGCAATTTCACGACGGGGCAGGTATACGCGGAAACCATCGCAAAGGAACGGCGCGGAGATTATCTGGGCGGGACGATTCAGGTCATTCCGCATATTACCAATGAGATCAAGCGGCGCATCGGGCTGGTTGAAAAGGAAACCGGCGCGGAGATTGTCATCCTTGAAGTGGGCGGCACAGTGGGCGATATTGAGTCGCAGCCGTTTTTGGAAGCGCTGCGTCAATTACGAAACGAGGTTGGGCGCGAGAATTGTCTGTTTGTACATGTGACCTGGCTTCCAACCATTGGCGCAACGGGCGAGATCAAAACCAAGCCAACTCAACATTCGGTGGCGGCCTTGCGCTCCATTGGCATTTCGCCCAACGTGATCATCGCGCGCGCCGACGCGGATATTGACCAGGGGTTGTGCGACAAGATCGCGCTGTTCTGCGATGTGGAGAGGAACGCCGTCATCCCCATGAAAACAGCCGAGGTCTTGTATGAAGTACCGCTTTTGCTGGAAGAACTGGGCGCGGGCGAATTAATTCTCGCCAAACTTGGGTTGCAGGCCAGCCGTAAATCGGACATGCGTCCGTGGAAAAAATTGGTGGAAAATGTCAAGAAGGAAAAGCCGACCGTCCACGTGGCGTTGATCGGAAAATATGTCGAATTGCAGTACGCGTATATGTCGGTGCGCGAGGCGTTGAAACATGCCGCCATTGCCAACGATGTCGAAATTTCCATCAAGTGGGTGCATTCCGCCGATCTCGAAAAGGACAAAGGCTGGGATATCGTCAAAGCGGCGGACGCTGTGCTCGTGCCGGGCGGGTTTGGTTCGCGCGGCGTGGAAGGAAAAATATTGGCGGCGCAATATGCGCGGGAAAATAAAGTCCCTTATCTTGGGTTGTGTCTGGGAATGCAGGTGATGTGCGTTGAATTTGCGCGGAATGTCCTCGGGTACGAGGATGCCAATTCGTCGGAATTTGATCGCAGCACGCCCCACCCGGTCATTGATCTGATGGTGGACCAGCGCTCGATCAGCGATATGGGAGGGACGATGCGGCTCGGACTCTACCCGTGCCTGCTTCAGCCGGGGACGAAGGCGGCGGCCGCCTATGACGCCCCCAGCGTGGAGGAGCGCCATCGCCACCGCTGGGAGTTCAACAACGCCTATCGCGAGGCGTTCAAAAAACGCGGCATGATATTTTCAGGGTTATCGCCAGATGGACGACTGGTGGAGATTATCGAATTGCAGGATCATCCCTATATGGTGGCGAGCCAGTTTCACCCGGAGTTTTTATCGCGTCCGATGAAGCCGCATCCGCTGTTTGTGGGGTTGGTGAAGGCGGCGAAGGAGAGAGGGAAGGTGATTGGTGATTGGTGATTGGTAATTGGCGATTGGTGATTGGAGGGTTGTTTGATGACGATGAAGGGTCGGGTAAGGAAAGAAGAAAGAGAGGGGAAAGTTGAAAGTGAAGGATGGGAAATAGCGGCTGATTGTCAGACTCAAGGGACCACGATGGTGAGGGCGAGCGTGGCGCCGAAGGCGTTGCCGCTCGCATCCGCCATGCGCCAGTAACCGGTATAAGTCCCCGCATGTTTGGGCGCATTCACGATAACCGAGACCTCAGCCCAGGTTCCCACTGCGACATTTCTTCCCAGCCTGCCCCACGACGAATCGAAATCGTCGTCCTTGACGACGGCAAGCGTGTAGTTGTACGCCCATTCGCAGGAACCGTTATTTTCAACCTTCCACGTCTTGACAAATCCTTCGCCGGCGGAAACGGTCGTTCCCGGCGGATAGTTGGCGTCGCGGACAAAAGCGGCGTTGTTGCATCCGAAAGCGAGCGCGCCCGCATTGGATGTCGCCGTCGGCGGGGTGCCGGTTACAGTAGGAATCAGCGCCAGATTGGGCGTGGGGCTGTAGAAGATCGGAGCGGGAGTCCATGTTGCCAATGGAAGCGCGGTATTGAAAGCGGTCGGCGTCGGGAGAAATGTATTCGTCGGCAGAGGTGTGTTCGTGCTTGCAGGCGTCGGCGTAACAAGAGCGGTTTGTGTTTCGAAGAGATTAGCGACCATCGTCCCGACGGAAAAGGTCAGGACGATCTCTTCCTCGCTGAGAGTCTCCTCGGGCGGGGACCCGCCGCAGGCGGAAAGCAGACTGGCGATCAAATAAATTACTGCAAATTTTCGGAAGGTCGTCATTTTTTTCCTTTCAAGATGAATACGATTATACTTGAGCCGAAAATAAGGATACAAATCCCAGGAGATCATTATTATGGATACGACAATCGAAAGCATCTCCGCGCTGGAAATTCTCGACTCGCGCGGAAACCCCACTGTGGAGGTGGAAGTTCTGCTCATGGACGGGTCGTGGGGACGGGCGGCTGTCCCGAGCGGCGCGTCCACGGGCGAGCATGAGGCGCTGGAAATGCGCGACGGCGATAAGAAGCGTTATTTGGGGAAGGGCGTGGCGAATGCGGTGGCAAACGTCAACGGCGTGATCGCGGACGCGCTCTTCGGCTGGGACGCCTCCGATCAGAAGGGCATTGACGCCGAAATGCTGGCAATGGATGGGACGCACAACAAATCCAAACTTGGGGCGAATGCGATTCTGGGCGTCAGCCTTGCGGTCGCCAAAGCCGCGGCGAATTCGTTCGGGATGCCGCTCTATCGCTATCTCGGCGGGGTGTACGCGCACGTCCTGCCCGTGCCGATGATGAACATTATGAACGGCGGGGCGCACACCGGCTGGCAAAGCACGGATATGCAGGAATTCATGGTCATGCCGTTTGGCGCGCCAAATTTTTCCGAAGGCTTGCGCTGGGGCGCGGAGATCTACCACGCGCTCAAATCGGTCTTGAAGGAAAAAGGCTATGGCACGCTTGTCGGGGACGAAGGCGGATACGCGCCCGCGCTCAAGGCAAATAACGAAGCGCTGGAGTTGATCCTTGCAGCAATCGAGAAGGCGGGATTCAAAGCGGGGCGCGGCGAACAGGTTGCGATCGCGCTCGACCCGGCCGCCTCGGAACTGTACGATGAGAAGACAAAAAAATATAACCTGCGAAAAGAGGGCCGGGAACTGACCGGCGAACAGATGGTGGAGTTCTGGGCGAAGTGGGTCAAAGACTACCCCATCGTGTCCATCGAAGACGGGCTGGCGCAGGACGATTGGGACTCATGGAAGGCGCTTGTGAAGGCCATAGGCGATAAATGCCAGATCGTCGGCGACGATTTGCTGGTGACCAACCCGGAGCGCGTCCGCAAGGCGATCAAGGAAAATGCGGCGAACGCTTTGCTGGTGAAGGTGAACCAGATCGGTTCGCTGACCGAAACCATCGAAGCGGTGGATTTATGCCATCGCGCCGGGTGGCGGGCGATCTCTTCGCATCGCTCCGGCGAGACGGAAGACGCGACCATCGCCGACCTGGCAGTGGCCTTGAACGCCGGTCAGATCAAGACCGGCGCGCCCGCCCGCTCGGATCGCGTGGCGAAATACAATCAACTCCTGCGCATCGAAGCGGAGTTGGGCGACACGGCAAAATACGCGGGGTGGGACGCGCTGAGAGTCAGGTAACGGCGAAGATCAAAGCCGAAGAAACTGAAACAGGCCCAAATTCCAAGCGAGGCGGAATCCTGGGCCTGTTTTTACGTCGCGGCGCCGTCGAATTTTAAGTTGACAAATACCCTCGAATCGTTATAATTAGTTTGTTGCCCCAACATACTAATTATAACGATGAACCCGAAAAATACGGCTGACCAGGCGTTTGTTCGCGAGACAAATCTCTCGCTGGTTCTCAGGCTGATTCACAATCAGTCCCCGGTTTCGCGCGCGCAGTTGGCGGGGATTACGGGACTGAACAAATCCACCGTTTCGAGCCTGGTGGATGAACTGATCGAACGGCGGCTTGTGCATGAGATTGGGAGTAACACCGGCGGAGCAGGACGGCCTGCAACGCTGATCGAGATCAACCCGCAGGCGGGAATTATTATCGGCGTAGAACTGGGCGTTGATTTCATTTCAGCGGCAATCACGGATGCCATGGGGCAGATCGTCTGGCGCAAGATGGAAGACGCCCGCCAGGAAGACGGGCAGGAAAAAATGATCGCCCAAACGCTTCGGATTGTGAAGGAGGCGATGACGGCGGGAAAACGAAAGAATCACCGCATTTTGGGGCTGGGGCTTTCCACCCCCGGCACGGTGGATATAAACGAAGGCGTTTTGGTCTTTGCTCCCAACCTGCACTGGCATAACGTGCCTTTTGCCAAAATCTTTTCCGAACAGGTCAAGGTTAAAGTATTTGTGGAGAACGACGCAAACGCGGCCGCAATTGCCGAGCATCTTTTTGGCGCCGCGCGCCAGTGTCAGGATTTTCTATTTGTCTTTGCCGGAGTCGGCATTGGGGGAGGGTTGTTTTTGAACGGTAAATTGTATCGAGGCCGGAATGGATACGCCGGGGAGATCGGTCATTCCCCGATCGTGGCGGAACCGCGGCAAACAATCTGTCATTGCGGCAAT
This sequence comes from uncultured Chloroflexota bacterium, assembly GCA_900696595.1. Classification (GTDB taxonomy): domain Bacteria; phylum Chloroflexota; class Anaerolineae; order Anaerolineales; family Villigracilaceae; genus Villigracilis. The sequence goes on from CAADGT010000143.1 coordinate 124,642, forward strand.
CGTGGGTGTTGGGAGACTTACGCCAACCAGCAGTCCGTCATTCAACGGGTCCAAACGCGGCTGGCGGCAAAACATGCGAGCGTCATTCCACAGATCATGGAAGAAAAAAATACTTCGTTGACCCTGTCCGTGATCAGGCAGGCGGCCGATATTGGAGATCAGGAGGCAATTGCCTCGTTCATGGAGGCGGGGCAGGCCATGGGGCAGGGAATTGCAGGCCTGATCAATATCTTCAACCCCGAGCAGGTTATCCTGGGCGGGCCGCTCAGCGTGGCAGGCCGCTACCTGTTGCCCGCCATTAAGGAAACGGTAGCATCGCACGCCATGCCCGAAATTAACAGGCAGGCGGATATTAAAGTCTCAGCGTTCGGACCCGATTCAAGTTTGATCGGAGCCGCCGCCATTGTAGTGAACGACCTGCTTGCCCATCCTTCAAGGGTGGAAAGGGGGTGATTCACGGCCCATTCATTAACTTCAAACCCGGCTCGACAAATTAAAAATAGATTTCCCTTATAAAAAGGAGAGAAGAATGAACAAAAAGTTGTTTACCCTACTGAGCCTGCTGGCGGTCATGTCGCTGGCGCTCGCCGCGTGCGGAACCCCCGCCGCAACCGAGGCCGCTCCCCAAGCGACCGAGGCGGCGACCGAAGCCGCGACCGAAGCCGCCACTGAAGCCGCCACTGAAGCGGCGACCGGCGGCGATTCGGTCGAAGTGTTCTCATGGTGGACCGGCGGCGGCGAGGCGGCAGGCCTCGATGCGATGATCGTCGTCTTCAACGGCGCCAACCCTGATATCGAGTTCGTCAACTCCGCCGTGGCTGGCGGCGCCGGAACCAACGCCCGCGCCGTGTTGGCCACCCGCTTGCAGGCTGGCGACCCGCCCGATAGCTGGCAGGGCCATGCCGGGCAGGAACTCATCGGCACCTACGTGGCTGGCGGTCAGATTCAACCGCTCAACGATCTCTACGAGGCGGAAGGCTGGCTGGAGGTGATGCCCGAAACCCTCATCCCGCTCATCTCGCAGGACGGCAACATCTACTCCGTGCCGGTCAACATCCACCGCGCGAACGTGCTGTGGTACAACCCGGCCGTGCTCGAAGCCAATGGCGTCGCCGTGCCGACCACCATGGACGAATGGTTCGCGGCGATGGACACCCTGCAAGCCGCCGGAGTTCAACCGCTTGCGCTCGGCGAACAGTGGACCAAAATGCACCTGCTCGAAACGGTTCTGCTCGGCTCGCTCGGCTCGGACGCCTACAACGGCTTGTGGGACGGCTCCACCGACTGGAACAGCCCCGAAGTCAAAGCCGCTTTGGATAACTTCGCCAAAGTGTTGACCTACGCCAACGCCGATTCGGCTTCGCTCTCCTGGCAGGATGCCGCTCAACTCGTCATCAACGGCGACGCGGCCTTCAACGTCATGGGCGACTGGGCGGAAGGCTACTTCCGCGAACTGGGCAAGACCCCGATGACCGATTACGGCTGGGCGCCCACGCCCGGTTCGGTCGGCGTGTTCCAGTTCCTTTCCGACTCCTTCGTGCTGGCAGTGGGCGCGCCCCACCCCGACGCGGCGGCCGCCTGGCTGAAGACCGCCGGTTCCAAAGAAGGACAGGAAGCCTTCAACCCGGTCAAAGGCTCGATCTGCGCCCGCACCGACTGCGACAAGTCGCTCTTCGGCGAATATCTGCAATCCGCCATGGACGACTGGTCCAGCAACATCGTCGTCGGTTCGCTGACTCACGGCGTGGTTGCCAACGACTCCTGGAAGACCGAAATTGACACCGCCCTCGGCTTATTCGTCGCCGACAGCAACGTCGAAAACTTCCAGGCGGCGCTCGTTGCGGCTTGCGCCTCCAGCGGTCCCTGTAAGTAATCTAAAGCGCTAAAATGGTTGAGGCTCAGGCGAGCCTCAACCATTTCTTTTTTTACGAGGTTTCCATGCTCAGAGACAAAGACCGATTCCTCAACATCCTGCTCGTCTCCCCTTCCATTCTGGCTGTTTTCATCTTCGTCTATGCGTTCATCGGGTGGTCGGCGCGCGTCTCGCTCAGCAAGTGGAAAGGCTTAAACGCCGATTACACATGGAACGGGATCAACAACTATATCGAACTATTCAAAGACCCGCGCTTCCATGTGGACGTCCGCAACACTTTGCTCTTCACAGGGGTATTTGTCGTCGGCAGTATTCTCCTCGGTTTCATCCTGGCTGTCATGCTGGATCAGGGCTTGAAGGGCGAAGGATTCTTTCGCAGCCTCTTCCTCTTCCCCATGGCCATCTCCTACATCGTCACCGGCGTAGTCTGGCGCTGGCTGATGAACCCCGCCTCCGGTTCGCGAACCAGCGGCTTGAATTTACTCTTCTCCTATCTCGGGCTGGATTCCCTGCAAAACGCCTGGCACACAACGCCCACCTGGGGCATGGCCGCCATCGCCCTGGCTGCCATCTGGCAAATGTCCGGTTACACAATGGCTTTATACCTCGCCGGACTGCGCGCCATCCCAACGGAATTAAAAGAAGCGGCTCAAATTGACGGGGCAAACGACCTGCAAATCTACCGTCATATCATGCTCCCCCTGCTCTCGCCTGTCACCCTCTCCGCCCTCATCATCCTCGGACACATGTCGCTGAAAGTCTTCGACCTGATCGTCGCCATCGCCGGAAAACAACTGCCGCTGGACGTGCCAGCCATCTACATGTGGCAGATCACCTTCGACGGCTTGTTCTACGGCAAGGGAGCCGCCATCGGCATCATCCTGCTCGTCAGCGTGGCGTTCCTCATCATCCCCTACATCCGCTATACCCTAAAAACGGAGGCGCAATCATGAATCCGAAACTCCGCATCGGAAAAACATGGTTATACATTCCGCTCCTCCTCATGACGGCTTTTTATCTGCTGCCGATGTACGTCATGCTTGTAACCGGCTTCAAAAGTTTCGCGGAAATTGACCTGAAGACCATGTGGAACCTGCCCAAAGGCATCGCTTTCGACAACTACATCGAGGCATGGAAAAACCTCGCGCCCCACCTGAAAAACAGTTTCCTGATGGTCGTCCCAGCCACGCTGCTTTCCTCCGCGCTCGGCTCCCTGAATGGATTCATCCTTGCCAAATGGAAATTCAAAGGCGCCGACATCGTCTTCCCGCTGATCCTCTTCGGCATGTTCATCCCCTATCAAAGCATCATGATCCCGCTCGTACAATTCATGAACTATTCCGGAATCAGCGGACTGCCCGGGCTGGCGCTCGCGCACATCATCTACGGCATCCCCATCACCACGCTCACCTTCCGCAACTACTACGCCAGCCTGCCGCAGGAACTGCTCGAAGCCGCCAAAATGGACGGAGCGGACATGCTCGGCATCTATCGCCACATCCTGCTCCCCATATCGCTTCCCAGTTTTGTCGTCGTTCTCATCTGGCAGTTCACCTCCGCATGGAACGACTTCCTCTTCGCCGTCATCCTGACCGGCAACAAAGAATGGCCCATCACCGTGGCGCTCAACAACATGGCCGGCAGTCAAATCATCGCCTGGAACGTGCAAATGGCCGGGTCGCTCCTCGCCGCGTTGCCCACCCTTTTGGTTTACATCTTCCTCGGCAGGTACTTCCTGCGCGGGTTGCTGGCAGGCTCCCTCAAAGGCTGATGCGTGAATCGAACCTTGAATTGGGGACTCCTTTCAACCGCCCGCATCAACCGGGCTTTGATCAAACCCCTGCGCGCCTCCAAACGGACCCGGTTGCTGGGCGTCGCCTCCCGGAGCCTTTCCAACGCCCAAGCCTACGCCCGCGAATGGGACATCCCCCGCGCCTACGGAAGTTATGACGACCTGCTGAATGACCCCGAAATAGACATCATCTACAACCCGCTCCCCAATCACCTGCACGCCGGGTGGACCATCAAAACGCTGAAAGCGGGAAAACACGTCCTGTGCGAAAAACCGCTCGCGCTCTCGCTCGAAGAAGTGGACGAGATCATCGCCGCGTCGAAAGAGACCGGCAGAATCGCAACCGAAGCCTTCATGTACCGTCACCATGAACAGACTCTCAAGGTCAAAGCGTTGACGGAAGAAGGCGCGATAGGGAAACTTCAACTCATTCGCGGCGCGTTCACATTTACGCTCGCGCGCGAGGGAAATTACCGCTTCGTTAAAGAATATGGCGGCGGCAGTCTGTGGGATGTGGGTTGCTACCCGGTCTCCTACGCGCGAATGATCGTCGGCGCAGAACCGGCCGAAGTTTTTGGCTGGCAGGTCGCAGGCGCCGCCCTGAGCGAGTCGAAGGACCCGGGAGGATACGATGAATCCTTTTATGGACAGGCGCGTTTTGAAAACGGAGCCATCCTGCAATTCGATTGCGGCTTCAAATCCCAAATCAGGACATTCATCGAGATCGTCGGGAGCGAGGGGACGATCCATATTCCAAATCCGTTCAAGCCGGGGCTGAAGAATGAAATCCATCTCAAACGCGGAGACCGGGAGGAAACGCTGAAAATCGCGGGAAGCGAACCGTACCGCGGCGAGGTGGAAGATATGCGCGACGCGATCCTGAACAACGCGCCTCCGCGCATTTCGCTGGCGGACAGCCGCGGCAACACAGCCGTGCTCCTGAGTCTGCTCGAATCGGCAAAACTGGGCGCGCCAATCCGACTGCGATGATTTATAATTCAGCCACTATATTCATCCGATTGGAGGCAAACTCTCATGGCAAGCGTCACCTATGACAACGTAATAAAAAGTTTTGGGCCCGTGGAAGTCATCAAGAACATCAACTTCACGGTGGCCGACAAGGAATTTCTCGTTCTCGTCGGACCCTCGGGATGCGGCAAGACAACCGCCCTGCGCATGTTAGCCGGGCTGGAAGAAGTCACGTCAGGGCAGATTCGCATCGGCGACCGCGTGGTAAACGACGTCGCGCCGAAAGACCGCGATATTGCCATGGTGTTCCAGTCCTACGCGCTCTACCCGCACATGTCGGTCTTCGACAACATGGCATTCGGCTTAAAATTGCGCAAGACCCCCAAGGCTGAGATCAAGAAGCGCGTGGAAGAAGCGGCGGAGATACTCGACATTAAACACCTGCTCGACCGCAAGCCGCGCCAACTCTCCGGCGGGCAGCGCCAGCGCGTGGCAGTCGGACGCGCCATCGTACGCGAGCCGAAGGTCTTCCTCTTCGACGAACCGCTCTCCAACCTGGACGCGAAACTGCGCGTGCAAATGCGCGCCGAGATCAGCAAACTGCACCAGCGTTTGCAGACAACCTTCATCTACGTCACCCATGACCAGACCGAAGCCATGACCATGGCCAGCCGTATTGCTGTGCTGAACAAGGGCATCCTTCAGCAATTGGATACTCCGCAGGCGCTTTACGATCGTCCTGCAAACCTCTTTGTGGCGGGATTCATCGGCTCGCCCTCCATGAACTTCTTCCCAGCCGCGCTCTCCGTCAACGGCGGCAAGGTCTTTGTAGAGATGGAATCCTTCAAAGTCCAGATTCCAGACGCGCTGGCCGCGCCGTACAAAAACCTCGACGGCAAAAAAGTCACCTTCGGCATCCGCCCGGAGAACATCCACGACCCCGAATTTGCCCCGGTCAACACTCACGGCGAGAAGGTCCCCGCAAAAGTGGACGTGACCGAGTTGATGGGCAACGAAACCTTCCTCTATCTTGTCAATGGAAAGAATACGTTTATCGCCCGCGTGGATCCGCGCTCGCAAAAGCGCGTCGGCGACGAAGTTCAGGTCATCTTCGACATGGACAAGTTCCATATTTTTGACGCGAAAACCGAAGAAGCCATAAGATAAAGCCTGCCTTCCACAGGTGAAAAGCCCGTTCAACAGACTCTTCGGTTTGAGCGGGCTTTTCACTTGAATATCTCCATCCGCCTGAAAAAGGAATCGCATGGTCATACCCCACTGGGTGAAGGACGCTGTTTTCTATCAAATCTTTCCGGATCGTTTTGCCCGGAGCGCTTTACGGAGTTCAAAGTCTCCCAATTTTGGCTTTGAAGCCTGGGACTCTCCGCCCACCGTTCACGGTTTTAAAGGCGGCGATTTATACGGCGCGGCAGAGCGGCTGGATTATTTGCAGGATTTGGGAATCAATGCGATTTATTTCAACCCCATCTTCGCCTCCGCTTCCAATCACCGTTACCACACCTACGATTATTACAACGTGGATCCGCTGTTGGGCGGCAACGAAGCCTTTCGGGGATTTTTAGACGCGGCCCGCCAACGCGGCATCCGCGTCATCCTCGACGGCGTCTTCAATCACGCCTCGCGCGGATTCTGGCAATTCCATCACGTACTGGAAACAGGCGCGGCTTCGCCCTACAAGGATTGGTTTTACTTTGACGAATCGCGGCTGAACGGACACGGGCATTGGGGGGCGTATCCCACGCATCAGGAACAGAACATGCTTCGTCATGAAGACAGCCTGACCGCCATCGGCTATCGCGCATGGTGGAATTTGCCCGCCCTGCCGAAGTTCAACACCCATACGCCCGCCGTGCGCGAATTCCTTTTCAACGTGGCGGAATACTGGATCAAGTTTGGCATAGATGGCTGGCGGCTGGACGTGCCGGGCGAAATTGACGACGACGAATTCTGGCGCGAGTTTCGCCGCCGCGTGAGAGCGCTCAACCCCGAGGCGTACATCGTCGGCGAGATCTGGCACGAAGCGCAACGATGGCTGCAAGGCGACCAGTTCGACGCGGTGATGAATTATCTCTTTACAGCGGCCGCCCTGAATTTCTTCGCAGGCGGGCGCTTGAACATGGACGTGATCCGTCAGGCGGGCGGGTTGAAAGATCGCATCCATCCGATGGACGCGCATCAATTTGCGGGCGAGATCGAGCGCGTATTAACTCTCTACCCGCCGGAGATCGTCTCCGCGCAACTGAATTTACTGGACAGTCACGACATGCCGCGCTTCCTCTCCTGCGCGGGCGGCGACGCGGACTCCCTCAAACTGGCGTGGCTCTTCCTCTTCACCATGCCCGGCGCGCCCTGCATCTACTACGGCGACGAGATCGGGCTGGACGGCGGACACGACCCCGACTGCCGCAAGGCTTTTCCGTGGGATGAATCAAAATGGAATAACGATCTCTTCAACGCCGCCAAAGCCTGCATCGCCCTGCGCAAAGAACAACCCGCCCTGCGGCGCGGAACCTATCGCAAGATTCACACCGAAGATCATGTCATCGTCTATGCGCGGGAACACGAAGGCGAAACCCTGTTCATAGCGCTCAACGCTTCGGAAAAACATAAAACAGTGTCGCTGAACCTGCCCGCCCAACCTGCGATCCTTCACGGCGCGCCGATGATAAGCGACGGTCAACTCACCCTCCAACCAAGAAGCGGAGTCGTACTGAGATAGCGCGGCCCGTACCGCAAACTTCAGTTTGCGCCCGCGAGAGCAAACTGAAGTTTGCGGTACTGTGAATAACCTATCGCGGATAAACCGCGACCGATCATGGAAAAAGAGAGGCAGACTGAATGATTCTCCCATCCGAGCAGGAGATACGCCTCGCCAGTGGCGCCTATACCTGGCTGACGGCTTCGCCCCTTCTGACCATCCCCACCCTGTTTTTCCTATTCAGCCTGTCTCCCGGTTGGGCGGTGTGCGCGAACCTCCCCATCGAATGTTCCTACAACGGAGACGCGATCAGCCTGGTCTTCGGCGTGATCGGCTCCGGGTTGTGGCACCTTCTACTTCTGCAATATGCGAACAATAAGGAAAGCGCCTTTGTCCGCGAACACGGGCGCAAGGCGTTGATTCAGGCGGGCATTCGCACGGGCATCGCGTTTTTCGGCGTTTTGTTCGACGGGCTGGTGGGCGCCGAAGGCGTATTTGCCTGCGTCGTCGTTATCGTTCTACTTCTCATTTGGGGAGTCAACGCGACTCAATCCAGACGCTGGGTGCAGGGTGACAATCCGCCGACTCCAGCCCGCCCGGTCGCGCCGCCAATAATCGAGAACCAACCCCTCATTCAACCGACGCAGAACATGCTCGATACCGTCTTTGAAGACCTGGGCAGCGAAGACGATGTCGTCGTCCTTAAGGCAATTAATAAATTGGGGGGCTTCACGGAAAGCAACGAGGCGATTCTGAAACGCCTCGAAGAACTCGCCGACGAAGACGACAACATGGACGTCCGCATGGATGCGCGGGTCGCGTTCAACCGATTGCGGGGAGCCACAGCCCCAACGAACGCGGCGACCGGCATGACCGCTGGAGGCGATATGAATAATGCAAAAGAAGTTCTCGACAAAGTACTCGGCGACCTCAAAAGCGCGGACGAAGACGTTATATCTCAAGCCGTCGAAACCGTAAGCGGGCTGGGCTTCAGCAGCGAGGCGGTTCGTCGCCAGCTCGAAATGCTTGCCTCCCAAAACAACTCCGAAAAAATTCGCGCCGCCGCGCTCGCCGCGCTCGACACCGCCGCCAATCGCGTCGTCCAAAAACGCGCCAACGCCAACAAACTGGATCGCGGCGTCCGCTACGTCATCCTTCAGGAGATCAACGAGTGGGCAAAAAGCAAATTGATTGACATACACATCGCGGATGTGCTTCGCCGCCGCTACGATTTCGACTTCGCGGCTCAGACTCCGCCCCAGCAGACTCCCGCCCCGCAGGCTGTATCCACGCCGAAAGCGGTTCAAGCCACTCCCGCGCCGACGGCGGTTGCCGCAAAAGCCCCAGCGGAGGAAAAAGCCCAGGTTCCGCCGCCCCAGCCCCAGGTCCCGGCTGAGCCGCGCCCTTCCCTCCTGCAAACGCTCACCAGCGAAGGCGCGATCAAAATCTATCTGTACCTCGGCGCATTCTTCGTCATCGCCGCCGCCGCCATTTTGGGAGCGGTCGTCCCCGCACTGCGCCTGCCCATCCTGATCGTCGGCACGCTGATCTTCGGCGGGCTTGCCGTGGCGATCAAAAAGCGACTGCCTCAGCCGAGTTTCGCGCTCTTCATTGTGTTTTCGTTCCTGCTGCCCATCACCGCCAACAGCCTGCATGAGACGTTGCGCGAATCGCTGAACCTCAGCGCCACATTCAGTCACGGCTATTGGGCGGCGATATACCTGCTGATGGCCGCAATATGGAGCGGAAGCGTCTGGCTGTATGAGTCGCGCTTTTTCTCGATCGCCGCATACGGTTCGTTGATGCTCTCCCTGTTCAGCCTCGGCTCCGTCTTCGAAGCCGAAATCCCCGCCCGCGCTTTCCTGATGGGATTCGCAGCGCTCGCGGGGCTGGCAGGAACGCAACTGTTGAAGAAATGGAAAGAGTCCATCTTTGCGCTCCCGGTCTTCATTGCCGCGCAGGTTCTGCAAATTGCAATCTTTCTGGTTTCCTTCGGCGACTTCGGAATCAATGGATTCAATTCAGCGGGATTGAAACCTGAATATCTCTTCACTTTTGGGGCATGGGCGTTCGGCGCGTTGTTCTATGTTTTCTCGAACCGCATCTATCGCTTCTTCGCCTTTCCCTGGATCGCCGCCGCGACTCTCATCCCCATGCCGTGGTTCCTCGCGTCGGCGCCGGGGTTCGAGAATCTGGGCTTTGCGATTGTGCTTTTCGCGTGGGGCGCAACCATAGCCGTTATAAGCGAACCGCTCTTCAAAACGGAACGCGCGAAGGAGTACAGCCTGCCTCTGTTGCTGGCTTCCCTCCCCAGCCTCGCGCTGGGCGGCGTGAACGGATTCCTGCATGAGACCTGGCTCGGTCTGATTATCGCGCTTGGCATTGCAGTCGTCTTCGCCGCCCTGCACCTCCTGCGCCCGCGCTGGCCGTTGTGGACGCTGGCTTGGTTCAACGCGATCGTCGCCTACTTCGCGTTCTTTGATCTTGGATTCATTAAATCGCTGGATATCTTCGGCGGCTACATCCTGACTCTGCTTGTCTTCCTTCTGCTCCTGCCCGATTTAATCCTGAAAAAGGATTGGGGGGCAAACCTCGCCTGGCGTCTGCCCATCCGCATCTACGCCGTCATCTTTACGCTTTTCGTTTCATTTGGGTTGCCCGCCTCCGGCGAAAGTTTGAATAACGCAATCTGCTACATCATCCTCGCCGCGCTCTCTGCGGTTTACGCGCTTGCCTACCGCAAAGCATGGATGGGCTACCTGCCAGCCGCCCATCTCGCGCTCGCCGTCGTGTACTTCCTCGACGCGTTCAATCTGGATGCCTGGCTTCCGCTCCTCTCGGCGCTGGCGTTAGCCTACTTCGCCGCCGGATTCCTCATCCGCAGTAAAAACAACTGGGCGTCCATGCTGAGATTCAGCGGAATGGGGTTGGGCGTCGTCGTTTCCTTTACAGCCCTGCTCCTCAACGCGAGATTCGGCGGATGGTATACCCTCGTCCTGGGCCTCCTCTTCCTCGCGGAAATGCGCATCCGCAAAAATGGCTGGTTCGAGATCGGCGCGCCGATCCTATTTACATCCGGGGCGTTTCTCATCCTCAAAGAGTTCAAGGTTGACGAAATCCATTTCCATTTGCTTGCCTACTCGTTGCTCTGGATCTTCACCGACCTGTTCGACCGCCTGACCTACCGTCATCCGCGCGACCTGAGCCTGTTTCTTCAAATCATCGGCGCGGCTCTTGCGGGTTTCAACGCCCTGCTCCTCCTGGCGGCTGAATCAAGCGCCGCCGCCATAAGTTTCAGCGCATACACATTCGCATACAGCGTCGTGACACTCGTATATCGCAAGGCGTGGCTGGCTTACATCCCCGCCGCAACCCTGCCGCTGGCAATTTTCTTCGCGCTCGATCATTTCAACGTGGACGTCTGGCTGCCATCGTTGACGGCGCTGGCGTTTCTGTACTTCGTCGTCGGCTTTGCCATCCGCGCCAAAGAAGGCTGGTCGTTCGCGCTCCGCAACAGCGCGTTGATCCTCGGCGCGGTCATTTCGACCTTTGCGCTCATCGGGTTGAAGGAAACCGGCGGCTGGTACGCGCTGGCAATCGGTTTGCTCTTCATCGCCGAAATGTCCCTGCGTAAAAACGGTCTGTTCGAGCCGGGCGCGCCCACGCTGTTTACAATGGGCGTCTTCCTCATCCTGCGCGACTTCGACGTGGAGCGAGTCGCGCATCACCTGCTCGCCTATTCGTTGATCTGGCTGCTGGCGGATTTGCTCGCGCATCTCGCCTTCCCGAATCCGCGCCCGCTCAAGTGGCTGATCCGCGCCGCAGGCGGACTCGCCGCGCTGGTCAATTACTTTTTTCTCTTTACGGAATCGGATGCGGGGGCGGCCTTCGGCTTCGGCGTGTACGCGCTTCTCTTCCTGACCGTGAGCCTGCTCTACAAAAACCCGAACCTGCTCTACGCCTTTACCCTGACCCTGCCGCTCTTTGCGACATTCCTGTTCCGCTCATTCGGCGCAACCCAATGGATTCATCCCGTGATCGTCGTCGCGGCCTTCTATTACGGAGCGGGATTCATCCTGCGCAAATTTCAAAACGCAAAAGGCTGGGAGTCGCCCCTGCTCAACAGCGGGCTTGGACTGGGGGTCATCGTCTCCTTCGGGGCGGTCATCCTCGGCGGGCTGGATGCGTCCATCCCGGTCGCCGTCGCCGCCACGCTCTGGGCGGTGGAAGCCTACGCAAAGAAAAACGCCTGGCTGGCGTTCCCCGCCAACGCGCTGTACCTGCTCTCGTATTTCATCATCCTGTTTGAGTTGAACGTGGACGAGCCGCAGTTTTTTTCGGTCGGCGTGGCGCTCTTCGGTTTGATCCAGCATTACCTGCTCACCCGCGCCGAAAGCAAAACAGGCGCGTTTCTCATGGGCATGTTTTCGCAGTTGACCCTGCTTGGCACGACCTACGTCGAACTGGTCGGTAAAAGCGCCCTGACCTATTTTTTCCTGCTCTTTGTCCAGTCGCTGATCGTACTGGTCTACGGCATCGTCATCCGCTCGCGCAGTCTGACCTTCTTCCCCATTGGCTTCGCCGCGCTGGGAGTCGTCACCGTCGTTTACAGCGCGTTGAAGGATGTCGGCACGATCTTCGTCATCGGTTGCACCGGCATCGTCCTGCTCGTCCTCGGCGTGGTCGCGGTGTTACTGCGCGAACGCATCGCCGAACTCGGGGAGCGGTTGAGCGAGTGGAAGGCGTGAGAAGCGGGCGATTGGTGATTGGCTGTTGAAGATGCGTCGCGTTTTCAAAAAAGGAGTTGGGAAGAATGTCCACTTCGAGTATTCTTGAACTCAGGGTTGCCGTTACAACGCAGGATTACGAACGGCTGGTGAAGTTCTATTGCGCCGGACTCGGAATCGAACCTGCCGCCGTCTGGAACAACGACGGCGGGAATGGCTTGATGCTGGAGATGGGGAAGGCTACACTGGAGATATTCGACGAAAGTCAGGCGGAGGTGGTTGACAACCTCGAAGCGGGGAGGCGGGTCAGCGGAAAGGTGCGGTTTGCATTGCAAGTCCCCGACCTGCAATCCGCGATGGAGCGTATGATCGCCAACGGTGCGACGCTCGTCCATGAACAGGTGGAGACTCCCTGGGGCGATATCAATGTCCGCTTGCAAGACCCGGATGGGATGCAGATCACGTTGTATCAAGCAGCCGTTGTAAAATAGGGCGGATTGGCAATCCGCCCTACGAATTCCACACCGCTCGGACAAGTTCCGGCAAGATCACTCCGGATTTTCCGTGAAAGGCAAAATCAACCGTCGGGGTTAATGGGGTCGGTTCGGCATTAATTTCCACGACGACGGAGCCGTTATTCCGCGCGGCATGAGCCAGCGCCGCCGCAGGTTGAACGACGCCCGACGTGCCGATGGAAAAGAAAACCTGACAGGAGCGCGAGGCATTCACGGCAGATTCAAGCCCGTCGCGCGGCAGGGATTCGCCGAACCAGACCACGTCAGGACGAAGCGCTCCGCCGCAAATCTCACAGGCAGGCACGGATTCAGAATCGTCGTCCCAGGTTTCGGCGAAAGTCCCGCACTGGGAACAGCGCACTTTCTGGATATTGCCGTGCAATTCCAGCACGTTTTGACTGCCGGCAAAGCGATGCAGTCCGTCCACGTTTTGGGTGATGAGGGTGAATTCGGGAATCCTTTTTTCCATTTCGACCAGCGCGTAATGCCCCGGGTTTGGGCGCGCGCCTTTAATGGCTTCGCGCCGCCAGGCGTACCAGTCCCAGACGAGTTTGGGGTCGCGGACAAAGGCTTCGGGCGAGGCTAAGTCTTCGGGCTTGTATTGCGCCCAAAGTCCGGTTTGAGCGTCGCGGAAGGTTTTGAGTCCGCTCTCTTGCGAGACTCCGGCTCCGGTAAGAATCGCAACACGAGAGGCGGAGACGAGGAAACGTAGAAAGTTTTGTGGAAAGTCCATCAGGGGGTTGGAGTGGCGGTCGGCGTGACGTCAACGGGCGTCGCATTGGGGTCGCAAGCCAGCATTTTTAGTCTTTCCTTGAAGATGTCTGTGCGCCCGATCTCGCGCCCGGTTTGAGTTGTGGATACGATCTGGTATTCGATCCACGCCGCGTCGAAATAGGCGTCTTCGCGGATATGATCGGATGAAAGATCGTAGATGTGCGTCCCGGCGCCGACGGAAATCATATCGAGTTTCGTCCATTTGCCGAGGCGCGGGGCTTTCAAACTTTTGAAACGCGCAAACAGGAGGACGTGCGCCACATCGGCGGGATTCGCCGCCTGGGCGGTGATCCGCACGACCGACGGCTCGCATCCCTTTGCTTTGTAGATTTCCGTCAACGAGATGGTAACGTAATAGAAGCCTTCCATCTTTACCGGGGGCTGGGGCGTGTCCGACGCGGTCAGGGTGACGGTGACGAAGGCGGTTTGTGTAGCCTCCGGCGTGGCTGAAAATTCGGGGGTGAACGGGGCGGTCTTGAATCCGATCAAGGTTGGGGTGAAGGTAAAGGTCAGGGTCGGCAAAACCGGCGTCGGCGTGGGGGGAGGCGTGGCGGTGTTTGTCGGAGTGGCAGAGGGGGGTTGAGTCGGTTCGGGGGCGATGAATCCCAATGAGCAGGAGGAGAGGAAGATCCCCAGAAAGAATTGCAGGAATGTTCGTTTCATGGCTTTGGCGTTACGATGGGGCATCCGGTCAGCGGGGTCAGGCAGGGGCAGGGGTACATGTCGAAGGCTTTCTCGTAGACTTTGGTGCGCCCGACTTCCTCGCCCTCAAGGTTGATTGCGACAAGTTGAAAATAGACCCAGGAGCGCAGGTAGTGGTCGTGACCGTATATCTCCGAGCCGATCAGGGTGTGGGTGAAAACGCCCTGTCCGCGGTCGAGCATAACCTGTCCCTTCGTCCAGGGGGTGTAATCCTCCTTCTCGATGTCGCGGACGCGGACGAAAAGGAAAACGGTTGCGACTTCGTCGGGATCTTCGACTTCGGCGGTGATGGCGACGGAGTTCGGAGTGCAACCGCCCCAATAGATTTTCTTTGGCGCGTATTCGACTGATATGAATCCGGCGCCGGGGCTGGATGAAGTGGGCGTGGCTTGCGGGGTGATTGTGTTGCCGTCCACGATAATCTGGACGACGAATGGGGTGAAAGTCGGTTGGGAAGGGTCCCAGGTGGGCAGGCGCACGATAGTCGCCGAGGGAGTGGGCTTGGGCGTATTCGTGCTGGTGGGCGTATCCGCGGGCGTAGGGGTGACGCTCGGCGTGGCGCTCGGTTCGGGCGTGTTTGTGACGGGGAGCAAGTCCGGCATGGAACACGAAGACAGGAACAATGTCAGGGTCGAGATCGCGCAGACGAGCCGCATCATCATTTTCATTCCGCTATAATACTATGAATTAGGTTGTCCTTGCGCGCCCACCATGCAAATCTCACGATGGGACCGCAACTCCACAGGGAGAGAAAGGTATAATCGTTCCATGAAACGGGTAACGACTTGCATCCTGCTGGCGTTTTTTCTGGGCGCGTGCGATGTTTGGGGAGTTGCGCCCCAGCCTTTTCCCGCGCTTTCCCCCGTTCCAACCGGCACGCCTCCCATCGTGACCCCGACTCCGTTGATCATCCCGCCGCCCACGTTCAACTCGACGGTCACGCCTGCGGCGACGTCGAATCTTTCGACAGCCATCGCATCCGAGATTCCGTCTGCGACGGTTTCGTCCACTGCCGCCCAGCCTGCCGCCACGGACACATTTGCGGCGATCCAGGCGGTGGCGGTCGAGATATTGGGGTGTAATACGAGCATAGACATCCGCAACGGGATGGGGGAAGTGACCAACGCCTATGTGAGCGTGAAGAATACCGGCACGCTTGACCTGCCGAACGCCTGCGGGTTGTTGCGCGCGAAAGACGAAGACAGGGCGCATCCCGACAAAAAAGTGTGCGTGCCGAACCTGCCAGCGCAACATCAGGTAACGTTGAAACTGACCGTGGATTCGGCGTACCGGAAGGAGACCGTCATTCAGGTGGACGCGCTCTCGAATGAGGTCGTCCTGTTGCGCGTGGATAAGGAATCGTGTCGGGATATTAATCTTTTCGGGGGCGTCCCGGCAAACGTGGGGGTGATCGAACCGATCCCGTAAGTTTTATCGTTCCATCCGCGCAGTTTTTGTTTAGCAGTGAGAGGAATCAACATGAAACTTATCATCGTCATCCCGGATGGCATGTGCGACATCCGCTATAAAGAATTGGGGGACAAATCTCCCGCAGAACGCGCAAACACGCCCGGCATGGATGAGATGCTTGCAAACGGCGCAATTGGGCTGGCAAAGACCATGCACGACAGTCTGCCGCTCGGAAGTCTGGTGGGCATCATGGGGATTCTTGGATACTATCCTCCTGAGTACGTTCCGCGCGGGCGTTCGATCTTCGAAGCTTATGCGCTGGGCATACCAATGACTCCGGACGATCTTGTGACGCGCTGCAACATCGTGCGCGTGAACGGGGACGACATTCTCGAAGACTTCACCGCCGGGCAGATCGGCGAAGAGGACGCGGCGTCATACCTGCGAAGCGTCGAGACTCCCAAAGAATTCGCGCTTCATCACGACCTGAGCTATCGCAACGTCCTGCTCTGGCGCGGCTGTCCGCTGGACGACAGCCTGCTTCAATTATTCGAGCCGCACGAAAATATGGGAATGTCCATCGCGGACATTATGCCGAAATACAAGGGGGAGACCTACCAGCCGTTCGTCGAAATGATGCTCAATTCCAGAAGGAAAGACCTGATGCTGTGGCCCTGGGGCGCGGGACGCATCCGTTCCTTCCCGCCGACAAAACACCGAACCCTGACCGTGACCGCCCTGAGTTTCCTTTATGGGATGTCAACCCTGTTGGGCGGCAAGGCGATCATCCCGCCGGGGGCGACCGGTTATCGCGGTTCGAATTTGAAAGGGAAATTGGACGCCGCCCTGAAGGAATTCGACAACTTTGACGTTTGTCTGATCCACTGCAACGCGCCGGACGAAGAAGCGCACGTCCACAATCTGCGGGGCAAGGTTGAATCCATAGAAGAAATAGACGCGCAGATTATCGTTCCGTTGTTGAATCGCCTGAAATCGCGGGACGAGTCGTGCCGTGTCGTCGTCCTGCCCGATCACTATACGGTTTGCAAAACCGGAAAGCACCTGCCGGACCTTGTGCCGTACATCGTCTCAGGCAAGGGCGTCCGGCGCAATCACAATCTCGAAACATACTCGGAGGAAAAAATCGTCGAGGCGGGGCCCGGCGTCATCGAGAGTCACAACCTGATCGAAGCCCACCTGAACGAAATGCGACCCAGACGTTGAAACAACAAACGCCCGCCCCGACGCGATCGAAGGGCGGGCGTTTTCGATTCCGAATAAAGCGGGGTTACTTCTTCCGGCGCGCGGCGTCGCGCATATTTTTCGCCTTTTCCTGCAAGCCCTGAAAGAAGTCGCTCTCGACGATTTCGTTGACCTGCGTCTTGAGTTTCTTCTGGTCAATCTGAATCTTCAGTTCGACCACCTGGCGCTTCAATTCGGTTTCGCGCGCGTGGATCTCGTTTGCCATTTTTTCAAAGACGCGCGCCAATTGTCCGAGTTCGTCCGTGCGCTCCACGACCACGTGCAAGGGTTCCAGATCCCAGACCGAATCCTCGATCTTGGCGGCAACGTCGGTGACGGTGAAGATCGGGCGGATGATCCAGCTCGATAAAAGGAAACCGAGAACGGTCGCCAACACAAGCACGATTGCGCCGAACAAGGCCGTGTATCGCAGGTTCGCCAGCACGGGGCCCAGAAAATCGCGGGACGGCACGACCACGACGTTGATCCAGTCCAGCCCGCGCTCGTCGGAGATAATGTCAATGCGGGCGTAGTAGGTCTCGCCGTCCTCCTTGAATTCGATATCCTCGCCTTCGGCGATGTTCTTAAAATCGCCGTTGTATCGTTCGAGCATGTGCTTCACCGTGAGGCGGACAAGCAGGTTTTGGCTCTCGGCGGCGTCGAGCGGCTGTTGCGCGCCGTCCGCCTCGGCAAACGGCTGTTCGCCCGTGGAGGCGGCGACAAGTTTGCCGTCGCGTTGGACGATGAAGGCTTCGCCGTTCGGGCTGATCTCCAGCGAGCCGAGGAAATCGCTGATCTCGCTCAAGGTCAGGTCAATGCCGAGGACGCCTTCCAGGTTTCCGAAGCGGTCGTACACCGGTCTGACCGGCGAAATGCCCAGCACGGGGAATGCCGAAAAAACATAGATCGGCGACCAGGTCGGTTTGCCTGCTGCGACCGCCGCCTTGTACCAGGGACGCTCGCGCGGCTCATACTCGGAGGATTTCAATTCTTCGAGCGGTTCTCCGCCTGCGGTCATGCTGTAGGTCAGGCGGTTTGGGGCGGACGCCTCATCGAGTATCTTGAAAACCGGTTCGCCGCCGAAACTTGTGTCAATTCCCAGGAAGTATCCTTCGCTCGTGGCGTAATACAGGTAGGGAACGGATTTGGTAACGGACACTTCGCCCCAGAACAATTTACGCATCCCTTCGAAGTCGCCCAGGTTTGCGCCGCCCGAATCGAGGACGGCGACATTGATTTCATGGAAGATGTGCGGCAGTTCGAGAAAACTATTAATGCGGTCGTTGATGCGCGAACTGACCTCCTGCGTCAGCCGCAACGCCAGCGTTTCAGCGGAACTCAAACCGCTCCGGTAGGAAAGCCACGCGGTCAAGCCGATGGCGACGATGATCACGAGGGCAAGCAGCCCCGGAATTGCGTAACGGATCGAAATGGACGAAATTCTAAATTTGGACATTGAAACTCCTGTGAGAGGCGGGCGTGGAGCGCGCCGTTAAAATTCGATATCCTTCAACAAGTCGCCGCCGCGTTTCCGGCGTTTGAGCCGCCAGTTGAACAGGCTGTCGTCGTAGGAGGCGCGCATCCTCATGATGAACCAGACCGCCAAGCCTGCAAAAAGAACAGTAATTCCGAGATACACATAGAACGAGTCGGTAAAGCCTATCCGCTCGCAGAGGGTCACGGCGGCAATGCCCAGCAACGCCGCTATCAACATCCCCACTGCGGGGGCAAAATTGTCCGTAAAAAGCGCGACGCGCCCGCGGCGCTCCTCCGGCACAAAACCCTGATAAGCCTTCCGCGTGGCTTCATCCACGGTGTTGCGGCTGACTTTGAGCAACCATGAACTGATCGTGGTGGAGACCATGCCCGGAGAGGCGATCATGGCGACCGACGAGGCAAAGGCAAGAATCGGCTGAATGAGAAACGTATTTTTCAATTGCAAGCGTTGAATCAGGCGCCCCGTCGCAAATCCCTGAACGGCGAAGGAGAGTATGGCGGCCGCCAGAAGATACAGGCTGTAGAACTCCTTGTAAGCGACCGGTTCCACAATCGAGGACTTCGCCACGACGAAGAAGCGATATTCCACGATCACATCGCACACCGCAACAGCTACAATCGCAAGCAGAAGCAAACGATAAGAAGCGACCTGACGGACGAAATCCCAGCCTTCGCTCAACGATTCCTGCACCGTCTCTTCGCCCGCATCCAATTCGCGGATGTTCACCCTGCGCAAGCCGATCGTAATCAGCAGGAACGCCGCCAGATAAAAAAGAACGTTGAGCCGGATGACCATGCCGAGCGTGAGTTCGTTGGTTTCGAGCCAGCCAGCCCGAAAAAGCGCGGCGGGCAGGAGCGTGATGGCTATGCCGAGCATCTTGCCGATGAAACTCCAACTGCCGATGACGGGAATCAATCGCTTCGCCTGGACAACCTCGAAGATATCGTTCGCCAGCACCCAAAAGAACATGGGAAACAACAGCCATTGCTGCTGCGACATCAGGTAAACGATCGCGGCGACGACCTGGGTCGAGGCGCGCAGAAGATAAACGACATCCGTCGCCACGAATACCATGGCAAAGCCGAAGGTTGTCCATTTCAATAAATCCACGCGATGAAAGCGGTCTATGATCAGGGACGCCAGCAGGGCGGTAATGAAGATCATAACGGCGTTGATGCCGTTCACCGTCAGGGTCTGGTTGGGTCCCGCCGTGTTGATCAAGTCGCTGATGCCGACGATGCCGGTCATCTGCCTGGCGACGGTGTTTCCCAGCAAAAGCAGGCTCAAAACAAAGACGATACGGAATTCACCGGCGCGTATATCGAAAGTTCGGGCGAGAAAGGACTTCATTAAACCTCTGAACGGGTGGGGTGACAGCCGTGAGTATACTCCAATAGCCCGCGGAAAAATGGGCGGGAAACGGTATAATGACGCGCATGGCTGACGATAATATCCAATCCCTTTCCCGCAACAAGATCGCCATGTTGATAGACGGCGACAACGCCCAGGCAGGTTTGCTCGCCCAGATGCTTGTGGAGGCGGGCCGGCATGGGCAGGTTACGCTCCGCCGCATCTACGGCGACTGGACGACGAACAGCATGAACTCATGGAAGGACACGTTGAACTTCCACGCCTTCCAGCCCATCCAGCAATTCCGTTACACAATCGGCAAAAACGCCACAGACAGCGCGATGATCATAGACGCCATGGATATTCTGCACTCCGGCGTGGTGGATGGCTTCTGCCTTGTCTCCAGCGATAGCGATTACACCAGGCTGGCTACGCGCATCCGCGAAACGGGTATTTTCGTCATGGGCATCGGCGAGAAGAAAACGCCCAAAGCCTTCGTCAACGCCTGCGATGTGTTCGTTTACACGGAAAATCTCGTCACTACAAAACGCGCAAACGCCCAGCAAAAACCCCAAAAAGGCGGCGCGAAGAAAAAGGACGAACCCGATCCCCTGCCCCTGTTAACCCAGGCGTTCGAAATGGCGGTCCAGCAGGACGGCTGGGCTTCGCTTTCGCACATGGGCAACGCGCTCTACCAGCTCGATCCGGCTTTCGACCCGCGCACCTACGGACACAAACAACTTTCGAAAATGATCCTCAAGTATAAAGAGCGCTTCGACGTGCGCTTGAAAGATATTGACGGCTCCACTCTCTTCCATGTAAAAATAAAAGAATAGCCGACTTCAACGGGGGCTTGTCAAGCCGTCCGCGATTCCCGCCGGATCATTTCACCATAAACCTTCACGATCGCAGCGGCGATCTTCTCCCAGCCGAACTCCTTCGCATACGCGGCGGCGCGCTCCCCCATTTCCGCCCGCAAACGACCGTCCCCCAACAGGATGGACAACCTGTCGCTCAACGCGCCGGGGTCGCTGTCCGGCACGGTGTACCCGGTCAGTCCGTCCTGCACCAGGTATCCAAGCCCGCCCACCTCCGAAGCGATCACCGGAGTCCCGCACGCCATCGCCTCCAGCGCCACCATCCCAAAAGATTCGTACAACGAAGGCATTACCAAAACTTCCGCCGCAGAATAGTAATATGGCAATGTATCCTGCGCGCGCTTGCCCAAAAAGACCACCGTGCCGCCCACGCAAAGATCGTCGCACATCTTTTGCAGGCGCGTCATTTCCTCCGTCATTTCCTCCGCGTTGACGTCCGGCTCGCCGCCAATGATCGCAAGATGCACCGGGCGGTCGCGGCTGGTCAGCCCCGCGTCCAGGCAGGACATGGATTTGATCAGCGTATCCACCCCCTTCAACGGCTCGATGCGCCCCACAAAAAGGATCATGCGGTTCTCCGGCTTTAAACCGAGGAACTGCTTCGCCTCGTCCGCGGGGATCGGGTAGAAGTGGCAGGTATCCACGCCCGGCGGGATGATCGTCATCTTGTTCGCTTCCGCCCGGTAGAGGAATCGCAACTGGGTCAACTCCGCGATCGTGGCGACGACGATCCGGTTCGCCCGACGGAGGACCTGCCTCTCCCCATTGAGGCGATCTTCGCCCGCTCTTTCATCCTCCGACCTCGCCACCCGATTCTTCATCTCGCCCAGGGTATGGAACATGTGGACGATGGGCGTCCCACCCCAGGCATCGCTCAATCTTCCGGCGGCGAGTCCCGACATCCAATAATGACTGTGGATGAGATCGTATTCGATCCCTTTTTCCGCGGCAAATCTACGCACGCCTTCTGCGAACTCGGGAATGTAATTCGCAATATCTCTCTTGTGGCGCGGCTCCTCCGGCCCTGCAGGGATATGCACAACCCGGTTTCCAAATCCCAGTTCATGCACCACATGCGGCACATGCTCGTCCTGCGAACGGGTAAAGACATCCACATGAATCCCCTGCCGTCCCAGTTCCCGCGTCAGGTCGCGGACGTAGACGTTCATCCCGCCGGTGTCCTTGCCGCCCAGGGTCGCAAGCGGGCAGGTGTGATATGAAAGCATCGCAATTCGCATCTGGAAGACTCCGCAGTTCAGACAACGTGAAAGCCAAAAAACTTGCGTGAATAATGGGATTCCTTTATAATCCCGCCCGCTTGAAAAATAAACGCCACCGTAGCTCAGCTGGCAGAGCAGACGATTCGTAATCGTCAGGTCGTGGGTTCGTATCCCACCGGTGGCTC
>CAADGT010000144.1 GCA_900696595.1 uncultured Chloroflexota bacterium
CGACTCCAACGCAATGCCGCCCACCAGCCAATGAGAATCAACGTCACCATCAAGGGATCGGGTTGAAAGGATCGGCTGGCAAAAACGCCGTAGGGCAGGAGCAGGTAAAAGGTCAGGGAAAGAAGCGCCTCGTCCAGCGTCAGCAATTCGCGCGCGAGCAGGAACAGGAATATCCCGCCGACGATCCAGAACAGCGAGGAATAGATGCGGGCGATCCACATATATTCGCCGAACACGCGATAGGAGGCGGCGACCAAACCGTCAATCACGGGCGGCTCGATGACCGCTTCGGCGTCGTAGGCGCGCAATGCAACCTCGCGCTGCCATTCGGGAATGCCGGGCGCGGTCTGGTAATAGATGCCGCGCGCTTTGATGGCGGAGAACAACTGGCGGGTGGGATGAAAATCGAGCGGCAGGTCGGTCAGGTCGGTCAGGCGGATGCCCAGCCCCAACCCGAACAAAAGCGCCAGCACGAATGCCAGCGCCCAACGGTTCGGAGCGATGAAGGATTTGCCGTCCATAGGCTCAGGCATTTTACCTCCGCCCATTTGATTCCGAAAGCGCGCGCTTCTGCGCCCTTTGTTTGCGCCAGCGGTTGTAATGCTTTTGCAGGACGCCCAACCCGAACAGGCTCAGAAACGAAAAAACGATCCGCTTCCATTCCACGAGCGCGGTGGCTGGATGCGCGATGAGACTCTGCAAATAGGATCGGAACGCCTGCCGGGCTTTTCCCGCGTCGAGGAGGTATCTCCCATTAATGCGCAGCGCCGCGGCGCGCGACCGACGGCTGACCCGCCTCAACGCGCCGGATACAAGCGGATCGCTTTTCGCCCACTCCAAAATACGGAACGCCTCCTCGCCGAACTTCTCCGCCTGCGCCACGTTCTTCGCGGATTCGTGAAAACGTCCCGCCGCCCAGCGTTCAGGGACATATACCATCGGAGCGCGCGACGCCATGCGAATCCATAAATGATGATCGAGGAGAAAATGAAAGGACGGATCGAGATACCCGGCTTTCTCGAGCGCTTCACGACGCATAAAAACGGCTGGCTGTCCGAGGATGTGGAAGGTGAGCAGGTCATCCAAATCCCATTGCGCGTATTTGGGGAAGTGGATGAATTCGCCGTTTTCATCCACGGCGACCGTATCGCCGTAGACCAGTCCCGCTTCGGGATGCGCCTCGAACGCCTTCACCGCCGAAGCGACCGCGCCGGGGAAATAGAAATCGTCCGAGTTCAGCCATGCGACGATCCCACCTGCCGCGCGCGCCAGTCCCTTGTTGATGGCATCGGCTTGTCCGCTGTCTTTTTCGGAGACCCAATGACTTATCTTATGGATTCCAGAAGCTCGCTTCCGGGTATTCGACGGCAGGCTGTCTGATTCCAAAGCGTACTTCTCGATGATCTCCACCGACTCATCCGTGGATGCGCCGTCAATGACGATGTACTCGATGCGCGGGTACTCCTGCTCGAGGACGGAACGGATGGTCTGTTCGAGGTAGCGAGCCTGGTTATAGGAGGGGGTCACAATCGAAACGAGGGGGCGTTCGGGAGGGGGAGGCAGGTTCACGGGAGAAAGAGTCGAAGGTCGGAGGTCAATCACGAATCGTAAATCCGAAACCTAAAACAGGCTGTCGTAATCCACTTTGGGAAAGACGGTCAACTTCCCGCCGACGGTCGCGTCCAAAACTGCGCGTCCCGCCTTGCGATAGGCTTCGCGCGCGAGGGTATAACCGATCTCGGAGGTATCCAGGTCGGGCAGTTGCCAGCGGAAACCCCTGCCGAAATAACGCGGGTCGAAGTGATTGGGGTCGTCGCCGGTCGAGACGACGGTTTTGTTGGCGTCGCCCTTCGAGGCGAAATTGTGATCCACGCCGATGAGGATGGCACGCTCGAAGCCCATGTAAAACGCGAGTTGCAAAGCGACGTTGGTCACCGTGGCGCCCTCCCAGATGCGGCGCGTCATGTCGTAGGCAAACCGCGCTCCCGTGTAGGTGGTGTAGAGGAAGATCATATCCTCGGGCATTCTCTGAAAGTGACGGTTGGAATGCCAGGCGATGAACTTGGGGATCGGCAGGGAGGCGATCTCGTCGGCGCATTGTTCGATGACCAGGTCGTTGATGGAGACGAAGTAAGTCGTCGTGAATCCAAGTTCGGGGAAGAGCAGGTAGATGCGGTTCATCCCGAAGGTGAATTCGTTTTTGAGTCTGGTCAGGTCGGTCCGCTTGAGGCTGGGCCCGTTGCCGATGATGAAGCATCGTTCGCCGCGATGGAGGTTGAAATATCCAGCCATGCGTTCGCGGCTGATCCGCCGCCAGGGGTGCAGGTACGCGTCCGGCGCCTGCCGCAGGCGCCGGACGGCGTCGTAGGAGTTCTTGAGGATTTGCAGGATGGGATTCGGAAGAATGGATTTCAGCGTTTGTTTCATGCGGGGAGAAATTCCTTGCGAGCCGCGAGGAGGACGATCAATGCGGCAAAGTTCAGCAGCACAAAGAGTAGGTCCACAAGACCGAATTGGTCGAAAACCGTCAGGAAGATGTTGAGCGCAAGAATCAAAACAGAGACGTGAAAGGCGAATTTCATCCTTTTGCTCAAAAGCCATGCGCAAAATACGATGGCTATTGCATCGCCAAACATGGCAAGCGCATAGAACGCATACAGAAATGTCCGGTCGGGGTTTGCGCTGATCCGCAAGAGAGACCCCGCTCCAAACGCCGCGAGGACTGCGGCTGTGAAGAGGAAGAGATAACGCGTCAATTGAAAGGTTGAGAGTTTCATTTGTTAGCCTCTTTACCGTCCAGAAAGCTTGAGCGACGCGGGGAGTCGTTCAAGCCTTCGGAACGTATGGTTACTCCGTACTGAGTCTTGCCGTCGCACCCCCATCCACGACCAGCGCCTGACCGGTCATAAACGCCGACTGCTCGTTATCCGCCAAAAAGTAGATTGCGTGCGCGATCTCTTCGGGCTTGCCCACCTTCCCGCTGACGGTCTTGCGCGCGAGGTTATCGAGCCGCTCCTGTACGCCGCCGCCGCCCACGTGCCCGCGTCCGAGTCCCGCGCGGAGCATGGGCGTATCCACTGCGCCGGGCAGGACGGCGTTGACGCGGATGTTATCCGGCGCGAACTCGATTGCCATGGCGCGGGTCAGGGCGAGCAGCCCGCCCTTCGAGGCAGCGTACGCGGCGATATTCGCCGACGTTTGGATGGCGTGCACGGACGATACGTTCACGATCGCCCCGCCTCCGGCGGCTTTCATCAATGGATGCGCCAGTTTCACGAACAAAAACACCGAACGCAAATTGGACGCCATCACCGCGTCCCATTCTTCGACAGTCGTTTCGATCAGCGGTTTGGCGACCTGCACCGCGGCGTTGTTCACCAGCACATCCAGGGTGGGATGAAAACTTTTCGCCTGTCGAAAGATCACCTCGGCGGAATCGGGGTGCGAAATATCGGCTTGAATGAAATGTCCACTTTTCGGAAAATCACTTCCAAACTCTGAACGGTCAACGCCAATGACGCGCCAGCCTCTTTCAGAAAAATGGCGTACACAAGCCCGCCCGATCCCTCCGCCTGCGCCGGTGATGAGAACTGTTTTAGCCATGAGAATTTTCTTTTTGTACACGGATAACACGGATTACACGGAGACGGATTTATTC
>CAADGT010000145.1 GCA_900696595.1 uncultured Chloroflexota bacterium
TCCAGTAGAGGTTGGGGGATGTATTTGGCGTAAAGCGCCCGTTTTTCGGGGTCGGGCAACATGTTAATTCCGCCGATGGTTGAGGGCATACTAGCCTCCTAGGGTAGTCTGGTAGTCTGGTAGTCTGATAGTCTGGTAGTCTGATGGTCTGGTAGTCTGATAGTCTGGTAGTCTGGTAGTCTGATAGTCTGGTAGTCTGGTAGTCTGATGGTCTGGTAGTCTGGTAGTCTGATGGTCTGGTAGTCTGGTAGTCTGATGGTCTGGTAGTCTGATGGTCTGGTAGTCTGATGGTCTGGTAGTCTGATGGTCTGGTAGTCTGATGGTCTGATGGTCTGGTAGTCTGGTAGTCTGACCACCCGACCAAGCGACCACCCAACCACCCAACCACCCAACCACCCAACCACCCGACCACCCGACCACCCGACCAAGCGACCACCCGACCACCCGACCAAGCGACCACCCGACCAAGCGACCACCCAACCACCCAACCACCCAACCACCCGACCACCCGACCACCCGACCAAGCGACCACCCGACCACCCGACCAAGCGACCACCCAACCAAGCGACCACCCAACCACCCAACCAAGCGACCACCCGACCAAACAACTACCTAACTCTCATTGCTCTTTCTTTTTCCCGCGCTTCATCCCGTTTCGCAATCGTCGCGCGTTTATCGTACGCCTTCTTGCCTTTGGCGAGCGCGATCTCGACCTTGGCGCGTCCGTCTTTTAGATAGACTTTTGTCGGCACGATGGTCATGCCCTTGATGCGGACGTTATTCCACAACTCGCGGATCTGTTTTTTGTGCAACAGCAACCTGCGTTTGCGGCGCGGATCGTGATTGAAGTATTTGCCCGCCTGCTCGTACGGGGCGATGTGCGCTTCGAGCAGCCAGGCTTCCCTGCCGTTTTCCACATCCACATAGGATTCCTGGATGCTGACCTGCCCGGCGCGGATGGATTTGATCTCGGAGCCTTTCAGTTCGATCCCCGCCTCGAACTTTTCGAGCAGGGCGTATTCAAAACCGGCTTTGCGGTTGGATGAAACGATCTTGATGTTTTCTGTCACGGGATGATTTTAGCACGATGTCGGTAGAACAAGTTTATACTTGTTCTACGTTTATCCCCATTTGAGCAACACAAACCCGGCGGTGAAGCGCAAAATGCCCAGCGCGATTAACGCCGGCGCAAGCCCGATACCGTCTGCGAGGAGGGGGCCAAGCACCGAACTGCTCAGGATGGCGAGGTTGAGCATCATTGTGTACCAGGCGAGGTGTGGCGGACGATCGTCCGGCGGGATGCGCTCGAGCATGTAATTGGCGTACGAGCCGTTGACCAGCGCGAAGATCACGCCGTTCAAAAACGACAGCAGGTAATAATGGACGACGGTTTGCGCGAACGCCAGCATAATCGGATAGGATGCCATGCCCATCGCGCCGAAGGCGGTCACGCGCTTGTTGCCCAGGCGGTGAACGATGCGGCTGAGTTGAAACGAAGCCAGCATGGCGCTCAGGTAGTAGAGCGCGGTGCCGGCGCCGATATTGGAGTCGTTCAAACCCAACTGGCGGACGAATGCGATGGGATACAACGGCGTGATGATGTATTGCGCGAAATGGAAGAAGAACAAGCCGAGCAATACGGCGCGAAAAGGCGTCCGCCAGATGTCGAGGCGCAGGGCGGAAGTCTTCGGCGGGGATCCGGCTTGGGACGACGAATCCGCTTTGGTTGGGGTGAGAGGCGCGGTCTCTTCATCCAGCGGTTTGATCTGGCGGATGTGATAACTGCTCAGCGCCGCGCCGACCGCCCCGGTCAAAAATACGACCTGATAGCCTTGCGGAAAAGATACGGTATCGAGTAAAAAACCGGCGAGCAGGGATGATAATACATAAGCCACAGCGAAGGTAATGTTGCGCGTCCCCGCCACGCGCGCGCGATAGCGTTCCGGCACGGCTTCGGCGAAGAGCGCATTGAAGCCGACTGACAACGGCGTGAGTGGAATCGCCATTAGAAAGGTCAGGAGGATGAGCGCCCAAACCTGCGTTTGGTTGTCGAACAGCCAGGGGAGGGGAATCCAGAAAAGGTAGCCGATGCGCAATAGCACGGACGACCAGAAGACCGCTTTGCCTGTGCGGCGTTTGCTCACCCAATGCCCGGCGGGGATGGCGAGAAAGAGGTTGACCGCCGCGCCGGCCGCGGTGAGCAAGCCGATCTGCAAGCCGCTTGCGCCGAGCCGCGCGGCATAGACGTTGAGGAAGTTGATCGCCGTGCCGCTCAAGACGCCGAACCAGGCGATGTCGAGGTAGAGGTGAATGAAGTTGGAACGATATTTTTCGGGAATGTCGGATTGCCTGAAAAGTTTGAATTGCATGGCGCGATTATAACTATGATTGCGGAATGTTTGGTTTGCGGCGTTTCTCGCCTATAATCGCGCTCATGTTCAACCTCAAACAACAATTCATGCTCGACCCTTCTGTCGCATTTCTTAATCACGGTTCGTTTGGCGCGACGCCCAAACCGGTCTTTCGGGAATATCAGCGCTGGCAAAGAGAGTTGGAGCGTCAACCCGTTGAGTTTTTGGGGCGCAGGCATAACGACCTGATGCGCTCCGCGCGGGAGGCGTTGGCGGGGTATCTTGGCGCAAAGGCGGGCAACCTGGTCTTCGCTCAAAACGCGACCATCGCCCTCAACATCGTCGCGCGTTCGTTGGAACTTGGTTCGGGCGATGAAGTCCTCTCGACGGATCACGAATACGGAGCGTTGGATCGCACATGGCGATTTCTTTCCAGAGAACGCGGCTTCACATATATTAATCAACCGGTCAGCCTCGACTCGCATGAAGCCTTCGTCGAATCGTTTTGGCGCGGCGTCACGCCGAAAACGCGCGTCGTCTTTTTCAGCCAGATCACATCGCCGACCGCGACGCTTTTCCCGGTCGAAAAAATCATCCAACGCGCGAGAGAAAAAAACATCATCACCGTCGTGGACGGCGCGCATGTCCCGGGTCAGATCCCATTGCGTCTCGATTCGCTCGGCGCGGATTTTTACGGCGGCAACCTGCACAAGTGGCTGTGCGCTCCCAAAGGCGCGGGCTTTCTTTATGCGCGCCCCGAAGTCCAGCCTCTACTCAAACCGTTGGTCGTCTCATGGGGATATGAATCCGAAACGCCCGGCGACTCTCTCTTTATAGATCATCATGAATGGTGGGGGACGCGCGACATCGCCGCGTTCCTCGCCGTCCCGAAGGCGATTCAATTTTTGCAGGATCATGATTGGGATGGAGTCCGAGCCGCGTGTCATCGTCTGGCAGTGGATGCGTGGAGGCGAATCCACGCCTTGACCGGAGTTTCCCCGCTTCATTCCGACCCGGAGGTTTGGTTCGCCCAAATGAGCCTGATCTCCCTTCCGGCGGATACCGACCTCGCCGCGCTCAAAGCGCGTTTGTACGACGAGTTTCGCGTCGAGATTCCAGTCGTCGAATGGAATAAGAACAAGTTAATCCGACTCTCGGCGCAGGGCTATAATTCCAGGCGCGACGTGGATCGCCTGTGCGCCGCTTTGAAGAAACTTTTGTAATGACAACCCCGCTTTTTTCATTTCGCGCCCTGTTTTTACGAATTATATATCGCGCATTACGCCTCGCGTTTTGCGTCTTGATAATTTCCACTCTCTTCTCCGCGCTTTTTCCGCGACCCGCCGCGGCGCGTCCGCGGGCGAACATCACCGCCCCTTCCCAATTGCTTGACGCGGTCAATTCCCTGCGCCTCGCCAACGGACTCGCGCCCCTGCCTGTCCATCCAGCCTTGATGCAGTCCGCGCAATCGCAAGCCGATTACATGGCGGCGACCGGCGTCGTTACACATGCGCGCCCGAACGGGACGTACACCCAGCAACTTCTGGCGCTCGGCTTTCCATTGGCGGGCGATCTTTCTATGGGCGGTTTTCGCTCGGAAAATGTATTGAGTACATTCGGACCCCTCGTGTGGGACGGAGTCCCCGGCGGCTGGCAGGACGCGCAACACATGAACACCATGCTTTCGGGAAATTACACCCACATCGGCGCGGGAGTGGCGCAATCCGGCGATAGTTATTATTACGCGGTGGATACGGCGGCGGCGACTGCGTCCGGTCAGCCGCAAGAGAGCGCCGGGGAGATCATGACCAGCGTCCCCGGCGGTTCGAGCGGAGTCAGCGAATTCATGGTCCCGGTCGCGCTCAGTACGCCGCGCCCCGACGGGACGGTGATCCACAAAGTGCAATACGGTCAGTCCTTGTGGAGCATCGCCATCGCCTACGGCACAACGATCAAAAACATTCAGGCGTTGAACGGCATGGGCGATAATCAGACCGTTTATCAAGGGCAGGAATTACTGGTGATGACCGGCGCGACCCAGGCGGCGCCTGCGACGGCGACTATGGAAATAACGGCGACGTTTCCGCCGACCAGCCCCGCGCCCTCAACGCCGACATTTATGCCCGCCGCTCCCATACTCACGCCGCCTGAAACGGACACTCCGCCCGAGGGCGGCGGATCGTCTCGCATCCTTGTGGTCGTTTTGATCGTAGCCGCATTTGTGGGCGCGGGCATGGCCGTCTGGCTGATCCGCGAGCCGGATTGACTCGCGCCTGAGCGGACTGTGGATGCGGCGCGAAAGGACGGCTCATGTCTGGAAGATGCGCCATCGCCCGGCGGAACGGGAAAAATCTTAATGCAAATTATGCAAAGCGGGCGAACAGCGCGGACTTTTCCGCAAAATCCGCCGTATTCGCGTTGCTGGCGTTGGAAGGTATGACTTGATGAAAAACCACCGCGTCCCCCTGAATGAAATCCGCCGCGAGCGGATGGTCGTGAACTCGCGCTTCATCGCCACGCTCGCGCCCGCCTTTTCCATCGAAGAAGCCCGCGCTTTCATGAAGCGCATCCGCGCGGAATTTTCGGATGCGAGTCACAACGTCCCGGCCTACATCATCGGCGGCGGAAACTCGGTGACGGAATATTTTTCGGACGACGGCGAACCGTCGGGGACGGCCGGCAAACCTGCGCTGACCGTCCTGCGCGGCAGCGGATTGGGCGATGCGGTTTTGGTCATCACCCGTTATTTCGGCGGGACCCTGCTCGGGACGGGGGGGTTGGTCAAGGCGTACACCGAAGCGGCGCAGGCCGTGGTCAACGCCGTGGAGCGCGGGAGGCGCATTCAGGTCCAGGTGGTCATGGCGGCGATTCCCTATAACCTTTTGGAGCGGGCGCGTTTGCTGGTTTCCAAACATCGTGGCGGGGTCTTGGGCGAGGACTACGCGGCAGATGTAACGATGACGCTTCAATTCCCGGTCGAGACGATCCGGGCTTTTCAAGACGATCTGCGCGGTTTATCGGCAGGACGGATCCAGGCGGAATTGATCGAAATGAGGGAAGAGATTGTCAAGGTTGTTTAAGCCGCGGCTGACGGCTTATTCGGCTATTTTTGGAAATTGCTTGTAGAAAACCGCGCCTTTTGTGCGATAATGTATTTGTCGCCATCGCTTATCGAATTGCGACGGCAGGGAGATTTCGCATGAATCATAAACGCCTTCTGCAAGCCTTTGTTCTCTTCATGGTTGCGCTGTCCTCGCTAGGATTCGCCGGTCGAGCCTCCGCCTGGGGTTGCGCGTCCTACATCACTGTGCAATGGGGCGACACCCTCAGCGGTTTAGCCGCCTACTGTGGCGCGACGGTGGAAGCCATTCGCGCCGCCAACCCCGGTTTGGGTTGGTGGGTCTACGCCGGGCAAACGCTCTACATCCCCGGCGGCTCGTCGTATTCCTATTCATACTCTTATGATTATTCCTCATACGGCGGGAACTACGTCGTCCAGCGGGGGGATACGCTGTATAGAATTGCCCGCGCGCACGGCGTCACAGTCAACGATCTGCTTGCCGCCAACCCCAACATCTGGAGCGCGAGCGTCATCTATGCCGGGCAGGTGATTTACATCCCCGCCGCGCCCGCGTACCACACCGTCTCATACGGCGAGACCATGCGCAGCATTGCCGCCTGGTATGGGACGACTGTCTATAGCCTGCAACTGCTCAATCCGCAGATATGGGACGTGAATCTCATTTACCCCGGGCAGGTCATTCGCGTCCGATGAAAGAATGAGACACATATAAACAACGATGCGCCCGCGAAATTCGGCTCGCGGGCGCATCGTTTTCGGATCGAATGTCTTTATTCCGCCGGCTTTTTTTTACTGTTCATCCCTCATCCTTTATCCTTCCCTCTTCCACAGTGTATAATCTGTCGCTTGAACCCAAATATGTCCCGCCGATACTGGTTCATCCTGCTCATCCTTCTTACATCCTGCACTCAGGAGATTCATACGGATGCGGCTTTGCCTGTCGTGACTTCGGTGGTGGCGACGGAAACCCCGATTCTTCCCACGCCGATTCCGGCCTCGCCCACCCCGGTCTTTTTCCCCTCCCAGGCCCTCGCCTCCGGTCCCATCAACATCATCGCCATCGGCGATGACCTCACGCGGGGCGACGGCGACGACCTCGGGCGCGGCTATCCCGGGCGCCTGCTGGAACTTGTCAGCCAGATTCGACCCGGCTCGACTGTGATCAATTTCGCTCAATCCGGCTGGACTTCCGACGATGTGATTCACGGCGACGGGGATTTTTCAGGTCAACTTGAGCGGGCGGTCGGCGAAACGCAATCCGCCATATCGCAGAAACGCGCATCCGTCGCCCTCGTGTGGATCGGCGGCAACGACCTGTGGGAATTGTATTCGGGCGAAGAGCCGGTCGCTCCGGCGGATGAAGACAACGACGCCGAACGCTTCGCCCGCAATATGGACGCCATCCTCTTCGCTCTGCGCGATGCGGGCGCGGAAGTCATTGTCGCAAAATTGGACGACCAATCCCTGCGTCCCGCCCGGACGCGCAGTGAGACCTATCCCTCCATCACCGCGGACGAACTCCAGCGAATGTCCGCCCAGGCGAGGCGCTATAACGCGATCGTCGAGAGGAAAGCCGCTGCGTACAACGCCCTGATCGTGGACTTCTACGGCATGGATCTTTTTACGGATCAGGACACCCTGTCCGACGACGGGATGCACCCCAACCCCGCCGGTTATGAACTCATCGCCCAGGCATGGTACAAGGCTCTCATCCCCATCCTGCCGTAATTGCGCAATGGACGACCCCTAGCGCCCGCCTTGAGTGGACAACG
Source organism: uncultured Chloroflexota bacterium (assembly GCA_900696595.1). Lineage (GTDB taxonomy): Bacteria > Chloroflexota > Anaerolineae > Anaerolineales > Villigracilaceae > Villigracilis. The sequence goes on from CAADGT010000145.1 coordinate 7,206, forward strand.
CAAACGCCGCCACGCTGAACGCGATTGCGACATTCAACGACCGTTTATATCCCCGCATCGGTATCGAGTGGATTCCATCCGATAACTTCAGCAAATCGGGGTCCACTCCCGTCGTTTCGCTCCCCAGAATCAATACAATACGTTCGCCCGGGGCGATCGAAAGCGAATGGATGTCTTCTGCATCCTTTCCCTCCTCCAGCGCGAAAACCCGCCAGCCGTCCTCCTTCAACCCGGTCGCCAGTTTAACCGCATCCTTATGGTGCGACCAGCGCAGGGTTTTCTCCGCGCCGAGCGAGGTCTTCGTCACCGCTTCGTTATCGGGCGTGGGCGTAATCCCGCACAGGTAAACGCGATCGAACCCGAACCCGTCCGCGCTGCGCAGGATCGAGCCGACATTCCACGCCGAGCGGATGTTGTCCAGCAGGACGGCGCGCAAGATTCCGTCCGTCGCCGCGGCGGTTGTGATAATTCGTTCTTCCTCTCGAATGGATTTTCTCAGGACGACCCGCGTCTCCCCCAGGCAGAGCGGGCATCGAATCCCGAACGACCCTCCAGCCTGCAAGGGATAGCGCAAGCCGCAGGAATCGCAAACTCGAATTTCGAATGACGCCTCACTCATCGGGCTGAATTATACCCAGCGGGATGCCGCCTTTCAGCGCCCGTAACTTGCTGCTTTTCGCCGCCCCCGCCTCCTCGATAATCCTCGGCACAACTTCCTCCCAGCCGACAGCCATCAGGTGAATCCCGTTCACACCCTGTTTGCCGCGCGTCTTTTCGATCAACTCCAGCGCGATCTGAACGCCTTCCTCCTCCGCGTTGCCTTTTTCCTCCGCAAGTTCCATGCGCTTCATCACGGCGGCGGGGATGAAGATGCCCGGCACTTTATCGTTCATATATCTCGCCACCCGGTAACTCTTCAACGGCGAGATTCCGATCAAAATATAAACCTTGTCGAGAACATCCCGTTTGACAAGTTCGTTCAGCCACTCGTCGAGCGCGTCCGCGTCGAAGACGGCATTGGTCTGGAAGAATTGCGCCCCGGCGTTGACCTTCTTCTGCTCGCGCAGCGCCTGAAACTTCATATTGGACGCAAACGGCGAAGCCGCCGCGCCGAGGAAGTATTTCGGCGGAGTCTTGATCTCGCGCCCGTCGAGATACCGCCCTTCGTCGCGCATCCGGCGCAACATCCAAAGCATCTGGACAGAATCGATATCCACGATGTCCATGCGCCCTTTGGGACCCGGCGCAAGCGCCATGCTGTCGCCCGTCAGGCAGAGCATGTTGCGGATTCCCAGCGCCGATGCGCCGATGACTTCGGACTGCAACCCCACGCGGGTCTTATCCCTTGCGCTGATCTGCATCACGGGCTCCGCGCCCAATTCCAGCGAAATGGCGCTGCACGCCAGCGAAGACATGCGCGGCACAGACGAGGCGTTGTCGGTAAAATTCAGAGCGGCCGCATGTTCTTTCAGGGCGGCGATGTTGCGGCGCAGTTTATCGGTGTTGATCGAGAGCGGCGGGGCGATCTCGGCGGCGAAGACGAATTCGCCGGCTTTGAGTCTGCGCTCCAGTTCCGACACAGGCTCCGCATAGGCCGGCGCGTGATACTTCGCGTCGCCCTGCCACCAGTCGGGTTGTCGAACCGGTCTAAAGATGGAGTCCAATGTTTGGGAAACAGAACCCGGCTCCCCCGAAGTCAGATGCGAAAACAGATTGCGAATCCCAAGCCGCTTTACACGGTCGAATATCCCGCCCCAGGAATCCGTCCCCGCCTTTTCCCAATCCATCGGGGGCAGAACTTCCAAAAGGCGCGCTTCGCGCCCGAGTTGAAACGACCGTTCGTAAATTTTATACCAGATGCACGGGCGCGACTCGTCCACATAACAGCGTTCGGGAGTCGAGCCGCCGCAGGGTCCGTTGCGCAATCCCTTCGGACATTCCATCGGGCAGATCAGCGCGGTCTCTTGAAGCAGGCAATTCCCGCACATGCGGCATCCGAACAGCGGTCCCTTGACCGCGAGTTCGATGGTCGCCAGCGCGCGTTTTTTGAACGGCTGGCGTTTGAACGGCATGAACGGCGGTTGGTAGCGTTTCCCCGGCGTGAACCCTGGCATGGCGAACCTCCTAAAAATTGTACATTATATATAATCTTACTCCCAATCCCCCGAATTTGGGAAGGCGCGCCTGGGCGGACTGGTTATAATTTTTGGATGCGAAGATTTATTGTTTGGATGTTCGCCCCGCTTCTTTTTTTGACCTCGATCCTGGTCCCGTCCGAGAGGGTTGCTTCCCGCTCCGGGCTTTTCTCGCCCAACCCGTCTGCAAGCCAATTCATCGAACGAGTGAACGCTTTGCGCAACTCACAGGGGTTGAAACCTTACGCTCAAAACGCCATCCTCATGGCGGTCGCCCAGCGCCACGCGGACTATCTCGCCGGGACGGGCGCGCTCACTCATTTCGACGCGCAAGGAAAACGGCCGTTTCAGCGGGCTGTTGACGCCGGGTATCCGGTGGGGGGCGATCTTGCCCTCGGCGGTTCCTTTGCAGAATCGATTCACTCCGGCAGCGGCCTCTCCGACGAAGATGTGCTGGCGGCATGGCAATCCAACGCCGTTGATTCGCTTGCCCTGCTTTCCCCCGAATTCAAGGATGTGGGCGTGGGCATTGCCGCCGCAAACGGAGCCGCCTATTACGTCCTGAACGCCGGGTCGGACGAAAATGCCTCCACAGCCGTCTCGCCGACCGCTTTTTCGCTGACGGTCACGCCGGGGACGGTCATCCCAAACACCGCGCTCCCGGGCGGCGAGATATATCATATTGTCCGAAAAAACGAAGCGCTTTGGAGCATCGCCATCGCCTATAACACCACCGTCGCCGAGTTGAAGTTACTCAACAGCCTCGCCAGCGACGAGATTTTCGAAGGGCAAAAACTGCTCATCCGCCGCGCATCCACTGAAACGCCGACGCCCAACGAAGTTCCCGTCACGGTCACGCTTGGGATACCAACATCCACCGCGACGCGTCCGGTCGCCCCGACGGTCACGAATACGCCGACGCCGCTTCCAATCGCGCCGACTTCGCTGCAAAGCGGGGGCGTTGTCGTCGGCGGAATTACGCTTGCGGCTTTGATCGCGGCGGGGCTTGTCTCCTTTCTCTCCAGCCGTCGGAGAACTTAATCCACATCATTTTTTACCGCGAAGCGCGCTGATGCCGCCAGGAAAATCCGTAGAACTTCGCGTTGTTGGCGGCGCAAAGCGGCGTTTCATATCACGAAACACTACCCTCCGAAAAACTGCATAGCCAGCCGAAAAGAAAATGTGAAAAAATCATCGGATTAATATCACTCGCTTTCCGTTACAAAGTTTCTGGTTGTTATCGAGCGGGTGAGTTATACTTGTGTTGTGAAATAAATCACAAACAAAAGAGAGGAACCTGCTTATGAGCGAAGTCCGTATTGACTCACTGTTGCCCGCGGAAATGGCGACGCGCGCCGAATACCTCGGCGTGCGCAAGGCGGAGATGCCCGCGTTTACCATGCTTATGCTCGCCATCCTTGCCGGGGCGTTCATCGCGCTTGGGGCGATCTTCGCCACCACCGTTTCGGCGGGGGGGATGCCCGTTGTTGCGGCGGATGGAAGCGCGGCATTCTCCACCGGACTGCCCTACGGCGTGACGCGCCTGCTGACCGGGCTGGTCTTCTGTCTCGGCCTCATCCTCGTCGTTGTCGGCGGCGCGGAGCTCTTCACCGGCAATAACTTGATCGTCATGGCATGGGCGAGCGGCAAGGTCACCACGCGCGGACTGCTGCGGAACTGGGGTATTGTATATCTGGGAAACTTCATCGGCGCCATCGGCACGGCGATCCTGATGTTTTTCGCCAGGCAATACACATTCGGCTCGGACGCGGTCGGGATCGCCGCGTTGAAGATCGCGGTCGCCAAATGCGACCTCGACTTTCTGCAAGCCACCGCGTTGGGCATTCTCTGCAACGGGCTGGTCTGTCTCGCTGTCTGGTTGACCTATTCGGCGCGCACCACGCTCGACAAGATCGTATCCATCATTTTCCCGATCAGCGCCTTCGTGGCGGCGGGATTTGAACACAGCATCGCAAACATGTATTTCATCCCGTACGCCCTGCTGGTCAAAATGTTCGACCCCGCGTTCATCGAAAAGGTCGCCGAAAAGGTTCCGAACCTCGAAGCGCTCACCTGGCAGGCGTTTTTTGTAAACAACCTCGTTCCGGTGACGATCGGCAACATCATCGGCGGCGTCGGACTGGTGGCAGCCATCTATTGGGCTGTTTTCCTGCGCGGAAAAAAGGATCAGTAACTGATGTTACGCGGAACGTCCCGAAGGTTCTCGCAAATTGAGAGTGGGTTCCGCCCCAGCCTTTGAGACGGCATGTAAGGTGAGTTAGTAAAAAGGAGCAGACGATGAAAGCCTATGTCATGATTAGAATTCGGGCGGGAGAGGTGAAGGAGGTGGTGGCGCATCTCCGCAAGATAACGGGCGTCAAAGAAGCGCACATGACCTTCGGTCCGTATGACGCGGTGGCGGTGGTCGAGACTGAAGACGTGGCAAAACTGGGACAGATTACCGCCTCGGAAATCCAACCCATCCCCGGCGTGGAGCAGACCCTCACCTGCCTTGCCGTGGACGCGTAACCCCCGCGGAGACGGGTGTCGCCCCGAAAAAAACGCCCTAAGGGTCTGTAAATAATTAACTTCCCGCAATGTCGTTGCGAGCCGCCGCTCTTGGTCTTTGGCGGCGAAGCAATCTCCATATCAGCGAGGGGATTGCTTCGGGCGAAGAGCAAGAGCGCCCTCGCA
>CAADGT010000146.1 GCA_900696595.1 uncultured Chloroflexota bacterium
AGCCGAAGACCTCGTCGGTGGAGACGTGATGAAAGCGGACGTTTTCCACTGGAAAGGCTTGCTCCTCCAGCCAATATTTCCGCGCCGCGTCCAGCAGGTTGAATGTGCCGACCACATTCGTCTCGATAAACTGACGCGGACCGAGAATGGAGCGGTCCACATGCGACTCGGCGGCGAAGTGAACGACGGCGTCAATCTGATTTTCCCGCATCGCCGCATCCACCTGTCCAGCGTCGCAGATGTTTCCTTGAATGAATTGATAACGCGGATCGTCCGCGACATCCGCCAGGCTGTCGAGATTCCCGGCGTAGGTCAGCGCGTCGAAATTGAAAACGCGCGCCTCTTTTTCATTTTCGAGAAGATAATGGATGAAATTCGAGCCAATGAACCCCGCCCCGCCCGTAACCAGTACATTTTTCATAAGAAGATTTTCCCAGGTTCGTCCGTTGATCGCTGAACTTATGTTCATGCGCTTCGACCGCGCCCAACGCGGCAATTACTCAAATACTTCGGCGTCTGCCAGCAGTTTCCCCTCCAAATCTTTTTGGGAAAGGACCGGCGCGGATGCTCCGTCGAGGGGCCATTCGATCCCCAGGGCGGGGTCGTTCCATAGGATGCCGCGCTCCCATTGCGGGGCGTAGTAATCCGTCACTTTGTAAACGAAATCGGCGCGATCGCTTACGACATAGAAGCCGTGCGCGAAGCCCTCGGGGATCCACATCTGCCGGCGATTTTCAGCCGAAAGGGTCATGCCCACCCATTTCCCGAAGGTCGGCGAAGCGCGGCGGATATCCACCGCCACGTCGAAGACCTCGCCAGCAGTCACCCGCACCAGTTTGCCCTGCGCCTGTTTTATCTGATAATGCAATCCGCGCAAAACGCCTTTCGTCGAACGGGTCTGGTTCTCCTGAACGAAACGGGACGGAATGCCCCTTGCATTGAATTCCGCTTCGCGGTAGGTTTCCATGAAAAAGCCGCGCGGGTCTTCGTATACCTTGGGTTCGATCAGCAGGATTTCAGGGATGGCGGCGGGGATGAATTCCATTCGGGCGAGTCTCTCCGGGGTTAAGATATGCAGGCGCGCCCATTATATCTGCAACCCGCATGATTTCATCTTTCGGCCCGCCGCGCGGCGAGGTTTCGTGAAAAAGTATGCGATCGAAAATCGCCCGGGGCGGATCACTTTTTGCGAATTTTGCCCGCAATGAAGACGCCCAAAACAACGACAGCCAGCAGAACCCCGCCGGGGATCAGGATGAAGAAAGGAATCCCGGCGATGTCGTACACATATTCGTATCGGACGATATGATAGGTTTCGTCCGAGGCGGCGAACTCGAAAAAGTAATCGTTCTGAATGGAAGCGGGGTCGTAGATCTGCTCGACGATCTTGGTCAGGAAAAGTTTCTCAGTGATGAAGGGGGCGAGCGGCGAATCTTCCCCCAGGGACGACGGTTCGACCCAATCCGCAAACTGGATGTCCTCGTACCCAAACGACATCGGCTTCTGGACGCGATGATCCGCGAGGATGTACATAAACACGGTCAACGAGTCGCGCGCCAAAGCCGAGAGGCGCATGGGATAGACGATCCTGTCGTAATCGAAGGTGATCCACAGCGGATCGAGACTGCCGGAGAGATCGGTTTCATTCGCGCCGGGGGAGAGCCGCACAGCGATGTAATACCAGTTTTGTTCGACATACGGCTCAAGCGCGGCGGCAACTTCGGGGGCAAGATTGTAGCCGTTCCCGGCAAGCCAATCTCCCAGGGCGTCGGCGTCTGTGGCGGCAAGCGTGGAGACGTCGAAGGGACCAAGCGTCTGACGCGCGAGCAAAGCCACGGAGCCGGGAGCGCCCGTCCCTTCCGCGCCGCCTATGAAGGGGAAGAAGGCGATCTCTTTCTTTACGATCGGTTTGGTCAACTCCTGCAGGGCGTCGAAGAGCTCGCCGTCGGCGAGTCGCACTTCGGCGCGAGTCGGAACCGGGAGCACGACCGCCGCCTCTTTCGAACTGCCCAGCACGCCCAGCGTCATGACGATGTCCTCAGTTTGCCCATCCCAGCGGATCAGGACGTGTTCTTCGCTGACGCTCGCCTCGCCCTCGAGCGGGAAGTAGATTCCGCATCCGCAGGCTTTCGCAGGCGTCACCGCGAACGCCATGGTGAGGGCGAGGAGCGCGGCAAAAAAACATCGTATGAATTGCGGTCTCATTCCAGCCATGTCGTTTATCAATCCTTTATGAAGGCCCGCCTTGCGCTCGAATTCGACGGAAGCGGCGCGGCGATAAAAGCGGCGTCCGGGAGAATAGATGAAAGGCGCGCTAAATTTCTTTTCCTCCCGTTGACAACGGCAAATCCCAATGTCCGACCGAACCCGATAACCGTCGCGCCGGCGCTTGCGGGCGCGCCTAGAGGTTATAGTTGCCGGAAGCCTCGGGTTGGAAAATTATCTTTATAACCTGCAACCGTCTTGTTCCGGCGGGAACGCTCCACTCGAAAACATCCCCGACCTTATAACCCAGCATCGCCGTTCCAATCGGCGCCAGCACCGATATTTTCCCCTGTTCGAGATTGGAATCTTCCGGGAAGACCAGCGTATAAGTTTCCTCCTCCCCCGTATCCATATCCTTGAGGCTTACAATGGAATTCATGGTGATAACATCGCTGGGGATGTCTTGCGGAGAGACAACCACTGCGCGGCGTATTTCCACCTGAAGTTTTTCCAAATATTCGCTTTTTCTATAATCGGTGGACTGCGCCTCCCAAAGAAGTTTTTGCAATCGGTCCAGGTCAAATTCAGTGATATAGATCGGTTTATTTTCCATGGCTTCCTTCTTTTTTATCTACTCGCTCTGATTACCTTACACGCTTAAAATCAGGACGCGGACGAGCGCGGAAAACGCGGATTCAAGGCGTTTTTTCGGGCGTTTTGTCAAAAAAATCTGGGTTCATCCGCGTTTTCAGCGTCCCAAAAACAAAGTGTAAGGTAATCAACTACTCGCTAATTTAACGGCGCAACGCAGAGTCTCGAAAGTCAACGCGCGAAAAAATACTGATTATGTATCGCGGCAAACGGATTCTAACTCATTTGACCTTGACTGTGCAGAGGGCGCGTTCTCCCGCAAAAGATGTCAGGTTTCTCTACCGTACATGGATACGCTCGCGCTGCATACTTTCTTTCCCGCTTTGTTACGCCTTTGGCAAGTCCAGCAACAGCGTTTCCGCCAGTAATCTCGAATTGACGTTGCGCTCCAGCCTTTCCAGCGCGGATTCGTGGTTGCTGACGATTTTTCTTGCGGAGGACAGGTCGAGCCATCCGGCGAGGAATTCGATCTCCATGTTGCGGTCAATATTGACCAGCGGAGTCTCCGCGCCCGCCACCCGCAGGAGGACGTCGCGCCAGTAGGAGAGCCAGACTAGAATCGTCTGACACATGGCATCTTTATCTTTGGAGAGTTTATCGGCGTAGGAGAATTTTTCGACGCGGGAGGCGGGCAGCAGGGTTTGCAGGTCGTTCAGGCGTTCTTCGCGTTTTTCGAGGACGGCGGCGTCTTCGATCAACCTGCGGGCAAAGCCGGGTCTTCCGCCGGAGATGTGGGCGAGCAGGCGGGCGCGGTCTTCTTCGACGCCGCGTTCGATCAAATCCGCGCTGACGGCTTCGAGGGGCAGCGGTCTCAGGCGCAGAATCTCACAGCGCGAGACGATGGTGGGGAGCAGTTGTTCCGGGTTATCGGCAGTCAATAACAAAATTGCATGAGCGGGCGCTTCTTCCAGCGTTTTGAGCAGGGCATTGGACGCGCTGTCGTTGGCTTCATGAAACCGCAAAAATAACGCCGCGCGATACGGGGATTGATACGGTTTGAGATGAAATGTTTTTTGCAAATCGCGGATTTGCCCAATCCGAATTTCGCCCGAGGGGCTGGGAATCGAGTCTGAATCCACCGGTTCGACGACGCTCAAGTCGGGGTATTTCATCCCTTCGATCTGTTTGCAGGTTCGGCAGGTAAAGCACGGCTCGCCCGGCGCGACGGGTTTTTCGCAGTTCAGGGCTTGGACGAATCGCAAAGCGAGAGTCCGCCGGCCTATGCCGGGGGCGCCGGCGAATAGGTAGGCATGGCGAGTCTCGCCGCGCGCGACGTGACGGCGAAGCATATCCACAGCCCATTCGTGTCCGAGGAGGTTCCAGTTGTCGGTCATTGGTGATTGGTAATTGGTGATTGGTGATTGGTAATTTGGAGGTTAGCGATCAGCGAACAGTTATACTGGGCGCGGTCATGAATTGCGGTTTCCTTTTAAACGCAAAGCCGCCAAGCCGCAAAGATTCAAGGGTTTTCCCTTCGCGTCTTTGCGACCTGGCGTTAAGAATTTCATTCGGCAAAAGCG
>CAADGT010000147.1 GCA_900696595.1 uncultured Chloroflexota bacterium
CCTGCTGAAAACGATCAAGGATAAAAACTTCCTGATCGCGCTGATCGAAGAAGCCGTGAGCGGCAACTTCTTCCGCTACTTCTTCCAGATGCCGACCCTCGCCCGCTTCGAACTGGAGACGCACCAGCGCGCCGAACGCGGCGAACCGCTGACCGCCGACTCGATGCAAAACCTAATGGCGGATTTGTTCAGCGAAGCCTTCGGCCCCAAAGTGAAGATTGACCGTCCGCGCGTGGGCATGGTGTGGTCCACCTTCCAGCACCTCTTCGCGGATTATTATGTCTATCAATACGCCACAGGCATCTCCGGCGCGCACGCCCTCTCCGCCAGAATCCTGCGCGGCGAACCGAACGCGGCAGAGGATTATCTCGGCTTCCTCAAATCCGGCTCCTCGAAATACCCGCTGGATGTGCTGAAAGGCGCGGGCGTGGACTTGACGACTCCACAAGCGGTGGAGGAAACCTTCGCTGTGATGGAAGGGTATATTGACCGGCTCGAAGAGTTGGTCGGGTAGTCGGGTAGTCGCTTGGTCGGGTAGTCGGGTAGTCGCTTGGTCGGATGGTCGGATGGTCTGATAGTTGGATAGTTGGATAGTTGGATAGTTGCTTGGTTCGTTAGTCTAGTTCTTACGCATCACGAATTACGAAATATGTAATCTGTGATGCGTAATTCGTGTAAAATGGGTCAGTTCGTTCAACTTATAAAATCTTAAATCGGAAATCCATAATGCCTCAAACTCAAATTGCATGTCCGCGTTGTAAACAGCTAATTCCCGCCAATGTCGAGCAATTGTTCGACGTAACCGCCGACCCGCAAGCCAAACAACGACTGCTGGGCGGGCAGGTCAACCACGCCCGCTGTCCCTACTGCGGCTATCAGGGACGCCTCGCCACGCCGGTGGTGTATCACGACAACGAAAAGGAACTCCTTCTCACCTTCTTCCCGCCGGAACTGGGACTGCCCGTCAACGAACAGGAGCGCATGATCGGCCCGCTCATCAAACAGGTGATGGACCGCCTCCCGCCGGAGAAGCGCAAGGGCTACCTGCTCAAACCGGTCGCAAACCTTACCTATGAATCCATGATCGAAACCATCCTCGGCGGAGAAGGCGTCACGCCGGAGATGATCAAATCGCAACAGGAGCGCGCGCAACTTATCGAGCGATTGATGCAGGTCACATCGAAGGACGTGCGGTCGGAACTCATCAAACAGAACGCGAAGATCGTTGACGAGCAGTTCTTCGCCCTCTTCAGCCGCATCGCCCAAAGCGCCATGAACAGCGGACAGGAACAAGCCGCGCGCATGTTGATTGACATTCAAACCCAACTGCTGGAGGAAACCGAGTACGGGCGGCAGTTGAAAGAATCCGTCGGGGAACTGGAAGCGGTTCAACACGAATTACAGGATGCGGGTCAGGGCCTGACGCGCGAGAAATTGCTGGACTTCGTCCTCGCCTCGAAAACGGACGGCAGACTCCGCGCCTATGTCTCGCTGGCCCGCCCCGGCATGGATTACGTCTTCTTCCAAAACCTGAGCGAAAAAATCGAGCAATCATCCGGCGAGGAAAAAACCCGCCTCGAAGGCATCCGCGAGAAACTGCTCGGCTACGTGGCGGACATGGACAAACAGATGGAGGCGCGCTTCAAGCAGGCGCAAGAGTTTATAGAGACGCTGCTCAAACAGGACGACATCGAAAAAGCCGTGACCGCCAACCTGAACAAATTCACCCAGGACGCGGCGGACATCGCCCAGCAAATGCTCAAACAGGCGGCCGAGAAAAACGAATACGAGCGCATGGGCAAACTGCAAAAGATGATGCAAGTCCTGCAAGCCGCCAGCGCCCCGCCGGAGATCGCCGTCATCGAACAATTGCTTCAACTGCCGGACGCCGGGGCGGTGGAAAAAGCTCTGGCTGATAACCCGGAGATCGTCACGCAGGGATTGCTCGACACGCTGACCGGTCTCGCCGCGCAAATGGAGTCGCAAGCCGACAACCCCGAAGCGAAGGCGATGGGAGAGAACTTGAGCGAAATTTATAAAGTCGCGCTCAGGGCTTCGATGAAGAAAAACATGGGCTGAACGACGAACGAAGAATAGAGAAACGCCGCCGCAATGGAATCCCGCATCCTTCAATTGATCTCCGCCCTGCGCGCCGGCGGCGCGCGCATCTCGCTCGCCGAATCCGCCGAGGCATTTTCGGCGGTGAATTTGATGGGAGTCCAAGACCGCGAGCGCTTCCGGCTATCCCTGCGCGCCACGTTGATCAAGGATGCAAAGGATTTGCCGGCCTTCGACAAGTTGTTTCCGCTCTTCTTCGGCTCAGGGACTCCGCCGTCAATGGGCGGCGACCCATCGGACGATATGACGCCGGAAGAGGCGCAAATGTGGGCGGAGGCGATGCGCCGGTTCGCGGAGCAACTCCGTCAGCGGATGGAAAGGCTGATGAACGGCGAACCCCTCGCCAAGTCCGAGTTGGAAGCGTTGGCGCAGCTGGTCGGCTTGAACCAGGCGGATGATCTTCAATACCAAAACTGGATGGCGCAACGCATGATGCGCGCGCTTGCTTTCCCCGAAGTCCAGGAGGCTCTGCGCGAATTGATGGAACAACTCCAGCAGATGGGCATGAACCGCGAGCGCGTCGAACAGATCCGGCAGATGGTCCAGCAAAATCTGAAATCCATGCAGGAACAGATTCGGCAGTTTGCAGGGCAAAGAATCGCGGAAAATATGAGCGAGCGTCCGCGCGAAGATATCGTCGAAACATTGATGAACCGCCCCTTCCACGCGCTCTCGGATGCGGACAAGAAAATTCTACAACGCGAGGTAAAACGTCTCGCCGCGGCTCTGCGGACGAGAATAGCCCTGCGGCAAAAACGAATGAAAAGCGGACAGCTCGACCCGAAGGCGACCATCCGCGCGAACTTGAAATATCACGGCGCGCCGATGGAAATTCGCCGCAAGGACCGCGTAAAGAAACCGAAGATCGTCGTCATCTGCGACGTGAGCGCCTCCATGCGTTTTTGCTCCGAGTTGATGCTGAGTTTTCTCTTCGCCCTGCAGGGACAAGTCCGCAAGACCCACGCCTTTGCCTTCATTGACCATCTTGAATCGATCTCCGAAGATTTCACCGGCGCGAACGCGGACGAGGCGATCCAATCCGTGCTGTGGCGCATGCCCAGCGGACATTACAACACCGACCTCGGCTGGTCGTTGAACGACTTTCAATCCGGCTACATGGACACGCTCAACAGCGGCGCAACCTTGCTCATCGTCGGCGACGGGCGCAACAATTACAACGATCCGCGCCTCGATATTTTCTCGACCATGACCCGCCGCGCCGTCCGCACTGTCTGGCTCAACCCCGAACCCGATTCCATGTGGAACGGCGACAGCGACATGAAAAAGTACGCCCCGCTTTGCGATAATGTGCTGAAGGTCGGCAACTTGAAGGAACTAACCCGGGCAGTGGATGAATTAATGACCAGACAACAGTCGTGAAAAAAATCATCCGCCCGCGCATTGAAATTCCCTTGCCGTAAGACCGCCCGCCCAGCCGCTGCGAGTATAATAAACAGGAAGTCTGTTCGCCGGCAGGAATTGAACCATGTTAAAGATCTTGATCGTGGACGACGACGAAAAAGTAACCACCCTGCTTGGGCGCTATCTGTCCTCGCTGGGGTATCAGGTCACGACCGTCAACCAGAGCTCCAAAGCCATGTCGGCGGCGGCGCAGGTGCGCCCCGACCTTTTCATCCTCGACATCATGATGCCCCCGCCGGACGGTTTCACGCTCACCGGCATGTTGCGCGACGACTTCCGCTTTGCCCGCACGCCCATCCTGATCATCACCGCGCTCGATAACAGCAACAGCCGCGCTACCCCCCTGGGCGCAAACGGCTACCTCGCCAAACCGTTCAACCTCGACGAACTCTCCGCCAAAATCGCCGAATTGGTCGGCGGGACCGATTGACCCTCTCCGAAAGCCGGGCATGGCGAAGATATTTCTCATTAAGCGCGCGGCAGAGAATATTTTTTTCAGGATAACCGAATGGCAAAAATTATGATGGTTGACGACGACAAATTGGTGACCGACCTGCTTCAAAAGCTCCTCAAGGCGGACGGATTTGAAACCATCGCAATCAACGACAGCGCCAAAGCCGTCGAAGCCGCAAAAATCGAAATGCCCGACCTCTTCCTGCTCGATCTGATGATGCCCCAACCGGACGGCTTCCGCCTGTGCAGAATGCTCAGGGAAGAATCCATTTTCACCAACACCCCCATCATCATCGTCACCGCCCTCGACGACAGCGACAGCCGCGCGGTCGCCTTCGGAGCGGGCGCGACCGATTATCTCACCAAGCCATTCCATCCCGGCGAACTAAAAGACAAGATCCTCGAAGCCCTCGAAAATTAAAAATGTTCATTTTTGCGCGGAAAAGACCGAAGAAAAATCCGTTACACGCAAGCGGAATCAAAAACACGCCCAAATTACCGGGCGTGTTTCTCTTTGACGGGACGCTTTACTTCAACGTGCGGATGAAAGCGACAGCCTGCCAGATCTGCTCGTCGGTCAACACACCCTTCCACGCAACCATGGAAGTGCCTTCCTTGCCGGTGCTGATGCGCCAGTACAGATAATCATCGCCGACCTGCGCCGCAAGTTCGGGAAGGTTCTTCGGGGCAGGATCCAACGCCGCCCCCGCAGGACCATCGCCATGACCTTCAGGTCCGTGACACGAAGCGCAGTTGGTGTTGAACACCTCCGCGCCAGCCGTAGCCGCATCCGCGCCCAAGGGATTGGTCATACCTGCATATTCCGCAGGGACGGGATCCAAGGCAACAGGTTCGCTTGAGCCGCCGCCGCAAGCAGCGATCAACACAGCGCTCAAGACCAACATTCCAAAAAAGACTTTCTTCATCGTAAACCTCCGGTTGAATTTTACTGGCGGAATTATAGCGAATATGTGAAAATTGTCACTGTGACTTTAGTTACAAAAAGTCATGACATCCGCCGACAATAGGCTTACCGTTTCGCCCTCGACGCCCGCCCCCGGCTCAGACTCCGCCCCAGCCGGGTTCTGTTTTCTCAAGCCTGCCCCGCCAGCCGACGACGACCGCGCGCGTGCGGTAAAATTGAAAAAATACGGCTCATCTGCAACCGATGTGCGGACGTTAGAGAACGTCCGCCACGCGCCGCGTGAGCGCGTAAGAGACGCTCCCTGGCGTCGACCCGCTCACTTTGCACATGAACTAAAAACACTTCGGAGCCGCGCGATGAAAATGAAAACCTGGCAGGCAATCCTTGCCCTGCTCATCCTGATCATGCTTGTTCTCCGCCTCGCATCCAAACCTGCGCCGGATCATCCCTATTATGCAAACGCGGAACGCCCGCTCGTCATCGCCCACCAGGGCGGAGACGGATTGTGGCCCGGCGACACCTTCTTCGCCTTCCAAAACGCCGCCGACCTCGGCGCGGACGTCCTCGAAATGGACGTCCACATCACCGCCGACGGCGTCCTCGTCCTCATGCACGACGAAACCGTGGACCGCACCACGGACGGGACGGGCGAGATCGAATCCATGACGCTCGATGAGATCAAACGCCTCGACGCCGGATACGACTGGTCTCCAGACGACGGAGCGACCTTCCCATTTCGCGGGCAGGGAATCACCGTCCCGACCATGGAAGAAGTTTTCGCCGCCTTCCCGAACCATCGCATGACCGTCGAGATCAAAAAGACGAACGCCTCGATCTCAAAACCGATTTGCGAACTCATCCGCAAATACAAAATGCAGGATAAAGTCCTGGTCGCATCCTTTTATGACGAACGGCTGGAGGAGTTCCGCGCGGAATGTCCCGAAGTCGCCACCTCCAGCGCCGAAGACGAGACGAGGAACTTCGTCCTTCTGACAAAAGCCTTTCTCGGCGGGTGGTATTCGCCAGAATTTCATTCCCTGCAAGTACCGGAGGAATCGGGCGGCATCGCCATCATGACCGAAGGCTTTATCCGCGCCGCGCGCGAGCGCAACCTTGCCGTCGAGCCGTGGACGATCAACGACGAGGAAACCATGCGCAGATTCATCGAATGGGGCGTGGACGGCATCATCACCGACAGACCGGATATCATGCTTAATATTTTGGGACGGCGATAACTTACCCTGCCGCCCTAAACGGAGTGAAACGAAACCGAAGGGCGGACGCCTAAGGCAAACCGGAAACTTATTTTATGGACACTTACACCCAACGCATCGAACAAATCCGCGCGGAAAGGGCGCAAAGTTTCGCGTCCGATCCGTTGAGCTGGCTGAACCTCGTCGGCTTGTTCTGGCTCGAAGACGGCGAAAACAACTTCGGCTCCAGTTCCGAGGCGAAGATCTCGCTCCTCCAATTCCCCCAGCCGGTCTGCGGGCATTTCCTCTTCAAGAACGGAAAAGTCACCGTTCACCCGACGGTCGAAATGTCCATGAACGGCGGCGGCGTCGGATCGCGCCCGTTGTTCACCGACAAAGACGCGAAGCCCGACCTGCTCGAGATCGGCAGGCTGAGCATAAAAATCATCGTCCGCGGAGACGCAACGCTCGTCCGCGTATGGGATCGGGAGGCGGAACTCAAAAAAGGATTCACAGGTTTCAATTACTACCCCGCAGACCCGGCGTACAAAGTCGTCGCAAAATATATCCGTTACGAACCGCCCATACCGACCATTCGCGTCGAGGGCATCGGCACGGAAATTTCAACTTTCTTCATGGGCAGGGCGGAATTCACCATCAATGGCGTGGACTGCGCGCTCGAAGCCGAACAAAGCGGCGACGAACTGCTTTTCAACTTCAAGGATGGGACGAACGCCGATACCACCTACGGCGGCGGGCGCAGATTTTATCTTCCCCCTCCCGAGGGCGACGAGATCATCCTCGATTTCAACCTGACCGACAACTGGCCCTGCGCCTATACGCCTTTTGCGACATGTCCCATCCCGCCGCGACAAAATGTCCTCAAGGTCCGCGTGGAGGCGGGGGAGAAAGTTTTCAAGTGACGGTGATAAGGAATAAGAAACCAGGAAACAAGACCAACCAAGATTACTCTTTCATCCTTCATCCTTC
>CAADGT010000148.1 GCA_900696595.1 uncultured Chloroflexota bacterium
AAAAACGCGGATTCAAGGCGTCTTTTCGGATGTTTTGTCAAAAAAATCTGCGTTCATCCGCGTTTTCCGCGTCCTAAAAACAAAGTGTAAGGTAATCAATTCGGGGGATTTTTTTCTGGTCGTATAATTTGATTATGCCCCTCGTCCAACTCTTCGTCACCTGCCTGACCGATTCTTTCTTCCCCGAAACCGGGGAAGCCGTCGTGGAGATTCTTCAACGCCTCGGCATTGACATGGACTTTCCCGCCGACCAGACTTGTTGCGGACAGCCGCAGTTCAACGCGGGTTTGCGAAAAGACGCGAAAGAGATCGCAAAACATACGATAAAAGCGTTCGAGAGACTTCCGCAGTCTCTAAAGACTTCAGAAGTCTTGCCGGATATTGTCACCCCCTCCGGCTCATGCGCTCATCATTTCAGGCATAACCTAGTCGAACTCTTTGAAGGGGACACAGAATGGTATCCGCGCGCGGAGGCGTTTGGGAAGCGGGTTTATGAATTCACCGAATACCTTGTGGATAAACTGCATGTGACCGATCTTGGCGCGGCGTGGGACGGCTCCCTGACGTATCACCCCTCCTGTCACACCCTGCGCGGAATCAACGTGGACAGACAGCCGAGAACCCTGCTTCAAAACGTCAAAGGCGCGACGCTGGTCGAACTGCCCAACGCGCATGAATGTTGCGGATTCGGCGGCGTGATGTCGGTCGAGCACCCCGAACTTTCAGCCGAGTGGCTAAAACGTAAAATCTCCAACCTCCAGTCAACCAACGCGCCCACCCTCGTCGTCACCGATGCGGGCTGTCTCATGCACATCCTGGGCGGCTTGAAGCGGCAGGGAAAGAGTCAAAGAGTCCTTCACATTGCAGAAATACTGCGCAATTCATAAAAAACCTGCAACCTGCAACCTAAAACCTGCAACCTGCAACCTGAAACCTGCAACCTAAAACCCGCAACCTAAAACCTGCAACCCGCAACCTAAAACCTGCAACCTGCAACCTGACACCCGCAACCTAAAACCTGCAACCTGACACCCATGACCACCTTCCGCGCGCGCATCCGCGAATCCATCAACAACCCAACCCTGCAAACCGCGCTGGATAACAACACCGAGCGCAGACTCAAAGGCAAAGCCGCCGCCTTCGAGTCGATTCCCGACTGGCGCGAACGGCGGCAAAGGGCGCGCCACATCCGCGCGGATGCGATCGGGCGGCTGGACGAATATCTCGACCAATTCAGCGCCAACGCCCAGTCAAATGGCATCATCGTCCACAAAGCCAAAGATGCGGCAGAAGCGATTGAAATTATTTTACATATCACAAAATCAACTACCAATTACCAATCGCCAATTACCAATCGCCAATCTCCAATCCCTCTCATCGCCAAATCCAAAAGCATGGTCAGCGAAGAGATCGAGCTCAATCGCGCGCTTGAAAAAGAGGGCATCCGCGTCGTCGAAACAGACCTGGGCGAATACATCGTTCAACTTCGCAAGGAACGCCCCAGCCACATCATCACCCCGGCGGCGCACCTCAAAAAAGAACAGGTCGCGCAACTCTTTCATGAAAAACTCGGCATCCCCTACACCGAAGATATTCCCACGCTCACCGCCACGGCTCGAAAAATCCTGCGCGAAGTTTTTCTGACCGCCGACATCGGCATAAGCGGAGTCAACTTCGGCGTGGCGGAGACCGGCGGCGTGTGCATCGTCACCAACGAAGGCAACGGGCGCATGGTGGCGACCATTCCAAAAACGCACATTGCGCTTATGGGCATGGAACGTCTCGTTCCCAACCTCGACGATCTCGCGCTCATGCTCTCGCTTCTTCCGCGCTCCGCCACCGGACAAAAGATCACGGTTTACACTCAGTTAATTCACAAAGCGCTTGCGAATCAAACCCGCCATCTCGTCATCCTCGACAACGGGCGAAGCCGCATCCGCAATTCGCCGCTCAAAGAATCGCTATACTGCATCCGCTGCGGCGCGTGTCTCAACGCCTGCCCCGTCTTCCGCGAACTCAGCGGCCACGCCTACATCGGGCGCGATCTTTCCATCGCCCCATATCCCGGCCCCATCGGAAGCGTCGTCTCCCCCGGTTTGTTCGGAGAAAATTACGTTCAACTCGCGCAAGCCTCCTCCCTCTGCGGCGCGTGCAAGGAAGCCTGCCCGGTGGATATTGACCTGCCGAAGTTGTTGACGCGGGTTCGCGCAGGACAATCTCCAATAACCAATCGCCAATTACCAACATCTGAAGGCGCGGGATTGAATTGGTATACAAAATTTTTCTTGAGGATGTACGCCCGCCTCGCGACTCAGCCGCGGCTGTTTGCCCTCTCCCAAAAATTCGCCTCGCTGATGTCTTATCTCCTCTCGCCTCGTTCCGAGTGGATGCGCCTGCCCGCCTTCACCGGCTGGGGCTACAGCAAGGATTTGCCGAGATTTGCAAAGAAGACGTTTCGGGAAAAGTATGGGAAATCGGGAATAGTGAATAGGGAAATCCGGCGGCAAAGCGTGATTGCAGAACAACCTGTAAACATTTCAACTTTCACACCTTCCGACCTCATAGACCAATTCGCCTCCGAACTGACCGCGCTTTCTGGCCATGTATATCAAACCGACAATCCAACCGATTCGATTATCGAATATCTCATATCGAAGAACGTACACAAAATCTATCTCCAAAAGAACGTCCTCGACGAAGACTTGTTGCGCCAGACCAACATCCATTTCACCCACGAGCCCGACCCGACCCTCGCCGTCGGCGTGACAAAGGCCTGGGCCGGGCTGGCGGATACCGGGTCCGTTTTGGAGGCGGACGATGAATTGCTGGGGTCGCTGTTGCCGGAAATCCACATCGCGGTCCTGGACTCGAACAATATCGTCCCATCCCTGCCGGATGCAATGGAACTCGTAAAAGGCAAAAACGCCGTCTTCATTACCGGTCCTTCGCGCACCGCCGACATTGAGATGACATTAACCATCGGCGTGCATGGGCCGAAAGAAATTCACGTGTTTGTGCGCCAAAATTAATTTTGCCGTGCGTTTGACGATTCAAAACCCGGATGATACAATCCGCCCGCTCACGCTTCGACTGCATTTCATTCCGCTCAGCGTGCATGCCCCCATCGTCTAGTGGCCCAGGACGAAGCCCTCTCAAGGCTTAAACCGGGATTCGAATTCCCGTGGGGGCACACGACCGCCTGCAAAGGCGGTCTTTGTTTTAATCCCCGCTCACACCATCGAGGTACGCGAGGCTAAAACCGGGATTCGAATTCCCGTGGGGGCACTTTTGAAACCGTCCCGCAAGAGACGGTTTTTGTTTTCTGAAGCCGCCTTCATACCATCGAGGTACGCGAGTCGTAAACCGGGATTCGAATTCCCGTGGGGGCACACGACCGCCTGCAAGGGCGGTCTTGGGTTTAAATCTTTTTATGTGTCATTCTGATCGAAGCGAAGAATCTCTGTGCCTGTTGCGCCATGTGTTCCTTTTTCGTCCGCTACGCGACAACAACACTTACTTCGACCACCTTGCAAAAACCGCCTGCGACAATAAACGTCCCGCGCTTTTCTCGCGCGTCACCAACTCCCCGCTCTCGATTTTTCCATCGAACTTCCTCATCATCTCATCCAGCGCCTGCGCGACGTGGATCGCCGAAGCGCGCACGGCGTAAACGGTGACGACGATAAACAGCGGACGATCGCTCAAACATTTGCGAATCTCTTCCAAAAGATTCGGCAGGGACTTGTACACCTCCCACACTTCACCCTTCGGTCCGCGCCCAAACTTGGGCGGGTCGAGGATCACGCCGTCGTACTTCACCCCGCGCTTTGCCTCGCGCTGAACATATTTCAGCGCGTCTTCCACAATCCAGCGGATGGGTCTGTCTCCCAAGCCGGAGAGTTCCTGATTCTCCCGCGCCCATGCCACCGACTTTTTCGACGCGTCCACATGAGTCACCGATGCCCCGGCGGCGGCGGCGGCGAGGGAGGCGAGTCCGGTGTAGCCGAAGAGGTTGAGAACTTTAACGGAGTCCGACATCTCCTGTCGTGGGCTGTCAAAGGTCGGGAGACTTTGGACTCCGCTGATCGCATCCGCCATAAAGTCCCAGTGAGCCGCGACTTCGGGGAAGACGCCGAGGTGGCGGCCGGGAGTCGTCATCACGATAAAGCGCAAATTTCTTTCAGTGGGTAGGGGGTAGGTCATTGTCCATTTCTCATCCACCTGCTTCTTCAATTGCCAGTGACCGCCGCTCTCCTCTCCGGTGGGGATGAAAACTCCATGGGCTCGATCCCACTCCGAGCGGGGGAGGAAGCGGCTCCACATCGCCTGGGATTCGGGGCGCGCGAAGACATATTTTCCGAATCGTTCCAGTTTTTGACCGTCGCCGGAGTCGAGCAGTTCGTAATCCTGCCAGCGGTTGGCTTCCAGAAGGGTGAAGGAGGGAAGATTTCTCATAAAAATGCAAGGCAATAGGACTTCCAGTTACTTGATTTTTACCCCCGGAAGGGTATAATATGGTAGAAAGTGGTACGAAGTGGTAGGAGCGCCGGATTGCCCCGGCGTTCGCGTCATTAAAAGGATAAGTAGAACTGATGTTCTTAGGTCACTTCCAACACAACCTCGACGACAAAGGACGCTTGATGATCCCGGCGCCGTATCGTCCGTTGCTGGAAGGCGGCGCCTACATCACGCAGGGTTTCGACAAATGCCTGATGGTCCTGACCGAATCCTACTTCAAGCAGGTTTATGAGCGCATCGAAGCCATGAACCTGGCAGACCCAACCGCCCGCATGTTGCGCCGTTTGATCCTCGCCAACGCCTACCCGGTGGAGACGGACAAGATCGGGCGCATCCTCGTCCCGCAAAACCTGCGCGCATTTCTTGGGCTGGCAAGCGGCGAGTTGATCGTGGCTGGGCAGGGCGACTACTTTGAAGTGTGGACTCCCGGCGAATGGAGCGGGCAGATGACGCAACTTCAAGATACCGAAGCCAACAACGCCCGCTTCTCCACGCTGGATTTATCGAAGCAAGATAAATAGAGAATAGATGACTGGAGATTAGTCCACTAATCTCTAATCTCTAGTCTCTAATCTCTAGTCTCTAATCTCTAGTCTCTACCATGCACAAACCCGTACTTTACAAAGAAATTATACACGCTCTGCAACCCCGCAGCGGCGGGCGGTATGTGGATGGCACCCTGGGCGCGGGCGGTCACGCTCGCGGAATCCTGGAGGCTTGCGCGCCGGATGGGTTTCTGCTCGGTCTCGATGTGGACCCGCAGGCACTGGCGATTGCTCGTGAGACCTTGGCTCCTTACGAGGGTCGCTTTCATCTCGCGCAAGCCTCCCATACCACGCTCGGCGAACAACTCGCTTCGTTGCGGTGGGACGCGGTGGACGGCATCGTCCTCGACCTCGGCGCGTCGTCCATGCAGTTCGACAATCCCGAACGCGGATTTTCGTTCATGCAGGACGGTCCGCTCGACATGCGCTTCGGCATCAACGCGGCCATGAGCGCGGATGAGATCATCAATACCTACGACGAGCGCGAACTGGCGGAGATCATCTTCAAATATGGAGAAGATCGGGACGCCCGCAAGATCGCCCGCGCAATTGTGAACAGCCGCCCGCTTCATACTACGGGAGGGTTGGTTGCCGCCATTGAAAAAGCCTCGCCCCGGAGAGGTGATCGCACCCACCCCGCCACGCAGACCTTTCAGGCGCTGAGGATCGCCGTCAACGACGAATTGGCATCAGTGAAGAAAACGCTCCCGCAGGCCGTATCCAGCCTAAAGTCGGGGGGACGATGCGCGGCGATCTCCTTCCACTCGCTGGAGGATCGCATCGTCAAGGAATTTTTCAAAGAGCAGAGCAAAGATTTCATCAACCCGCCGTATGAAAGGATTTACGAAGTCGAACGAAAGGCTGTGATCAAGCTGGTCAACAAAAAGCCGATACTGCCGGGCGAGGAAGAGATGCGCGTCAACCCCCGCGCGCGCAGCGCCAAACTTAGAGTTATCGAGAAGTTATAACGTCATTGCGACGAAACAATCTCCCATGTCTCACGAGATTGCTTCAGGCGAAAGATCGCCGCCTTCGCAATGACAAAAACAACGCCATGAATATCCCGACACACCTCCCCAACGTCAACCGCATGATCCATGCCTATCGGGTCGCGCCGTGGCGCGTCCAGCGTCAGTGGATCGGCGGCGCGTTGCTGGTTGTGCTTGTCTTTGCTATGGTCGGCGCGCTTTATCTGAACGTAACTTCGCGCACAGCCATCGCGGGGCGCGAGATACAGGATTTGACCGACGCCATCGCCGCCAGCCGCCAGGCGAGCAGCGATTTGCAGACGCAACTGGCGGGTTTGACCTCCGCAGTTTCGATGGAAACGCGCGCGCGAGAGATGGGCTTCCGCCCTGTCGAACCGGACGAACTGGAATATCTCGTTGTCCCCGGCTATGTTGCGCCGAGGGCGGTGGACCTTTCTTCGCCCTCAGAGACGCAACTGAACGTGTTGGCGATTCCCCCCGAATACAATCAATCCCTGCTGGACTGGATGGACGAACGATTGATGTCGGCGCGGAGATTCCAATGAGACAGCAATACGGCAGGCGCAGCCAGGTTCTGGCGGGCGCGCTCGCGCTTTTTGCGCTTACCATCGTCGCGCAGATGACGCGCATCCAGAACAGCCCCGAAGCGGAGATCTTCCGTCAGCGCTCCGAGGCATACGCCTACGAATACCGCACCTTCTACCCGAACCGCGGCGAGATCTACGACCGCAAGGGACGCCTGCTGGCGGGCGAGAAGATCGTTTATGAGGTCGGCGTGGACTTGAACATTATGACCGATCCCCACGCCATTTCGTTCGCGGTGGCGGATACTCTTGGCATGGACTATGACGGGCTGATGGAGGTCATCCAAAACCCGCCGGAGGGACTCTCCTATCTCATCCTTGCAGATTATGTCGAAGCCGAACAGGCGCTTTATTTGCAGGAACTCAAGAAGGCGCTGAATAGAGAAGCGCCCGAAGGCTCGACGGGCGGGCTGACCGGTTTGCAATTTAAATCGCACCCGCAACGCAGTTATCCCGAAAACGCGCTTGCTTCGAACATTCTCGGCTTCGTCAATCGCGAAGGGCTTGGCTACTTCGGCGTGGAGGAAAAATACGACTCGCTTTTGGCGGGCAACCCCGTCACCGTGCTGGCGCCGACCGATCCGAACAAAGCCTTCGAAATTCCCCGCGCGCCGGACGGCACGACCTTGATTCTGACCGTTGACCGCGACCTGCAATCCGCCGCCGAAGACATCCTCGATAATGCGCTTTGGGAGTACGGCGCGCGGGACGGCTTAATCGCCATCATGAACCCGCGCACCGGCGAACTCTACGCCATGGCGGTCGCCCAGCGCATGAACCTGAACAATTTTTGGAACTACGGCGCGGTATATTCCAACGCCACCGAGTTCAACCCGGCGATTTCCATGACGTATGAACCCGGTTCGGTGATGAAAATTCTCACCATGGCTGCCGCATTGGACAGCGGAACCGTTACGCCGGAAACGACCTATCTCGATACCGGCTCGATCCTGGTCGGCGGCGTCACTGTGCAAAATTGGGACCGAAATCCCTGGGGTTTGCAGAACATGGTCGGTTGCCTGCAATATTCGCTCAACGTCTGCATGGTCACGCTTTCCACGCAGATGGGCGCGGGGACTTTCTATGATTACATGGACGCTTTTGGCTTGGGTCATCTCACCGGCGTGGATTTAGCCTACGAAGCGCCGGGCAGGCTCAAGGTCCCGGGCGATGCGGACTGGTATCCTGTTGATCTCGGCACCAACGCCTTCGGTCAGGGAGTCGCCGTCACCCCGATCCAGATGATGTCCGCCATCTCGGCGGTCGCCAACAAAGGACGCATGGTCATCCCGCATGTGTTATACGCCATGGTGCGCGACGGACGCCAGCATGAAGTGCCGGAGCAGTTCGGCGCGACTCCCATCTCCGAACAAACCGCCGCCACTTTGAGCGAAATGCTCGCCGTCTCCCTCGAGCAGGAATCGTCGCTTGCCCTCGTGCCGGGCTATCGCGTGGCGGGCAAGACCGGCACTGCGCAGATTCCCATTGACGGCATTTATGACAGCGCGCAGACCAACGTCTCTTTCATCGGTTGGGGACCCGTGGACGCCCCGCAATTTATGATCTATGTCTGGCTCGAACGCCCGACGACCTCGTCCTGGAGTTCGGAGACCGCCGCGCCCGTTTTTTCTCAAATGGCGCAGCGCGCCGTCATCATTCTCGATATCCCGCCCGATTCGGTCCGCCCCCAACTTGCCTCACAATAATATGCTGACCCTTGCCGATCTCCTCGAAGCCCTGACTTCGGTACGCCCGCCGAACGCCTCCGCTGTCGTCGCGGAAGGGACGGTCGATTCGCGCCGGGCGATTCCTGGTTCGCTCTTTGTCGCCATACCCGGCAAAAATACGGACGGTCACGACTTTGTCGCGGATGCGTTCCGCAGGGGGGCGTCTTTTGCTTTAATCCAAAAGGATGTGGACGCTTCCTTCCCGACCCTCGACCTGCGCGGCGGTCTGCAAGCCGACTCTACGCTGAATCTTGAATCCCCCCTCCTTTTGCGCGTGGATAATACCGTTTCCGCCCTTCAACAAATTGCCCGTTTTTGGCGGCGCAAAAATCCGAACCTGCGCGTGGTGGGCATCACCGGCAGTGTCGGCAAATCCACAACGAAGGAAATGACGGCGGAGGTATTGGGCATCCGTTACCGCACGTTGAAAAGCCCCGGCAACCTGAACAACGAAATCGGCTTGCCGCTTACCCTGCTGAAGATTGGCTCCGGCTGTGAACGCGCCGTGCTGGAGATGGGATTCTACGTCCCCGGCGAAATCCAATTCCTGTGCGACATTGCCCAGCCGCAGATCGGCGTCGTCTCCAATGTGGGGACGGTTCACGCCGAGCGCGCCGGTTCGCAGGAGGCGATCTTTCGCGGAAAAAGCGAGTTGCCGGCCGCGCTTCCGCCGGACGGGATCGCCATTCTCAACTTCGACGATCCCTGGGCGCGCAAGATGGAGGAGAAAACGAAAGCGCGCGTTTTCTTCTACGGTCTTTCGCCCGAAGCCCATCTCTGGGCGGACCAGATTGAAGGCTTGGGCTTGGACGGCATCCGGTTTCGTATGCATTACGGCAGGGAGACCCTGCACATGCGGATCCCGCTGATCGGGCGTCATTCGATCCATACCGCGTTGCGCGCCGCCGCGGTCGGGTTGAACGACGGCATTTCGTGGCAGGAAATTCTGGAAGGGCTTTCGCACGGACATACCCAGTTGCGCCTGGTGGCGGCGCGCAGCGGCAACGGCGCGTTGATCCTCGACGACACATACAACGCCGCGCCCGAGTCGATGCTTGCGGCTTTGAATCTGTTGGACGAGATGGAGGGGCGCAAGATTGCCGTGCTGGGCGACATGTTTGAACTCGGTCCTTACGAGCGCCAGGGACACGAAATGGTTGGGATGCGCGCCGCGCAAGTGGCCAAGACTCTCATCACACTTGGCGCGCGCGGACGCATGATTGCCGACGCCGCCAGGCGCGCCGGGATGAAGCAGGCTTCGATTTTGGAATACGAGGAGATTGCCCCCATTGTGGATTGGCTGACGAAAAACCTGACCGCCAACGACGCGGTTCTGATCAAAGGCTCGCACGAATTGGGAATGGATCGCATTGCCGCCGCGTTGGAGGTTCGCGCATGAGAGAGATCGCCCTATCCCTCAGCATGGCGGGACTGGCCTTCATCATGACCGCCATTTGGGGCGCGCCCCTCCTGCGCATCCTCAGGCATTTCAAGATCGGCAAGATCATCCGCGTGGAGGAGCCGGATTCGCACCGGGTTAAGATGGGCGTGCCGACCATGGGCGGGGTGATGTTCATCCTGCCGGTGTTGTTGCTCAGCGGCTTGCTCAACGCGGTGGCGTTGATCGGCGTGACCACAAGCGGCATCGGGCGTTCGATTTTGCTCCCGATGGCGGTCATGGTTGGGTTTGCAATTCTCGGCGCCGCGGACGATTGGGAGGGCATCCACGGCAAGCGCAAAGGCGGCGGAATGCGCGCGCGGACTAAATTTATCATCCAGGTTATCCTGGCTTCGGCGACCGCCTATGCCTTGAAATACGTCATTGACGCGCCCGACCTGTACTTGCCCGGCTATTTCTTCGAGATCGAGATCGGTTGGATCTATGTGCCGATCGCCGCCTTCATCATCGTGGCGGAAGCGAACGCCGTCAACTTCACCGACGGGCTGGACGGTCTGGCGGGCTTGATCGCCGCCACCGCCATCGCCGCCTTCGGCGGGATTGCCCTGATGCAGGAACAGACTTTTCTCGCCCGCTTATGTTTCATCCTGGTCGGCGCGTTGTTCGGCTATTTATGGTTCAATGTGCATCCGGCGCAACTCATCATGGGCGACACCGGCTCGATGGCGCTCGGCTCTGTCCTGGCTGTCATCGCGCTGATGACGGGACAATGGCCCATGCTGTTGGTGATCGGCATCATCCCGCTGGCTGAGATGCTCAGCGTCGTCATTCAGATCGTCTATTTTCGTTCGACCGGAGGCAAACGCTTTTTCAAGATGGCGCCGCTTCACCTGCATTTCGAACTGCTCGGCTGGAGCGAAACCCAGGTCGTCCAGCGCTTCTGGTTGATCGGCTTGATGGCTGGGCTGATAGGAATAGGGTTGTCGCAAGTATAGAAGCAGGTAAACAGATACACAGGTAACTCGTAACTCGTAACTCGTATCTCGTAACTCGTATCTCGTATCTCGTAACTCGTAACTCGTATCTCGTAACTCGTATCTCGTATCTCGTATCTCGTATCTCGTAACTCGTACTCATGCCCAACTGGAACACCACCCACGTTCTCATCCTCGGAGCCGCCCGGCAGGGAATTGCCCTTGCCCGCTGGCTCGCCCGTCACGGCGCAAACGTGACCTTGAGCGATTCGCGCCGCGAAGAGGAACTCGCCTCCGCGAAGGAATCGCTGGCGGATGTGAACGTGACCTTTGTCGCGGGCGGTCATCCGCTCGAACTGCTCGACAACTGCGACCTGCTCTGTCCCTCCGGCGGCGTTCCGTTGACCTTGCCCATCGTCGAAGAAGCCGTCAGGCGCGGCATCCCGCTTTCGAACGATTCGCAGATATTCATGGAAGTTGTTCCGTGCAAGACCATCGGCGTCACCGGCTCGGCGGGCAAGACCACGACGACCACGCTGGTGGGGGAGATGGCGAAGTTGTCTTTCAAGGATGAAGGCGGAAGGCTTGCGCTGAGCGAAGCCGAAGCGATGAAGGATGAAGAGAACAATGCTGCATCAGACATTCATCCTTCATCCTTCAAAATTCATCCTTCGGTTTTTATCGGCGGCAACATCGGCGACCCGCTCATCAACTATGTGGACGATATGACTGCGGATGACATTGCGGTTTTGGAATTGTCGTCTTTCCAACTCGACCAGATGACGATCTCTCCGAACGTCGCGGCGATCCTCAACGTCACGCCGAATCACCTCGACCGTCATGGCACGATGGAGGCGTACGCCAATGCCAAGGCGCGGATTTTGGAATTCCAGTCCGCCAAGGACACCGCCGTCCTCGGGCGCGATGATAAAGGCGCCTGGGATTTGAAGAGCCGCGTCAAGGGCAATTTGCTGGCGTTCAGCCTGCAAGACCTCGACGAAGGCTTGAACGGCGCGTATTTGCACGACGGTC
>CAADGT010000149.1 GCA_900696595.1 uncultured Chloroflexota bacterium
AATGGAACGATGGAAAAAGTAATAAAGGTTGACAATTTGTTTACCCTGGGAAGTCCGCATGGAGGCGAACCATATAACGGCGAGTTGCTTCCGCTTGCGTCTCTTATCATTGGCGTGGATGTGTGGACTGGCATAACGACACCCGCTCCTGTGTTTTCTCCAGCCGCGCAGCAAATGTTTCCGCCTGTTCGACAATGGATCAATATGACTTCCAGGCAACCAGATGATGTGAACTATTACTTGATTATTGGAAACGCAGAGAAGGACGCATGGGCTCAGGTTGCTCAGATTCTGAATATCAACATTCTTTCTTCGATTCTGTTGATTTCGCCATCATTACCCTCCCTGAGGTACTACGACAGTGATCTTGCTGTTCACCAAAGCAGCTCATTGATTCTCGGCACATCTGTATTGCTAAAATCTCGTTATCCAAATGTGAGAACATCTGTTACACATGATTGGCATGGCTGGGATCCTTCGGGAAGAAGGCTGATTCCGATTTTTTCACCCCCAACTTATTATTCTGACAGCGAGACTTTAGCGCGAGAGGTATTACCTTATATCGGAAAAACAGAAACGCCATCTGGCGGTGGGGGCGGTGGGTCATGGATGGTACTGCCTATTGATATGCAGAACAAGATAATGGCAAACGCGACGCCAATCTCTATTACTCAACAGGAACCACAGACATACGCTCCGCAATTGAACATTCATATTGGCGATGGGATTCTAAGTCCGGGTCAAAGCCAGCAGTTTGAATTTAATGTTTCCCAGGCGGAAAGCCTGGGAATCACTTTGGTAACAAGCAACAAGAATTTACAACTGCAACTCATTCAACCTGACGGGCAGAGCATTTCAAAGGACGCGCCGGGAATTCAATACCAGGAATTTTCTTTGGAAGGAAGCAATCTGAAGGGCTATCAAATAAACAACATGTTGGCGGGAAAATGGATTGTCAGTGTGGATGGAACAGCCAGTTCGGAGGAATCTTCCTTTGTTGTTTCTGCCACCCCGTCAACTCCAATTGTTTTGCAACCCATTCTTCCCGAATGGCGGCCAAATCAAAACTCAGTGGAGATCTCAACAAAAGTTTCAATTGAAAATACGCCCGTAATAGGCGGCGCGCTTTCGGTTCTTGTTATTCGCCCCGATGGTTCAAGTCATCCGCTCGATTTATTCGATGATGGAATCCACCAAGATGGCGGCGCAAATGATGGAATATACGGCAACGCGTTCTCGCAAACGGAGATCGGCGGAGTTTATCGAGCCTTCTTTACAGCCACAGGCTCTTTCAACAATCAAACATTCACAAGAAACGCTATTGGATACTTCGTAATCGCCCCTTCAACAGCGAAATTTGTTGACCCGTTTTCAGACAGCGGTATTGACGAGAACAATGATGGCTCTTACGAATATCTGGAAATTCAAACTCCTCTCACGGTCGCGCAAGCGGGGAATTACGTGATTTCTGGAGATTTATATGCGGGCGATATCTTTATTGCTCCCGCTACGATCCGCCAGAGTTTTGAAGCAGGAAGCCAGATCGCAAAAATGCGTTTTGATGGCGAGGCGATTTACGCGTCTCAAAAGGATGGCGCTTATACTGTTCGCAATATTTTGTTGTTGGATGAAACTGAGATTCCACTTTTGATAGAAGAGAGGCCGCCTTACACAACCGCCGTATATCCTTACAGAGATTTTGGCCCTAAAGATTTAGGCCTTCCAAAAATCACATCTTCGACAACTCTCTTCGTGGCTGGCGGGTTTGGACTTCTCTGCCTCGCCTTCCTTGCCATCGGCGGAGTCTTTGTCTACATCCGCACGCGCAAGCCGAAGCGCGTTCCTGCAAAATCTGTCAATCGTCCACAAGCGATCAAGCCGGTCTCTGACAGCGAGACGCAGATCAAGAAGGCGATTGAGTTGTCCAAGTCAAAGCGGCATCAGGAGGCGTTTGAGATTTTACGCGCAATTGTCCAGGCGCAACCCAATAACATGAGCGCGTGGTTCAATCTCGGCGGGGTTTTGGCGAGCATGGGAAAATACAAAGATGCGGAAAGATGTTATTCGCGGGCAAAACAACTTGGTCATCCAAGAGGAGAGGATGCGTTGAGTTGGTTAAAACAACGCCGGAAATAGAAAGCGCGATATTCGAGATCCCATGTGGATTCTGCGCCCGGTTGGCAGGCGGCATCGCGCGCGCCGCGCCGGACTCAACCGGGGGAGTCTATTCACCCTTGCAGGATGGGGTCACTCAAACTCATCCAGCGCGCTGTCTCCGTGAGTCAGCACATACATGCCGCGCGGATGTTCCCCGTCGTGACCGTACGCGAAATCGGTGACGATGAATCCTTTGGCGAAGGCGCTTTCAAAAAGTTCGCGGGTAAAGAAGCGCCAGTCGCGGGCGAGGGGGAAATCTTGCGCCTTGAGGTGAATGAAATCGTGAGGGACGGCGGCTTGAACGTATGCCGCTGACAACCTTTGCGTGCGCACGGATTAAATAACTCTCACCTTAAAGCAGGGCAATCGTCGGCGAAGCGGCGGATAAATATTAACCTTCATCCTGTATCATGTCCCGCAATGGAGATTAACATGACGCCAAAGAAAAACCTTGCTGTCTCAATTTCGCTTGCATTGCTGGCGCTGATCGCCGCCCTGTCCGCCGGTTTAACGGCAGGATATTTCTCCGCCCCCAACACAACGGGGCGTCTAAAATTTTCGACAACCTATGGGATGAATCCGCTTGCCGCGCCCGAATTAGACCCCGCCGCAACGACGGAGGTCGAGGGAAGAATCAACGCCTTTAGCGTGGACGTGGAATCCCATCGCATCGCGCTCGCCGCTTCCACAGGCGTTCAAATCTACGACTTGAACGCCATGAAGGAAATTTACGCGCTGCCCTTGCGCGCGGATATATCTCAAATCAAATTTTCCCCCGACGGAAAGAAACTCGCGCTGACGTACAGCGAGTTCGACGCCGCCAACAATCGCATATTGCGCATTGTCGTGTACGACGCCGCTGCATGGAATCCGATCTATAAAATTGAACGCGACGGAAACGATTGGAGCGAACCGGGCGCGCTGGCGTGGAGCCCCGACAGCAGGAGCCTGGCGCTGGTTCAACCTGAAAACATGCTGTCGGTCATTGACATCTCCACCGGCAAAACGCTCGCTTCACAAAGCGATGAAATCTTTTTCCCGCGCGTCTTCGCGTGGTCGCCCGACGGGAAGCGCCTCGTCGCCAATGGAGATTGGGGACAAACCTTGCGGCGCTGGAACGTGCAAACAAACCAGGCGGTGCGCTTGTTTAATCAAAAAGTCGGCAGCGCGCAGACCATCGCCTGGTCGCCCAATGGCAGGCAAATTGCCGCAGGCTACTACGGCGGCGACGTGTGCCTGTGGAACGCATCCAACAACCAATGCGAAGGCTTGATTCGCGCCCACCTCAACTCGGTGGACAGTTTAGGCTGGTCGCCGGATAGTCAACGGATCGCCACCGCCAGCGGCGCAATTCGCGTCTGGGACGTTAAATCAGGACAGGAGGAAAACGGCTTTGGCTATCATCCCGGTTTGGTTTACAAAGACCTGCAATGGCTGGACAACTCGACTCTGATAACGCTCGAAAATAACGACACGCTCAACATCCGCTCCGCCGTCCGCGTATGGGATGCGAAAACCGGAAAAGTGAAATTCGCTTTTCAAGGCTGGGGCAATGTGGAAAGCTTCAACAGCGGCGGCGTTCTGCTGCGGCTGGACGATATCAAAATCGCAAAAGACCATGCCGTCATTCAGGTATCGCTTCGCATGGTCGAGCCGGACACAAACATCGCAGGATCATGGGGCGTCACGCTGACCGACAGCGACGGCTTCATCTACCCCCTGACCGATATCACCCCGCCCGATGCGGACATGGGCGCGACTCGCGTCTATCAAACCGTTCCCATCGCGGAAGGAAAACGCCTCATCCTTAATTTGAGCGGATTCCCCGACCCGGACCTTTTGCCCATCTTCAAAGACATCCCCGACTCGTCCGCAACCCTTCCCCTCGACCCCAGCCTGCTGACCGAGAACAAACCTTTCGTTCTGAATCAATACGTCAACGCCAACGGTTATGCCGTCTTGTTGCACAGCGTCGCCAAACTTCCGCCCGCCGCGCTTGCTTTCAAATTCATGTCCGAAGGTTTTTATAACGGCGCCATGCTGTATTCCCCGTCGGCGCTCGGATCAGAATCCAAACCGGCGGACGGGGATACGTTTACCAGCCTGTTGCAATTTGAGTCGATTCCATCCCAGCCTTTTGAGGTCAGCGTTTCAAGAATCTACTACAACGCCTTTGGTCCATGGACGCTGGAATTCGACGTCGCGCCATCCATGCTCGCAAACCTGCCCCGCCTCAAATCGCCCGCCATCTTGCCGCCCAACCCGCCGCCGGTTTACGCTTCGCAGGACTCGATCTTTCTGGAGGTCAAAGCCCTTGCGGACAAATTCGACGATTCGATTTTAAAGGACGGCGCAGGCTGGGTTCATACGATTACCGACATAACCTCAAAACTCGACTCCGGGCAGAACTATCCGCCGTCGTATTATCAAGAAGAGGTCTGGTATGAAGTTGATTCGCAAGGGGCGGTAATCCGCAGCCTTACTACGCATTGGGGCAGGGACAAACGCATGTTGCAGCGATCCGTTTCGACGGGGACGCATCATCTCAACCTGACATACGGCGGCGCGGACGAATTCCCGACCTATCAACTATCTTTCGCATCCTTCCTGACCGACCTGGACAACGCCACCCAAAGCGGAAGCGAAGCGACCCGCGAAGAAACCGCCTGCGAAGACGGCGCTCCCTGCCTGTTGATTACGTTGGAAGATTCAATCATCCGCCGCGCATGGTTCAACCTGCAAACGGGGCAGGAGACGAAATTTCAAATTTCTCAAAGAACGGAAAGCAATGCCGAAGAAATTTTAACCGCCTATGACTTCTTATCGGTGGAGCGCGTTCCTGAACCGCCCGGGGATATTCTTGGCGTTTTTGAAACCGTTTTATTCCCCGACCCCTGATATGACAGCGCAAGGTTGATCTTTCGCCGGGAGCGGCGGCTTTGAGCCTGACTTTATCGGGGATTATTTTTGGATGCGGACAAGCGCGGAAAACGCGGATTTCTTATTCTTTTATCAGCGTAACTCCGCGTTCAACTGCGTCCGATAAAAGGACTTTGACTGATTACCGATAATGTCTAATGTCGTAAACTGTTATTTTGACGAACGGAACGGGGAGAAATTTTGCGCGCTGGCGGGGAAAAGATTTCTCGCTGGCGCTCGAAATGGCAATGGCATGGGTTTTCAGGCGCTCTCTAAAAAGACTCCGAGGTCTTTAAGACCTCGGAGCGCTACATGGTTTTACAAAACGTCGGATGACTACAGTTCCGCCGTCCTGCGTGAGATCCGATCCTTCGCCTTTGCGATGAACTCGCCCAGGGCGAATCCGTTTTGCTGGCTTCCGTCGCGGACTCTCAGCGAGACCTGACCGGCTTCCATCTCGTTTTTACCGACCACGATCATATACGGAATCTTCATCACTTGCGCGTTGCGAATCTTGGCGTTCATGCGCTGGGAGGAAACGTCCGCGCTGGCGCGGATGCCGTTGGCGCGCAGTTCCCTGGCGATGCTTTCGGCGTACTCGTTCTGTTCGTCTGTGATGGAGATGACCCGCGCCTGTTCCGGCGAAAGCCAGACCGGGAAGGCTCCGGCGTAATGCTCCAGCAGAAAGCCGATCATGCGCTCGTGCGTGGAAAGCGGCGCGCGATGGATGCACAGCGGCATTTCGTCGTGGCCGTCCCTGTTCGTAAATTTCAAATCGAAGCGCGCGGGCTGGGCGAAGTCCACCTGATTCGTCGCCAGCGTAAACTCGCGCCCGATGGCCGACCAGATCTGCACGTCAATCTTGGGACCGTAGAATGCGGCTTCGTCTTCGACTTCCACAAACGGGATGTTCCCGTTGATCATCGCGCGGCGCACCATCTCCTCGGTCTTGATCCACAGGCGTTCATTGTCCACGTATTTTTTGCCAAGCCCGGATTTGCCGTGCTTCGAAAACCGCATGACGTATTTTTCGATTCCGAACAATGAAAAATACTTGAGGTACAGGTCTGTCACGCCCAGGAATTCCTTCTCGAACTGGTCTTCGGCGACGTAGATGTGGGCGTCGTTCATCTGCATCGAGCGCACGCGCATCAAGCCGAAGAGTTCGCCCGATTTTTCGTAGCGATAACACAGCCCGTATTCGGCGAGGCGGATGGGCAGGTCGCGGTAGGAGCGTCCCTTCGAGCCGAAGATCTTGTGGTGCATGGGGCAGTTCATCGGCTTGGCGTAATACTTAACGCCCTCCAATTCCATGGGCGGGTACATGCTTTCGGCGTAATACGGCAAATGACCGGAGCGCAGGAGCAGGTCTTCCTTCGTCACGCTGGGCGTCTTGACGCGGAGGTATCCGGCTTGCTCTTCCGTTTCCTTGGCGAGCCGCTCCAGTTCTTCGATCACGATCCCGCCGTTGGGGAGCCAGAGCGGCAGTCCGGGACCGACTTCCTCGTCGAAGGTAAAGATTTCCAGTTCTTTGCCCAGTTTGCGATGATCGCGCTTCTTTGCCTCTTCCAGCTGATGCAGGTATTCCTCGAGCTGTTTTTTGTTTTCCCAGGCCGTACCGTACAGGCGCTGTAACTGCTTGTTGTTCTCGTCGCCGCGCCAATACGCGCCCGCAACCGACATCAACTTGAACGCGTCGGGCTTGATCTCTTTTGTGTTGGCCACATGCGGGCCGCGGCACACGTCCGTGAAGGTATCCTGCTGGTAGATGGAAATCTCCGGCTTTTCATTAAGCGGGTTGCCGTATTCGTCCAGCCCGCCTTTTTCCAGCCCTTCGATCAATTCCAGTTTGTAGGGCTGGTCGACAAAGATTTTCTTCGCCTCCTCCGCCGAGATGACCGTCTTCTTGAAATCGTGCTTGCCCTGTACGATCTGGCGCATCCGCTTTTCGATCTGCTCCAAATCCTCCGGCGTCAGGTTGCGCGGCAGGTCGAAGTCGTAATAGAAGCCGTTTTCCACCGGCGGGCCGATGGTCGGCTTGCCGTCGGGGAATATTTCCAGCACGGCTTGCGCCATCACATGCGCCGCCGAGTGACGAATCTTGTAGAGGTATGAATCTTCGTATTTTTCTTGCGCTTGTTGTGCCATTTTCTACTCCTTCATGCAGAACTCCAACATCTCCCGATGTTGGATATCGAAAGTCGGGAGACTCTCGAGCCCAGTATTAAACAAAAAACCCGCCCGAACACGGGGCGAGAATTTAATTCACGCGGTTCCACCCGAATTGTACGTCGAAATTAATTTCGACATACCACTCTTCAGCCTCTAACGGAGCCATCCGTTTCGCTTACTGACTGATCGCCGAATTGGAACGCCGATCACTGTTCTGCTTCACGCTCGCGGGCGGTTTTCTGCGGGTTTCCCGGAAGAGATTCTCAATCAACGACCTCTTCTCCCTGTCGGGAATGCGACCGCATACTCGTCCCGGTCAATGCGTTTATGTAGGCGGTATTATATGCCGAATGATAAGCCTGTCAAGACGCGCGGAAAGGGATAAAGCGCAAAGGCCTCGGCAATTCGCTCAAGCCGCCGTCGCTTTGATAAACTCAGCGCAAGCCCGACGGCGGCTCGTGAGGGAAATTCCGCGCGATTTCGTTTTGGGCGAACCAGCCCGCTCGACAGCAAATCTGAGACGCTGATTCGTTGACTCGCCAACACGGCTGAAAACCTCTACCATCAATCTTTAAGCCGCGCTTCGTCTTATAACCTGAACATGCGTGCTATAATGGCGTTTATTAGTCTTATAGTCTCGTAGTCGAGTAGTCGAGTAGTCAAATAGTCAAGTAGTCAAATAGTCAAGTAGTCGAATAGTCAAGTAGTCGAGTAGTCAAATAGTCAAGTAGTCGAGTAGTCGAGTAGTCAAATAGTCAAGTAGTCGAGTAGTCGAGTAGTTAAGTAGTCGAATAGCCTGACCAAATGACCACCCGACTACCCGACCAAACAACCACCCGACCAAACGACCACCCGACCAAACGACCACCCGACTACCCGACCAAACGACCACCCGACCAAACGACCACCCGACCACCCGACCACCCGACTACCCGACCAAACGACCACCCGACTACCCGACCAAACGACCACCCGACTACCCGACAAATGTCCTTCGCCCACCTTCACGTCCATACCCAATACTCCCTGCTCGACGGTTTCTCGGATATCAAGA
Organism: uncultured Chloroflexota bacterium; assembly: GCA_900696595.1. Taxonomy (GTDB): domain Bacteria; phylum Chloroflexota; class Anaerolineae; order Anaerolineales; family Villigracilaceae; genus Villigracilis. The sequence continues at coordinate 8,303 of CAADGT010000149.1, forward strand.
AACTGGTTCGGCGCGTCAAGGAGTTGAACATGCCGGCCGTCGCCATCACTG
>CAADGT010000150.1 GCA_900696595.1 uncultured Chloroflexota bacterium
ACAGCGCTGTAATTTTGCTCAGGGTTTCTGTGCTACACTTCATGCGGAGCCTCCGTTTGTTCTTGCCTACGGGTACTATACCCGATTTCTCGGAGGCTCCTTTTCTACATCATTTGAATGCTCCCCGTCAGTTGCGCAAAAACGATCTCGCCGGGCGGACGGTTAAAATCAAAATCCGCTGGCCCGATTTCACCACGTTGTCAAGGCAGATCACCCTGCCGACTCTGACGGATAATGAGGATGAGATTTATCGTTCCGCCGTGAAGTTAATGCAATCCGTCCGCAAACCGAACCAGGCGGTAAGACTCATCGGCGTCGGCGTCAGCGGACTCGGGGCTCCCGTGCGGCAACTCAGCCTGTGGGACGCGGGAGACGAAAAATCCCGCAAGTTGCAGGAAGTGGTGGATGCGTTACAGGAAAAGTACGGGAAAGGGGTGATATGGAAAGGATGAAGGATGAAGGTTGAAGGTTGAAGGATGAAGGTTGAAAGTTGAAAGTTGAAAGTTGAATGGAGAAAAAGGATAAAAGATGAAATCTCTCGATTTAAAAAAACAGTTCAAGCATTTGTACCAGCCGTCCGCAAAGAAGATCGAAGCGGTGCAGGTCCCTAAACTTCAATTTGCAATGATTGACGGCGCAATCGAAAAAGACTCCGAACCGGGCAAATCGCCGTCCTTCGCAAAAGCGACCGAGACTCTCTACAGCCTTTCGTACACGCTCAAGTTCATGTTCAAGAAGCGCAAGACGAACGCGGTGGATTATCCCGTCATGGCGCTGGAGGGACTGTGGTGGGTGGAAGACGGATTCTTCGACATCGCCGTCAAAGATAACTGGTTCTACACGCTGATGATCATGCAGCCGGAGATCGTCACGCGGGAAATTTTCGAGGAAGCGCGCGAGCAGGTTCGCAAGAAGAAGGGCGACAGCGACATGCTCAATATGGCGCGGCTGGCTTACTTTGAGGAAGGCTTATGCGTCCAGACCCTGCACATCGGGCCGTATGCGACCGAACCCGCCACGATTGACCGCATGAAGGAATTCATGGCGGAAAACGGGCTAAAAGACAACGTGGGACCGAATGGAAAGCATCACGAGATTTACATGAGCGACCCGCGCAAATCCGCGCCGGAGAAGATGAAGACGGTGTTGAGGCATCCGGTGGCGAAGGTGAAAAGGTAGACAAGTAAAATTGCTTGTATCATTCAGCCCAAACCGCTTTTGCAGACGGCGCTGTTTACCGCTCCGGGAGTCTTTCTTTTGTACGCCGCGATTGCAAATTATCTTGAAGGGAGAAAATACGAATAACCCGCAACCCTTTTCGTTTACCCGCGTAAAGCAAATAGATAAAACGAAAGGAGCGAAAATGTCGGAGCTAAAAACCCTCACGCGGAGCAAATCCAACCGCATGATCGCGGGCGTGTGCGCGGGCTTGGGCGACTACCTCAACATTGACCCCACCGTCGTCCGCCTGTTGTTCGTGCTGGGATTCTTCACCTTCAACGGCGCGATGCTGTTTGCCTATCTCATCATGGCGCTCGTCACGCCGGAGCAATAAAATGTGCCGCAAACTTTAGTTTGCTTTTCAAGGCGCAAACTAAAGTTTGCGGTACGGGTTTACTTTGCCAGCGCCAGAAAGACATCCTCCAAAGACGGTTCGCCCCTCTCTATTTTTTCCACCCGAATCTTTTTTCTTCTTAACAGGCTTTGCATCGCGTCTTTCCCGACGCTTCGACTTCGCTCGGCGCGAGCCCTGGCGATCACCCGCAAATGATCCCCCGCCAAGCCGACGCGTTCCACGCCGTCCAGTTCGCGCAGAACGTCCAGCCCCTGTTCGAGCGGATGCGCGAAGACTTCCCAGACATCCCCCTGGATGATTGATTTTTTCAAATTCGTCGGCGTGTCCATCGCCAGCAGTCTGCCGTCGCGCATTACGCCGACGCGTTCGCAGTATTCGGCTTCGTCCATGTAATGCGTGGTGACGAGAATCGTCACGCCGGATTCGGCCAGTTCGTAGATCAAGTCCCAGAAGGCGCGGCGGGCGGTGGGGTCCACTCCCGATGTCGGTTCGTCGAGGAAGAGCAGTTTCGGTTCGTGGACGAGCGCAATCCCCAGCGCAAGCCGTTGCCGCCAGCCGGTGGACAGGGAACGCGTCAGCGTGGATTCATGCCCATTGAGTCCGACCAGTTCCAAAGTCCGGGTGAGGCGGGTTTTATCCGTAATGCCGTACACGCCGCCGTAGAAGGTCAGGTTTTCCAGCGCGGTCAAATCGTCATAGATCGCAAACTTTTGCGACATGTAGCCGACCCGCGCGCGGACTTCCTCGCTTTGTTTGTGAACGTCGTAGCCGAGAACCGTCGCGCTTCCTTCGGTTGGGGCGAGCAAGCCAAGCAACATGCGGATGGTGGTGGTCTTGCCGGAGCCGTTGGGACCGAGATAGCCGACCACCTCGCCCGCGTTCACTTCAAAGTTGACGCGATCCACCGCCGTGAAGTCGCCGAAGCGCCGCGTAAGGTTTTGAACGGAGATGATGGGCGTCATGTGGTTTCCTGGCTGGAGATTTGCGAGCGTAAAAGTTCGGGGGCTTTCGAGTCCGATAAGGCGATGAAGACATCCTCCAGCGCGGGCGGCACGGCGCGGATTTCGTCCACGCGCCCGCCGGATTGTTTGATTGTCAGCGCCAGTCGTTTTAACGCGGTTTTTGCTCTGCCTACGCGGACGCGCGCATGGAGTCTGTCGCCAAATGCCTGAACGTCTTCGACATCTTCATCATTGTGCGCGATATGGCGCAGGGTGTTGAGTGGAGAGCCGCGCAATTCGAGGATGCGCCCGTTGAGCATGGAGCGCAGGTTGGAGGGCGTGTCCTCGGCGATGATTTGTCCGTTCTTCATAAATCCCACGCGATGGCAGCGCGAGGCTTCGTCCATGTAGGGCGTGGAGATGATGACGGAGACGCTTTCGCGGGGATTGGTAATTGGCGCTTGGTAATTGGGGGCGTCTGCCTCTGCGGTTCGGGAAACCAATTTGATTACGAGTTGCCAAAAATCCTGGCGCGTCACGGGGTCCACTCCCGTCGTCGGCTCGTCCAGCAGTAACAAACGCGGACGGGTGACGAGCGCGGAGGCGAGCCCAAGTTTTTGCTTCATGCCGCCGGAGAGGTGACCGGCGCGGCGGTCTTTGAATTTTTCCAAGCCGACAAATTCGAGAATCTCCAGCGAGCGCGGCAGCCATTCGGTGGCGGAAAGTCCGCGCGCCTCGGCGAAGAAGCGGATGTTCTCCAGCACGGTCAAATCCTCGTACATCGAAAAGCGTTGCGAGAGATAGCCGATGGTCGCGCGGGCTTGCTCGGTCTGTTTCAGCACGTCAAAACCGCAGACTTCGATGGAGCCGCGATCGGGTTTCAACGCGCCGACCAGCAGGCGCATGGTCGTGGTCTTGCCCGCGCCGTCCGAGCCGACGAGCCCGTAGATTTCGCCGGGCGAAACAGAAAGCGAGACTCCGTTCACCGCCTGGGTGGAGCCGAAATGTTTGTATAAATCTTGCGCGTGAGCGAGGGGTTGGGGCATGGGGGTTGTAGGTTTCAGGTTGCAGGTTGTAGGTTGCAGGTTTCAGGTTGCGGGTTACGGGTTACGGGTTACGGGTTACGGGTTGCAGGTTGCAGGTTGCAGGTTTCAGGTTACAAGGTTCTTTATTCGTAAAGCGTTTCATCATTCCTCATTCCTCATTCCTCATTCACCATTCATCATTCATCATTCACCATTCACCATTCACCATTCCCCATTCACCATTCCTCATTCAAAAACCACATCCGCCGGCATGCCGATCTTCAATTTTCCTTGCGGGTCTTCTACTTTGAGTTTGACGGCAAAGACCGTGCTGGAACGCCCTTCAACTGTCTGGACGTTGCGCGGGGTGAATTCGGCTTTATCTGCAATTTGAACGACAGTGGCTGTAAAGATTTCGCCGGGGAAGGAGTCGGCTGTAACTTCAGCGGTTTGTCCCAATGAGATTTCTCCGTAGCGGTCTTCAGGGATGTAAACCGTGATGGTCAGTTCATTGAGATTGGCGAGAGTCAATGTCGTCGCGCCCGGCTGGATAAATTCCCCCGGCTCGACATTACGGGTGAGGATGATCCCGTCCATTGGGGCTTTGACTTCGAGTTTGGCGCTCTGCGCGTCCATCCATGCCAGGTTTGCCTCCGCCTGCGCGAGCGCGGACTTCGCCTTATCCACTTCCTTTGCGGCGGCGATCACAGCGGGAGAGTCCGCGCCGGTTTGCAGACTCAACAGGCGGGCATAGGCGGCGTCATAACGCTGTTGCGCCACAAAGACTTGCCCGCGCGCGTATTCAATATCTTCGGCTTCATCGCCGGTCATCAAATCGTTATAGGCTTCCTCCGCGTCTTCAAGAGCGGTGAGAGCGTCGTCGTAATAATCCTGCGCGGCTTCGTTTAACCCGCCGCTGTCCGAGGCGTTGGAGGCTTGATCCCTGACCTGCTCTGCAATGACAAAAGCGGCGCGCGCGTCGGCAAGGTCTTTTTCGGCTTTCAGGTAATCGGAGTTCTTCAAGTCGGCGATGACTTTTTCAAGGTTCGCGTTGGCGTCGTCAATCGCGGATTGCGCGGCTTCGAGTTCGGCTTGCGCGGCGGCGATCTGTCCTTCCTGCTCGATATACCAGTTCGGCTGGTCGAATTCCGACGGCGCAGAGGTCTGCCAGTCTTTGGCGCGTTGCGCGGCTTGAGCGGCGAGCGCGGCTTCAAGAGTCTGGTCATATTTGGTCTGGGCGGCGGCGAGGGCGGCCTTGGCAGAATCCGCCCCGGCGGAGGCGACGGCCCGTTGGGCTGTCAGCAGGCTTGGGTCGAGGCGAAGAAGCGGATCGCCCTTCGAAACGGGTTGACCTTCATCCACCAGGACTTCGATTGCCTTTCCGGCGAGTTCCGGGGCAATATTGACCTGAACCGCCTCGATGACGCCGGATGCGGTCAGGGCGGTTTCGTCCGCGCCTGCGGTTTGAGCGACGATGAAGTAGACGCTAAATACAACAAGCAAAAGGATGACGATGATGGCGGGGATGTGCGAGCGTTTGAGGATCATAAAATCTCCTTAGGATGCGCGGGGCGCATTAGTCGAGTCGTTTGCGGAAGCGCAGGGCGGCGGCGGTCATGATGCCGACGGCGAAGAGCGTCATGGCGATCACGTCGAATTGAATCATTTCGAGTCCGACGCCCTTGAGCAATAACGAGCGCATGATGACAAGGTAATAACGCAAGGGCATAAAATACGAAACCCATTGCAGGAATTTCGGCATGGCTTCGAGCGGGAAGAAAAAGCCGGAAAGGAAAATGCTCGGCAGGAGGGTCATCCAGACCGTGAGCATGGCTTCCTGCTGGGTGTTGGCGATGGTGGAGGCGAGCAACCCAATGCCCAAACCGGTGATCAGAAAGACAATGGATAGAATCAGGATCAACCCGAGGTCGCCGCGAATGGGCATCCCGAACCACCAATGCCCGACTGCCAGCGCTTCGATGGTGTTGAAAAAGCCGAGGATGACGTACGGCATGAGTTTGCCGACGATCAACTCCCACGGGCGGATGGGCGTGACGATGAGTTGTTCGATGGTTCCGCGCTCGCGTTCGCGCACAACGGAGGACGCGGTGAGGATGGCGGCGATGGCGTAGAGGATCATACCGATCACGCCGGGGATCATGAAGTGGGCGCTGACCATATCGGGGTTGTACCAGACGGTGGTGCGCGCCTCGACCGGCGGGCGGACGCGCAGGTTCGTCCCGGATCGGGAGAATTTTTCGGCGAGGATGTCGGTGGCGTGCGTCTGGCTGATGAGTTGCGCCGCCGAAAGCGCGGTGGAGGCGCTGGTCGGGTCGGAGCCGTCGAGGATGAAGGCGATCTGGGCGTTGCCGTCCGCGAGGCGTTGGGCGTAATCCGGCGGGATGATGACGGCGGCGCGCGCCTCTCCGCGCGAGATGAGGTCTTCTATTTCCGATTCAGAATCCACGCTGAAGGCGATTCGGAAATAATCGGCGGCGCGGTAGGCGTCCAGCAGGGCGCGCGATTCGGGGCTGTGGCTGCGATCCAAAACGGCGAGCGGGATGTTGCGCACGTCGTTGGTGGCGGAGTAGCCGAGCAGGAACAATTGCATGACGGGGATCACCAGAATCATCGCCAGCGTGCGCGGATCGCGGAATATCTGGATGAATTCTTTGCGGATGATGGAGAGGAGGCGGGTGTTCATACGCAGTCCTGTGATGGGGTTGCAGGTTTCAGGTTTCAGGTTTCAGGTTGCAGGTTTCAGGTTTCAGGTTGCAGGTTTCAGGTTGCAGGTTGCAGGTTGCAGGTTACCTGTGTATGTCTCTACTCAACAGGTTTGAGAATGCCGTAGAGGTAAAGGTCAAGGTATCCGTCCACGGCGTTTTTTGGCATGAGTTTTTCCAGCATGGAGTTGGAAACGATGATGCTGGTGAGCATATATGAAAGGACCATGCCGATAAACGAACGCATCAACAGGGCGGGCTGGGTCACGCGCAGGTTTTTCCTCTCTTTGACGATGCGCTCAAAGACCGGCAGAATCTTCGGCGCAAGCTCATTGATGAATTTCGCCCCGTGCGCCCCGTTAAATTCGGCGATTTCAATCAACATCAGTTTGATGTAATAGCGTTGAGACGAAAGGTCTTGAATGACGATCCGGGCCGCGTTGCGGACAAACTCGTCAATGGACTCCCCTTCCGCCTCCAGGATGATCGGGAGCAGGCGCTTATAGGGGTGCTTGTCGAAGATGATGGCTTCAAATATCTCTTCCTTGCTCTTGAAATGATTGTAGATGCCCCCCAGCGCCAGCCCGGCGCGTTCGGCGATCTGCCGCATGGATGCGGCGTGATAACCATGCTCCATGAACAACTCAATGGCCGCGTCTTCGATGGCGAAGCGCGTGGCGTCGCCTTTGGTCGGGGAGTCTTTCGGTTTGGGTGGCATACATCCTCACAGGGAATGGCGTGGATAAAAATGAACGAACGTTCGTTTTATATTTTACGGAAATGACCTGTTTTGTCAAGGTGGATATTCAGGGAATTCCAAACCAACAGTTCTGCTTCCGAACTGTTGACGTCAATCTTATTCCACCGTAAAATTTGAGAACTCAGGAAATCAGGCTTACAAAAAGCGAGATAATCATGTCTGAATACTTACAAGTCCGAAGCAATGGGCAGATTACCCTGCCCGCTCCAACCCGCCGGAAGGCAAAATTGAACGAGGGCGACCTGCTTGAAGTTGTGGTCGAAGACGACGGCTCAATCCGTTTGATTCCCAAAATCCCTGTGGATCGCGCCCTGGCAGAAAAATATCAGATTGATGATGTTAATTGGGCGTTGGAGCAAAAGGGCAAAGAGAAATGAAGCGGATTGTCGTGTGCGACACGGGTCCGCTTTTGCATCTCAGCGAGGCTGGAGCAGTCCACTTGCTGGCGGAAATGGGCGATGTGTATGTCCCTCCGCTTGTCGTGGCGGAGTTTGAAGCCAATTCACAAGGATGGAGTTTGCCTCAGTGGGCGAAAGAAATAGAGCTGGAAAAGACCGCCAGGCAAAAGGTAGAGAGATGGATAAAAACAAACCAGATTGACGAGGGGGAAGCCGAAGCCATTGAACTGGCGCTGCAAGTCCATGCGGATTGGTTATTGACAGATGATGCCGCAGCCCGTCAGTTTGCCGAATCCTTGGGACTGGAAGTTCACGGATCGGTCGGCGCGCTTTTATGGGGTGTCGCAATGGGACATATTGACGACAGGCAGGTTGCGCGCCGTTTATTGGACAATCTTGCCAATTCCACTTTATGGGTTTCTGAACGGGTGGTCAGCGCAGCGGAGAAGGCAATTGATAATTTGTTTGAATAGAATTGCCTGATTTCCAAAAAAAAGAGAAGGAGCGCGAAGATGAGAGTCTTCGCGCTCCTTCTACGACATCGTAAGATGCCGCGTACCGTCTCAAACTTCCACTGAAGCCTTCTCCAGCGCGTGATCCACGAAGAAGTGCATCCGGTTGAAGAAGTTGACTTCGCTGATGCCCGCGTCGGCGTCCAGCAGGAGCAGGTTCAATTGCGGGAACTTCTCCTTCATCTTTTTCTCCGCGCCTTTGGCGATGATGTGATTGGCGATGCACCCAAACGGCTGGAGACATAACACGTTCGTGATCCCATTCCGGACAAAGGACGCCACCTCCCCGGCGATCAGCCAGCCTTCGCCGTATTGATGATCGAGGCTGAGAATCTCCTGCGCGTTGCGGGCGATGTCGTCTATGCTGGTATGCCGGTGATAGCGGCGATAACGCTTCATGACATGATGAACCTCTTCGAGGTATCCGCTGATGATCTTCTTCGCCAGCAGGTTAACCAGCCACATCAAATCGCGCCGCGCCATTCCGCTCTTGACCATCTGATCGCTGTGAACAAGCCCGCCTGCGAAAAACTCAAGGAACGACGGGATGACGACCTCCACGCCCTGCTCCATCAGCCATTGCGCGGCGTTATTGTTGGAGAAAGCGTTGAACTTGACGAAGATCTCCCCGACGATGCCCGTCTTTGGGTAAACCTTGTCGTCCACTTCGATGGCGTTGAAATCCGTCACCGCGTCCGCCAGCGCGCGCAACAGCGCCTTGCGCTCGGTCGGGATGCGTCCCGCCATTAACGCGTCGAGGTAGCGGTCGGTCACCCGCTGGGTCTCGCCCTTGTTGACCTCGCGGATGATCGTCGAGTGGTACATGTCCGAGATCGCGTCGGTGAACGCCATGCTGATGATGGCGCGGTAGATATATTCGCGCGTATTGAACTTAAATCCGGGTTGCTCGTTTAACACGCGCATATTGGTCGAGATCGTCACGACCGGCACATCGTCGAATCCCGCCGCGACGACCGCCTTCTTGATCAGCGAAGCGTAACTCGAAGCGCGGCACTGCCCGCCCGTCTGCGAAAAGCCGATGGCGGTTTTGGAAAGATCATACCTGCCGGACTGCAACGCCTTGACCAAATCGCCAAGCGTAATCGTGCCGGGGTAACAAATTTCATTGTTGGCGTATTTAAGCCCGACGTTCACCGATTCGCGGTCTGCGGGCGGAAGTTGAACGATGTTGTAGCCCGCGTCAATCAATGGGCGCACAATCGGCGGCGAACAGAACGGCGAAAAATCGGGAACGATGATCGTCCGATGCCGGTCCTCTTTTTCGTAAACGCGCAACTTTTTACGCGCCTTATACACGCGCTCCTTCTTCTGCGGCTGTTTGAGCGACTCGAACGTCGAGCGCAGTCTTAACTTGGTCGAACCCGCGCTCTCGATCTCGTCAATGCGCAACACCGTCGGGCTTTTGCCATACTCGCCCAAAATCGCGGCGATCTCGTCGAGGATGAACGGGTCGGGCCCGCAGCCGAACGAATTCAACTGCACCACTTCCACGTTCTCCTCGCGCGCCGCCCAGCGCGCCGCGTGATAATAACGGTTCAAATATTCCCATTGCGTCATCACATACCGATTGTCGAGCGTCTGCCCCTCTTCCCACGGCACGGCGTCCTCGGTGATCACATCCAGCCCAAAGTCCGCGATGATGTCCGGGATTTTGTGATTGATGAGCATGTCAATGTGATACGGCCGCCCCATGAGCAGGATGACGGGACGCTGATCCTCGCGCGCGTTTTCGAGAATCTCCCGCGCCACGCTTCGCACCTGACCTTTGAACTGTTTCTGCGCTTCCTCGGCTTTTTCATACGCCCGGGCCGCTTCGCTCCGCCCCACGCCGAGTCCGGCGAGATAGTCCGCGCAAAAACGCTGAAGCAATTTTTTATCGGCAAGATTGACCGAAGGCATGTCAAAGGGAATGTTGAAACGCCCCGCCGGATCAATCACATTGCGCACCACGTCCGCATAGCCCGAAACGATGGGGCAGTTATACGTGTTCGCCGCGTCGCTGAAATGCGACTCTTCGTAGAAGACCATCGGGTAGAAGATGCGATCCACGCCCTTCTCGATCAAGTCCATGACGTGCCCGCTGACCAGTTTGGCGGGGAAGCACAAATTATCGGACATGATGAACGCCGTCCCTTTTTGGAAGAGGGCGCTGCTCGACGACGCGGAAAGTTGAACCTGGATGCCGCTCTCCACGAAGAGCGCGTTCCAGAAGGGAAAATTCTCAAACTGATTCAAAACCCGGGGAATACCGACGACCAGCCTCGGGGTCGAGTCGGGAACCGTTTTTCTTTCAAAGAGCAGATCCAGTTTAACGGACGGCAGATTCGCCCCGCGCCGATCCGCCCTTTTTCCATTCGAGTAGATTTTTTCACAGCGGTTGCCCGAATAGAAAATATTTCCGTTATGGAAGGTCATCTTCATGACCGAGCATTTGTTCTCGCACCCGTGACAGCGAATGGCCTTCTTTGCGTAATTGCCAATAATCGCGCCGCCCACTTCAGACGCTTCGCCCATTGACGCGCAGTGACCAGGATCGGCGGGGCTGTATTGATCCCGCGCCGTCAGCGCCGCGCCGTACGCGCCCATCAACTCCGCCATGTCGGGGCAGACCACCTCGCGCCCGAGCAATTTCTCCAGCGCTTTTTGCACCGCCGGGTTGCGGAAGGTTCCGCCCTGCACGACGATGTGCGAGCCAAGCAGGTCAATGTTGGTGACCTTCAACACCTTGTGAAGCGCGTTCTTGATGACCGAATACGCCAGCCCGGCGGAAATGTCGGGGATGAGCGCGCCCTCCCGCAGCGACTGCTTGACCTTTGAATTCATAAAAACGGTACAGCGTGTGCCGAGGTCGCAGGGCGCCTCGCCCTTTGTCGCCTCCTTTGCAAATTCCGGCGCGGTATAGCCCATGTTGCGCGCAAAGTTTTCGATGAACGTGCCGCACCCCGACGAACACGCTTCGTTGATCTTGATGTCCTGAATGAAGCCGTCCTTGACGAAGATGGCTTTCATATCCTGCCCGCCGATGTCCATGATGAAGGAAACGTCCTTGTCGAACGCTTTTGCCGCGCGGAAATGCGCCAGCGTCTCCACCATGCCTTCGTCCAGCCCAAACGCCGAGCGGATCAACTCCTCGCCGTAGCCCGTTGCAATACTGCGCGTGACGCGAAACTCGCGGCCGTGTTCGGCAAAACGCGCCGCCGCCGCGCTCAATCCGTTTTGAACCGCGCCGATGGCGTCGCCTTTGTTGCTGGCGTAATGCTCGAAAGCCACCCGTCCCTCCCCATCCACTACAACGATCTTGGTCGTGGTCGAACCGGAATCGATGCCCAAAAACAGCGGATCGCCGTTGAGACTGCCGATGTCCACGCGCTCGATGCGGTGACGCCTCCGCGCCTGCTCCCAGGCTTCATACTCCGCCGGGTCGTTGAACAACGCCGGAAGCCGGTTGAAAGACGCGGACTTATGCGGGCGGTCTTCGCCGAGTCGTTCCATCAAAGCCGAAAGTTTGAACACCTGCCGGGTGTTCGAATTCGCCAGAGCCGCCCCAATGGCGGGAAATAACTGCCCGTCCTTCAAATCCAATACGTCGTCTTCGCCGAGGCGCAGATGCTTCATAAAGGAATATTTCAGGGTCGGCAAAAAGGTCAGCGGTCCGCCGCAGAAGAGAACGGACGGCGCCGGCGTATATCCCCGCGCGAGCGAAGCCATGGTCTGCAACACAACCGCATGGAAGACCGAGGCGGCGATATCCGAGCGCGGAATGTCGCGGCTCAATAAATTCTGCACGTCGGTTTTGGCGAACACGCCGCAGCGCGAGGCGATGGGATGAATCGTCGTGTGGCGGCTGGCCAGCGCGTCCAGTTCGGCGATCGGCACATCCAGCAGATTCGCCATCTCGTCAATGAAAGCCCCCGTCCCGCCCGCGCACGAGCCATTCATGCGGATGTCCGGCATGTTCTCCTCGCGGAAGAAGATCATCTTCGCGTCCTCGCCGCCGATGTCAATCAGTGTCTGCACTTGCGGGTACAACTGCCGCACCGCCTCGGCGGACGCAATGACTTCCTGCACAAAAGGAAGGTCGAATCGTTCGCAGACCCCCATCCCGGCCGAGCCGGTGATCAATACGCCCGCCTCCACATCGCCCAGCGCTTCCCGCGCCTCGTCCAGCACGGCGCGCAGGGCGCTCAACGTGTCGGCATTGTGACGGCGATAGGAAGAGAAGCGCGTCGCAAGATTCTCATCCAGCAAAGCCGCCTTCGCGGTGGTGGAACCGATATCTATTCCAAGCGTGAAGTCCGACATACAGCCTCCTCACTGAAACAAAAAATGAACGGGCGTTCATTTTTCATTGTAGATGAATACGGGCAACTTTGTCAAGCGCATGGGAACGGCGGTGTGCATGCAAAACATGTCAGGCAACCTGCTTCCAGCGCCGTCCTCGGCGCGGGATTTCCCTCGTAAACCGCCGCCGCCGGCTTCGCACAGGACGGCGGCTTGAGCGGAGGCGCTGACAACCTTTGCTTGCGCACGAACGGCGGAACGGCTAACACGGTGAAAAAGTCCTGGCAGGTTTCCACACAAATTCGAGTCGACTCGCTGCACAATGAAATCTGTCAGGCCTCATTCTAATTTCTCTATCGTACAAACCTCGTATGGGACGCGCAGAAAACGCCTTGAAAATCCGCGTTTATCTGCGTTTTCCGCGCCCCCCTTTTTGAAATGCGCAGTCGTGAAATTCCAATTTCATTTCAGCCCGGTTTGGGTGAAGTAAAATCCCTTCATGCTTTCCCCCATCGAACAAACCGTGCAAAAGAATCTTAAACATAACCTCACCGTCAACCTGACGGACGGAAGTCTCTTCGGCGTCGCGCTGGGCTTCGCAACCTTCAGCACGATCCTGCCGCTGTTCGTCGCCACCCTGACGGACTCCGCCACGCTCATCGGTCTCGTCCCTGCCATACACTCGGCGGGATGGCTGTTGCCGCAACTGTTTCTCGCCGGTCACGTCTCCCGACTGCGCCAGTATAAACCCACAGTCCTGCTGATGACCATTCACGAACGCGCCCCATTTTTAGGGCTGGCGCTCACCGCGCTGTTGATTCCCATCATCGGCGAAAAAGCCGCGCTCATCCTCGCCCTTCTCATGCTCATCTGGCAGGGGCTGGGCGGAGGATTCACCGCCAACGCCTGGACTTCAATGATCTCCAAGATCATCCCGCCCTACATGCGCGGCACATTTTTTGGATTGCAAGCCGGACTGGCGAATCTCTTCATCAGCCTTTCCGCCGTCGGCGCCGGATACCTGCTGGATTTTCTCGCCTCTCCCTTCGACTTTGCGGTTTGTTTTCTCCTCGCCAGTTTTTTCTTCGCTGTGAGTTGGTTCGCCCTCGCCGCCACCCGCGAGCCGGTGGACACGGAAAAGATCATCCCCGAAGAGGAGACGCATTTTTGGGACGACGCCAAAAAAATCCTGCGCCGCGATTTCAACTTCAACTGGTTTCTCGGCGCGCGCATCCTCTCGCAATTCGCCACCATGGGATTCTCGTTCTACATCATCTACGCCCTGCGCGAATTTCAAATGACCGACGTTACCGCAGGCTGGCTGACCGCCACATTGACCGTTTCGCAGACCATCGCCAACATCGGCATGGGTTGGCTGGGAGACCGCATCGGCCACCGCGCCATGATCATCGTGGGAGCCATCGCCGCCTTCCTCAGCGGACTCCTGGCCTGGGAAGCGACATCCATCCAGTGGTTTTATCCCATCTTCATCCTCGCGGGGCTGGCAAACGTCTCCATCTGGACCATCGGCATGGCCATGACCGTGGACTTCGGCAGTGAATCCGAACGCCCCATCTACATCGGACTCTCGCAAACGCTCACCGCCCCCGCCGCCATCCTCGCCCCCATCCTCGGCGGCTGGATCGCGGACTCGGCCGGATTCGTCCCGACCTTCATCGTCTCCGCCGCGCTGTCGCTTGTCATGATCGGCATTCTGACCTTCCTCGTCAAAGACCCGCGAAAGGTCAGCGGCATCCAGAGCCGGTTTTAGCCCATGAAGAGCATATTCCGCGAGGCTTTCATTTCGATGACCCGATTCTCCCGAACCGCCGCCTACCCGCCATGCTATAATTCCCGAAGATGAAGCCATCAATAGACTTTATCGGAAATTATTTTGGACGCGGACAAGCGCGGAAAACGCGGATTTTTTGCTCTTTTATCAGCGTAAATCCGCGTTCATCTGCGTCCGACAAAAGGATTTTGACTTATTTCCGATA
>CAADGT010000151.1 GCA_900696595.1 uncultured Chloroflexota bacterium
CAACGAACGCCTCCTCGCAATGACGGGACTGTTCACTGATTGCCCATGCCCCTTATCACTTTTTTCTCCGCCCCCAAACCCTTCGCCAATCCGCACATTGCGATGATTCAACGCAACGCCATCAAGTCATGGACGGCGCTTCCCGATGTCGAAGTCATTTTGCTTGGGAATGAATCTGGGTTGGCTGAAGTTGCCAAAGAGTTGAACGTCAAACATATTCCAAACGTCAAAGTCAATGACAATGGCGTGCCGTTGATCTCGTCCATGTTTGCGGCGGCGAGAGAAAACTCAAACAGCGATCTGCTGTGCATCGTCAACGCGGATATGATTTTGATGGATGATTTTGCCGAAGCGGCAAAACAGGCCAAAGGTCAAAAGTCGAAATTCGTCCTTCTTAGTCAGCGTTGGGATTTGGATATAACCCAGCCTGTTGAATTTATTGAAGGTTGGCAAAACCGTCTATCGTCCATCGTCCATCGTCAAGGCTCCCTCCACCGTCCCGCGGGAAGCGATTTTTTCCTGTTCCCAAAATCCTGCTATCGCGACGTCCCAGATTTTACGATCGGACGCGCGGGTTGGGATAATTGGATGATCTACAAAGCGCGGACGGAAGGCTGGGCGGTGATTGATTGCACGCCGTCGGTGATGATCGTGCATCAGAATCATGATTACTCGCATCTGCCCGAGGGCAAGCCGCACTACGAACATCCTGAGACGAATGAAAATATTCGGCTGGCTGGCGGACAGGCGCATGTGCGTTACACAATTTTGGACGCGACGCATCAGCTCGTCGGTGGTAAACTTTCGCGCCCGAAGATGACGTCGCAACGGTTCGCGCGTAAACTTGAGTTGTTTCTGCGCGCCATTTTCTTTTTCCTGCCAGATGATATGATCGAAAATATCGCCAGACCAAAGCGATGGCAAAAACGAATTCAAAAAATCGTAAATCGAAAATCATAACTTCCCAAACCTGAAACCTGGAACTTGAAACCGAAATGAGAAAAGGACAAAACCCCGCCAAGTTCGTCAAAGACGTAGCCAAGCCCGAACGGATCACGGTTGCGTTGTTGAACTACATCCCCTTCCTGAGCGGATTCTACGCCGAGACGCTCAACGTGCTGAAAGTCTGCATGGACTCGATGCGCAAGGACGCGGGTCTGCCGTTCGACTTGATGGTCTTCGACAACGGCTCGTGCGCCGAAGCGCGTGACTTTTTGATTCAAGAAAAAGAGGAGGGGCGAATCCAATATTTGATTCTGTCCGAGAAGAACATGGGCAAAGGCGGCGCGTGGAACGTGATGCTGGCGGGCGCGCCTGGCGAGATCATCGCGTACACCGATAGCGACGTTTTATTTTCTCCGAAGTGGCTCTCGCGCTCTGTTGAGATTCTCGAAAGTTTTCCGAATGTCGGCATGGTGACCGCGCGTCCCTTCCGCACGCCGCCTGAGTTTTACGAGGCGACGTTGAAATGGGCGCGGGACGCAGAGCGTGCGAAACTCGAAGAAGGTCAATTCATCCCATGGGAAACTTTTTTGGAATTCAACTTGTCGCTAGGACAGACGGAGGAGGAGAATAAGAAAGTATATGCAGAGACTAGGGATTGGAGATTAGTCTATAAAGGCGTAACCGCGATGGCGGGCGCAAGCCATTGGCAGTTTACGGCGTATAAATCCACGCTTCAACAGTTTCTGCCCTTTGACATGGACAAACCGATGGGACAAGTCCGCCAGTTGGACAAGCGCGTGAACGACGCGGGCTTACTGCGGCTGATGGTCCCCGATCCGCTGGCGATGAATATGTCCAATACGCTGGGGTATTTGAGAGGGGAACTTAAAACGCAAGGCGCAAAACGAAAAGGCGGGTTTGGCAGGCGGATATTGGAGATCGGTCTTGTCAGGAAAACGCTGATGGCGTTGTACAACAGAATCTTCGGCTGGTATTATTCGTAACCGAACGCCTTCAAAAATTTTTCCCTGTTCGCCGCGCGCGCTGTCTTGCCGCTCGATGTTTTGACGATCCATTGATCGTCCGCCACCTTGACATGACGCAGGGCGATGGCGGAACTTTTGGTGACGTGTTTGCGGATGGCGTCCGCCAACGCCTCCCGCTCCGACGGGGAGGTTGATTCTGCTTCGGCGACGATGACGACTTCCTCGGTGCCTTCCTCTTCATCGTACATGCCAAAGGCGACGACTCGTCCCTTGTGGACGCCGGGAACTTCGCTTGCGAGCGATTCCAAATCCTGCGGGTAAACATTTTTGCCGCCGACGATGATCAGGTCTTTCTTTCTGCCCGAAACGTATAATTCGCCGTCTGCCATGTAGCCGTAATCGCCAGTCAGATACCAGCCATTCTTAATCGCGGATTCGGTCGCGTCGGGGCGGTTGAAGTATCCGGTCAACATGCAGTCGCTTTGGATGGCGATCTCGCCCACGCTGCGATCCGGCAGGTCGTTGAGGAATTCGTCCACGACGCGGATTTTTACGTTGGGCAGGGGATGCCCGGACGAAGTCATCTGCATGGAGGGCGAATCGGGCCCGGGCGGAGTCGCGAGGCGTTTGGTCATGAAGGTTTCGCGGTCAATCGCATCCACGGCGGGCGTTCCATCCAGCGGGCTTTGAGTCACGGCGAAGACGTTCTCCGCCATCGCGTAACACGTTTGCAGGGCGGATTTGTTCAATCCGTATGCCGAAAATTTTTCAAAAAACAGGTCGTGGCTTTCGACGTGAACCGGCTCGGAGCAGTTGACGATGGCGCGCCACGATGAAAGGTCAACGCCTTCGAGGTTGCGTTCGCGGATTTTGTGGGCGCAAAAGTTGTAGGCGAAGTTGGGCAGCCAGGTCAGCGTGCCTTTGTATTGCGAAACGGCTTGATGAAGTTTGTACGGCGCGCGCACCCAGTCGAAGGGCGACATGTTGACGAGCGGGATGCGAAGGAGAATCGGCATGATAAAGCAGGCGATGAATCCCATGTCGTGATAGAGCGGCAGCCAGGAGACGATGACATCGTTTTCCGGGTCGAGGCGCAGGGACCGGCTGTAGGCGTCAAGTTGATTCAGGATTGCGCGATGCGAAAGCGCCACGCCTTTTTGCAAGCCGGTCGTGCCGGAGGAATGTTGCAGGACGACGATCTCTTCGGGCGATGTTTTGAATCCTTGAAGCGATTGAAAATCGGGCTCGGACTCCGCTTCGATTTGATCCGCAAGAATGATATGTCTGACCGAATCGCCTGCGACGAGCGCGCCGCGGACTTCCTGCTCGAACTCCGGGTAGGTCACAATTGTCGTCGGCTGGGTGATGGAGATGAGCGAAGCCAGGTCGGCGCGGTATTTTTCGGGCGCGAGTTTTTCGGTGAGGAAGGGCATGATGGAGGGAATTGCGCCGCGCAGAACCGCGCCCCAGAACGAATACATTAAATCTTCGCCGTGTTGGAGGATGAGGATGACGACTTCGCCGGGTTGAATCCCTTCGCGGGCGTACGTCAGCGCGTAGCGATTCGCGCCGCGAATCAGGTCGCGGTAGGCGAGGGCTTTGTCGGGCTGTCCCGCGTGTTGCAGGATGACGCAGGTCTTGTCGGGGACTTCCTGGTAGGAGCGTTGGAGGAGGATGGGGAGTGTGGTCATTATTAGGGTCTTATGCTAGTTGACAAAAAGTCCTCAAGCGTGATAATGGAGTTTCTGCTCAAAGAAACCAGCCACGCCAGAGGACACTCCAATGATAAACGACTTCAAAGACTTTTGTACTTGGATG
>CAADGT010000152.1 GCA_900696595.1 uncultured Chloroflexota bacterium
CCAATTACCAATTACCAATTACCAATTACCAATTACCCCTTCTTCGCAAACCCCAACGCAAACGCGCCGGTCATCAGGAAGAGCAGGGGAGTGAGGATGAGCATGACAAATTCGGGGCTGAAGAACAGCAGTTGTTTGCCCATCGTGATAAATGCCAGCGCAATGCCGCCCAGCCCGATCAATAGACCGCCGACGCCGACCCAGAAGAATCCCTTCGGCGCGCCTTTGGCGACGAACGGACCGACGAAAATGACCAGCCCCGCCACTCCGTGAAAGAGCGGCACCGCGATCTTCTTCAGCGCGTCCATGCCGCCGATGCTTGTGACGGCGATGGCGAGGAAGCCGACGGCGGCAAACCACTTGAAGGCTTTCTTCCAGGAGGGGAAGTATTCCTCAGCCAGTCCCATCGAGATGCCGAGCGGAATCAAACTGGCAACCGTCAGCACATAGGGCGAGGCGAGGATTCCCATGCCGAGGAAGATCAGCAACAGCCCCGAAACCAAAAGCGCTGCAAAACCCATCAGATAGTACAGGTTATGCAGCGCCTTGTTCAGCGTGTAACGCCGATAAAAATACCAACACAGATACGCGGCGATCAAGCCGGTGAGCAGAAGAAACAGGATGTCTTTCATGGCATTCTCCTTTGCTGTGAATTATTGCATAAGGCTTTCCTAAAACAATGTGACTAATGTCACAAGTATTTTATACATGCCAATCTTCACCCGCCAATGTGACGAATCGCATCCGACTCTGCCCACGCCTGGCTTATCACGGCGCGGAACTTTTGCAATCCATCGAGAACGCAATTTCAACCCAATCGAAACGCGCGTCCTCCGGGTAAACGTATATAATTCCGGCCTTGCATGGCCCAATATGGCGTTGAAATTAATAAAGCCCTTTCTTAACACATTCAAAGCCCATGCGGGGGAGACCATCCCCGACCTTTCTGAATGGAGGACTCATCTCCTAAACGGAGTCTTGAGGGGTATTTTCGTACTCTGGCTGGCGGCGCTGGCGGGCGGGATCAATAACGTCATGATGGAACACAGGGAGAGTTCGTCCCTGTTCGAAAATTCCACGAGTCTCCCCGTTTTAACGATCTCTCTCTATCTGGGAGTCGTCGCCCTATTCGCCTTCATCACCTTCAACAAGCGCCTGAAATTCAACCTGCGCGCCGGAATCCTGTTATTCATTCTCTACACCCTCGGCGTCACGAGTCTGGTTCAGACATCTTTCAGCGGCGACGGAAGGGTGTTTCTTTTTGCCTTCGTCATCCTTGCCGCAATCTTCTTCGATTTCCCCTACAGCCTGGCGGCGTTTGCCCTCGCCTTTCTCGCGCTGGCGACGATCGGTTATCTCCGGGTTTCCGGCTTTCTGTCCGCGCCTGTCGAGCGGCAAGCCAACGCAAACCTGCCCGGAGCGTGGGCGACCGGGGCGCTCGTTCTGCTGATCCTCGCCCTCGCCGGGATGATTTCGATCACCTTCCTTTTGCAAACCCTGACGGAAAGCCTGACGCGCGCGCGGGAGGCGCTCGAACGCGAACACCGTGTCAGCGGCGTCCTGCGCACGCTCACAGGCATCAACCAATTGATCGTCCGCGAGCCGGATTTGCAAAAACTCCTCGCAGGCGCGTGTGAAAGCCTGGTCTCCGGGCGCGGATATACCTTCGCCTGGATTGGGTTGCTGGACCCCGATCGAATCAACTTCCGCCTCGCCGCCTCCTCCGGATGGGAGGTGGATCCGAATCGATATGCCCTGCGCCTCGACCGCGAAGGGATCGGCCCCCAATGCGCCGCAATCGCGCTTCGTTCGCGAAATCTGGTTCGCATGGAGCCCGCGCTGGGGAACGATATTTGCTCGAATTGTCCCCTGCTCGCATCCCGACCCGATCGCGTTTCCATTACACTGCCGCTGGCGCGCGATGAAAACCTGTTCGGCGCGCTGACCGTCGTTCACGCCGATTCGTCCGCCATCTTCGATGAAGGAGAGATCGTCCTTCTCAAAGGATTGGCGGACGACATCTCGTTTGCGCTGGAAAAAGCGGGAACTGACGCGCGCTTGAAAGTGAAGGCTCTCCGTCAGAATCTGCTGGCGGAGATCGCCAACCTGGGGCTTGAATCGCCGACTCTCGATATATTGCTCCACAACGTCGCCGAAAAATTGAAGAACGCCTTCCAGTCCGACGATTGTTTCGTGGTCCTCTGGAACGAATCCGACCCTGCCCCATTCCCAGCCGCCGCCACAGGTTCCATGCGCGAGGCGTTCCTGCGCTTCAAACCGAACGCGGACGAGATCCGCATGATATCCGCCGCTTTTGACCGCGCCAAACCCTTCACCATGGAGGATGTCGCGGCCGACCCCAACGCCAGCAAACGCCTTGTGCAATTGCTGTCCATCCATTCGCTGATGGGGTTTCCCCTCGTCGCCGACGGGCGGCGGCAGGGCGGAGTTTTCCTTGTTTATCGTGAGCCGCATCGCTTCATGCCCGACGAACTGTTCTTCGGGGAACAGGCGGCGGCGCAGGCGGCTTTGGCGGTGGCGAAAATCCGCTTAAACGAAGAGATGCGAGTCAAAGCCGCGGAACTGAAAATCCTCTACGCCTCCGCGCAGGATATGGCTTCCAGCCTGCTCGATCCGCCCGCCCTGCTGAAAAAGCTCGCCCGCCACATGACCGAGGCGTTCAACGTCACATCCGCCAGCATCACCGCCATCAACCTCGCCGAAGGCTACCTGCGGGTGGATGCGGAATTCTGGAGCGCAGAAGCCGCGCCTGCCGAGGTTCATTCCGACATGGGGCGGATCTATCCCGCCGGCAATTATGCGACCGTCATGAAGTATATGTCCGCCGGCAGGGCGCTCGTCCTCCATGCGGACGACGCCGAAATGTCCGCCGAGGAGCGCAAGCAATTCACCGAGTACGGCATCCAATCCATGATGTTCGTCCCGATCATGGCGCACGGACGCCTGCTTGGCGATGCGGAGATCTGGGAAAGCCGCCATCGCCGCGAATTTACGGAGGAGGAGAAAAACCTGGCGCGCGCCATGGCGGGCCATGCCGCTTCCATCATCGAAAACGTCGAACTTGTGGACGCCCTGCGCGCATCCGAATCCCGATACCGCACGCTCGTCGAGCAGGCTTCCGACGGAATATTTTTGACCTCCCCGGATGGCCGATACGTGGAAGCGAACCAAAGCGGGTGCGCCATGCTGGGCTACTCGCGCGAGGAAATCCTCTCGATGCGCATGGACGATTTGATCGATCCGGGCGAATTGATCGAAAGGCCGCTTAGAATCCAGGAATTGGCGGAAGGCAAAAAACTGATCGTCGAAAGAAACCTGAGACGAAAGGACGGTTCGCGGCTCCCGGTGGAGATCAGCGCCACGCTGCTGCCGAAAGGATACATGCAGGGCATCGTCCGCGATGTGACCGAGCGCAAACTGGCGGAACAGGCTCTGGCGGAGAGCAATGCGCGGCTGGAGGGCGTCATATCCACCGCCATGAACGCCATCGTCACCGTCGATTCGGCGCAGAACATCGTCATTTTCAACCCCGCCGCGGAAAAGATATTCGGACATTCAGCCGCCGACGTCCTCGGTAAATCCATGGATATGCTCATACCGGAGCGTTACCGCGACATCCATCGCATACATGTCATGAACTTTTCCGCGACCGGCGTTTCGAATCGCTCCATGGGTATGTTGGAATCGCTTTACGGCTTGCGCGCCAACGGCGGGGAATTTCCCATGGAGGCGTACATTTCCCAAAGCGTCGTCAACGATCGAAAGTTCTTCACCGTCATATTGCAGGACATCGCCGAAAGGAAGGCGTCCGAAGAAGCCCTGCGCCAGCGCGCCTATGAATTGGAACTGCTGTCCAGTATTTCATCCTCCCTGCGCGCGGCGTCCAATGTCGCCGAAATGATCCCAATCATCGTCCGCCATGCGGCAAAAGTCGTCAATGCCGCGAATGCTTCGATCTTCCTGCTGGACGGGGAAAGCGGCGAACTTGTCTCTTCAAGCTGGTACGACGCGCATGAAGATGGAGAGGTTTTGCTGAAGGTCGAAACTGCCGTGCGCCACCGCCTGGGCAAAGGGATCACCGGCTGTGTCGCGCAAACCGGAGAGCCGCGCTACACGGAGGACCTGCAAACCGACGAGACGGCTGTCATTCTGCCTCTCGAAGCGGACCGTTTGCGCGAGATCCACAGCGGACTCTCGCTGCCCCTGCGCGCGCATAAACAGGTCGTGGGCGTGCTGCACGTCTGGCTTCGGAAAAAACGCACATTCACCGAAAACGAGACGCGCCTGTTGACCGCCGTCGCCGAAATGGCTGGCAACGCCATCCACCGCGCCTCCCTGCACGAGCAAGCCCTTCAACACGCGAATGAACTGGCGCTCGCCTACGACAATACCCTCGCCGGCTGGGCGCGCGCCCTTGAATTACGCGACGAATTGACCGAAGGACACACCCGCCGTGTCACCGACCTTACCGTCCAACTCGCGCGCGCCATGAACGCGCCGGAGGAGGAGATCGTTCAGATTCGCCGCGGCGCCATTCTTCACGACATCGGCAAGATGGGCATTCCGGATTCGATCCTCAACAAAACAGGCTCGCTTACCGCGCACGAAAAGCAAATCATGCAAATGCACCCGCAATACGCCTATGATATGCTCTCCTTGATCCCATTCCTGAAACCGGCGCTGGATATACCCTACTGTCACCACGAATGGTGGGACGGAAACGGCTACCCGCGCGGCTTGAAAGAGGAAGAGATTCCGCTCGCCGCGCGCATCTTTTCCGTGGCGGATGTCTGGGACGCGCTGACTTCCGACCGCCCCTACCGCGCCGGGTGGACCCGGGACGCCACATTGAAATACATCAAGGACGGCGCCGGAAAACAATTCGACCCCCGCGTGGTGGAAGTCTTTCTAAAGGTGATCGAGAAGCGGTGAGGCCGCGTCCCTGTCGAGCAGGTCTTCCGCCCTCTCGCGCCGCTGGATGACTTGCCCCCCTCCCTTTTCCAGCCATAGCGCCGCCGGTTTACGCGCGCCGTTGTAATTGGACGCCATGCTCAAATGATATGCGCCCGAAACCGGAATCGCGATCAAATCCCCTTCCTTGATTTCAGGCATGGGCAAATCTTCGATGAGGATGTCGCCCGATTCGCAGTAGGGTCCCGCGATGGATACCTTCCCGCTTCTTTCCCCGCCCGGGCTGGATACCGTTAAACAGGAATATCTCGCCCCATAGAGCGCATAGCGCGGGTTGTCCGCCATGCCGCCGTCGGTAAGTATCCAGGTTTTGTCGCCCCTTTTTTTTATCGTCCCGACGCGATAGATCGCAATGCCTGCCCGGGCGATCAGGCTTCTCCCCGGCTCAAGGTGAAGGCGGGGAAGGTTCAGCCCGCGGATCTTGCACCCCTCGACGACGGCTTCGGCGATTCCGCGAACATAACTTTCGATGGGCGGATGCGGCAGTTCATCCTCGTGATATGCCACGCCCCAGCCGCCGCCGGGGCAGAAATGCCATTCGTCGTCGAAGCCGATTTCTTTGGCGAGGTCCAGCGCCGATTCGATGGCGGGGATCAACGGCTCCGGGTCGCGGAAGTTGGAACCTTGGTGGAAGTGGATTCCCCTCAACGGCAAATTTTTTTCTTTGCAGAGCGCCGCCGATTCGAGAAGTTCTTCCCGCGTCATGCCGAACTTGCTATCGTGATGCCCGGTCTGGGTATGTTTGTGGTGGGTTGCGACGGAGACCCCCGGAAGCAGGCGCAGCCAGAAATTTGGAGAGTCGGGATTGAGTACTTGGAGGCTTGTCCTTCGCGGCGTCGAAAGGGCGCTATTTCGGCGGAGTTCGCTTGGGTTATCTATGACGATTGTCCCGGCATGTTGGGCGGCCGCTTTCAGGTCTGCGTCCGATTTGTTCACGCCATGGACGAGTATCTTTTCGCGCTTCACGCCCGCGGCGACGGCGATGCCGATCTCGCCCGCGCCGGCGCAATCCACTGTGAAACCGTGTCGTTGAGTCCATTGCGCGATGGCTTTGCAGAGGAAGGCTTTCCCGGCGTAGGTAACGCTCGAGGCGCCGGGGTAGAACGAGGATAAGGCTCCGGCGTAGGTTTGGGCGAGAAAGTCCAGGGTCGCAGAATCATACACATAGAGGGGCGTCCCGTATCGGTCCGCGAGAGAGGCGAGGTCGTGTCCGGCGACGGTCAGGCGATCGTTTTCGATTCGCGTCGAGATGGGGAAGAGGTCAAGTCGTTTCATAATCGTCCGCAAGTTTTATGCGGTTTCTGCCCTGTTGTTTTGCGCGCATGGCGGCATGGTCGGCGGCGATCAATAGCTCGGTGGGTTGGATGGCGTTCTGCGGAAAAGCGGCAATTCCTATGCTGAGCGTGTGGCCTGAAACGCCTTCGCCTTCCCTGGGGGGGTGCGGCGCTCCCTCCGCCATTCCCTGGCGCAGGCGCTGGGCGAACTGAAGGGCGTTTTTCCGGTCGCAATCTGTGAGGATGATGGCGAACTCGTCGCCCCCATAACGCGCGGCGAGATCGTATTTGCGCAGGTTTTGTTTGATGATGTCTGCAACGGCTTTCAGGCGCGCGTCCCCGGCGGGGTGCCCCCATGTGTCGTTATATTCCTTGAAAAGATCAATGTCGAAAACGATCAGGGAGAGGCTTTCCCCTTTGCGTTCGGCGCGTTCGATCTCGGCGATGATGGCTTGCTCGAAGACATGCCGGTTGAACAAGCCGGTCACGGCGTCGGTCGTCGCCATTTTTTTGAGTTCGGCGTGCAGGCGGGCGTTGTCCACCGCCACCGCGATGGGGCCCGCAACGGCGCTCAGCAATTCTACGTCCTTGAAGGTGAGCCGGGTTTCCCCGCGCGATTCGACGTTCAACATGCCCAATGCGACGTCCTCTTTCAGCAGGGGGACGCATATCTCGCTGGTGATGTTTTCGTCCGCCTTGAGGAAGACTTTCTCCTTTTCGGTGTCTTCGATGAATTGCGCGGCGCGATTGCGGATCGTCCTGCCTGCCACGCCCTGGCTGATATGGATTTTTTTGATCTCAGTTTGTTCGGGGTAGCCGACCTGGGCGGCGAGATTCAGGTATTCCTCTTCCAGAATATAAATGCTGACGTGGGAGTAATTGAAGGCGTCCTTCAGGCTTTTGACGACGGTGCGGCTGACGGTTTCGAGATCGAGCGAAGACGCCACGAGTTTTGAAACTTTCTGAATGGCGGCGATCGTGCGCAGGTCGGAGCGGGTCTGGGCGTGGAGTTCGGCGCGTTGAACGGATTCGGATATCTGGCTGGCGAGCGTTTCGAGGGTGATGACGTCCTGTCCGCCGAAAGCGTTCGCCTCCAGGCTTTCCACATATAGCACGCCGTACAGCGCGCCCTGTTTGAAGATCGGCGTGCAAATGGCGGAGCCGGAGCGCGCGGCGGTCGAAAAGTAATGCCGGTCTTCCGCGACATTGTTCGAAACATAAGTCTGACCCATGCTGGCGGTGTAACCGATGATCCCTTCATCGAAATTTTGACGGTAGCCGGGCTTGTAACCGAAATCCTCGGCGCCGGAGATGGCGGCGATTTCAAGCGCGTTATCCGGGGTCAAAAGGGAGATGGCGATTTCGGCGTATCCGAAGCGGTTTGTAATCGCATCCACCGCCCGCTGGAGGATTTCTTGTTCATCGAAACTGTTCGCAATGCGCCTTCCGGCTTCCTCCAGCAGGGCAAGGCGCTGGGAGCGGCTTTTTTCCTCGCGCAATAATTCCTGCTCGACGGTGACGTCCTGGAAGACGATCACGCGCCCGAGCGGTTCCCGCGCCCCGTCGAAGATGGGCATCACCCTGACATGGAACGTTTTTTGATCTTCCCCAATTTTTGTTTCGAAGTGAAAGGATTTTTCCGGCGAATCCCATATCTCCCTGAGTCGCTCCGCCTGCGGGAGGACGGAGAAAACGGGCGCGCGCTCTTCGACGGATTTCATGCCCGGCAATGCCCCAGCCGCCCGGTTGATGTCGGTGATCTCATTTTCGCGGTTGACGACGATGATGGCGTCCTGAAGGTTGTCTACGATGAGCGCCGCGGCAAGCGGAAAAAGACTCGAAACCCCGAAGCGGAAGAAACCGAAGGCGATCAACGGCGCGGATAGGCAGAAGGAAAGCGGCGTCGGGTCTATGAAGACGCCATTCTCGAAAGCAAGAAACAGAGCGTTCGAGACGGCGATCAGGATGACCCCTGCCAGGATGATCCCGTATTTAATCCGCAACGCCCTGCCTTGCTTGAAGTAGCTGACGATATAAAGCGCAATGCCCGTCAGGATCATCGCGTATGCAAGGATTGCATAAGACCGGAATCCGATCCCGTATTCGACTCTCAAAGGGGCGGGCGCGCTGGAGGCGAGACCAAGTGATTCCCAGATAAGATGATGGAGTTCGTTTGTACTGCCGAGCAGGAAGGCAATACCCCCTGGAAGCGCCAGCAGAAAGCCCCGCTCTTTCCTTATCCACCAGATTCCCAGCCCGGTGTAACGAATCGCAAAGCCGAGCCAGAGCGGCGGGGAAAGCGCCATACCGAGGTAGAGCATTTTGCGGGCGAAGATTTTGACGGGCAGGGCGGGATGCGCGATCTCGAGCAGGTAGAAACCCGCCCAGACCGCCATGCAAAACATCAGGGCGCCGAACGTCCGCGCGCCGGGCAGGCGCCGGTTGATGAAGGCGCGAATGGCAATTCCCGTAGTGACCGCGACCAGAATTGCGAGGAGAATTAAATATATTGCTAAAAAAGTATCCATTCCGTCGGGCTATCGGTCGAAGAACAACATCCGCCAAATCTCCCAGTTTTGCATGGGGGTGGGGGGCGGGAGCGGCGTGTTGACCATTACCGGCGCGCTGCCGGGCAGTTCGACGGGAATAACCGGCTGGTCGCCCTCCTGGATGTAATGCCCATCGGCGCGCGCCCATTCCTCCACTGCTTCGGTCGAGGCGGCGTATACCGCCTGGGTTTGCAATGCGATCTGCGTCTGCGCGGCTTGTGTGGCGAGGACGCGCATCTCGTCGCGCTGTTGGTTCAGGCGGTTCAATTCTTCGAGGCGCGCGTTGAATTCGATGACGAAAAGGATAAGGATGAAAATTCCGGCAAATACAGCCACACGCCTCAACCGGATGGGAAACTGGTCCATGCCGTTATCTTAACCGTTATCCATTGTGTTGGCAAATCCCCCGTTTGTGGTAGAATGCGCGCCTTGCGAGTCGTTGTACCCTTCGGCTCGACATCCATCTTCACGAAAGGGCTTAGACCATGAAAGTATTGCTCATCAAGGACGTTTATAAATTGGGACGCGCCGGGGACGTCAAGAAAGTAGCCGACGGTTTCGGGCGCAACTTCCTCATACCGCAGGGGCTTGCCGTGCTGGCGACCGCGGGCGCGCTCAAACAGGTGGAGAAGATCAAGTCGCAGGCGGAGATCCGCCGCAACGCGCAGAACAACGAACTTAAAGGCGTCGCCGATCAGATCAACGATGTGACCCTGATCTTCCCCGTCAAGGCGGGGGAGACCGGGAAACTCTACGGTTCGATCACCACCGGCGACATCGCCGCCGCGCTGACCGAGAAGACCCGTTACGAGGTCAAACGCCAGCAGGTGGATACCCAGCCCATCCGCGCCCTCGGCGAATTTACCGCCCGCGTCAGACTCACGATGGACTTGATCCCCG
>CAADGT010000153.1 GCA_900696595.1 uncultured Chloroflexota bacterium
AATCGCTTGGCAGACATTCGCCGTCTGTGTCCATTGTGATGAGTTCGACTCCTGTTGGAACGTCCGCCGTTGTTTCGGCGAGTTTGTACATGGCGGTCGCTTCGTCCACTTCGTCGAACATGGCGTTATAAATCATGGTCGCGCCCAGCGATAGGGCGTCGTACACCTGACGCCAATACAACCGCCCGCCGCGCCGCGGTTGTTCGTTGAAGGGACGATCCGCTGGGTTGTGATAGGCGGTTCCAGGATAGACGACGGGCATATATTCCGCGCCGCATTCCTGTGCGCGCGCCATGTCCGCGCGGACGGTATTTCTGTAGTAGTTGTCCACTTCGGCGTCGGAGGCGGCGACTCCCACCGTCCACGGGCTGATGATGTCGAGGGCGCAGTAGAAATCCTTCCAGGCGGAGTCTTTGCGGGCGGGCGCTTCAAGCGTGCGCCAGAAGATCGGCACGCCGCCCAAAACGATGGCGCGATATTTCGGGTCGGGGTTGTTTTGGAAGAAGTCGAGCAGTTGCATCGCTTCCGCCGCGGTGCCAGGGCGGTCGTCGAAGCCCAAGCCCCAGATGGCGACGACGGGCAATCCGTTGTGGTGGAGGTATTGCGGGCTTTCGAGAATCTTCTGCGAGTCCACGAGATATTTCCAATCCCGTTCCAGCAACGTGACCACGTTGTTGCCTTTTTCGTTCGAGCCAGTCACATCGTACATGACCGCCCAGGCGCGGCCGTAGGTTTCCGAAGCGCCGCGCACTTTGAGCGTCAGTTCGTTTTGAAAGTCGCGCGTTTCGGGGTATGCCAGTTGCGAGCCGAAGCGTTGCAGGAAAACGCCGTCAATGCCGTATTCGCTCATCCATTGAAAGTGGCGCAGGATGGTTTTGTAATTCGCGCTGGTGTAAACGTAGGCGGGACTTCCGTCGGGAAGCGTCAGCGCGGTGGGGCATTTCTCGTCGTCGGTCAGTTCGCGGGTGTCGGGGAACATGTCCACGCGGAAACTTTCGGCGTTCAAGGATGGATAACCGTCGTGGATCCAATGGTAGTAGCCGTTGTACATGTTCGTGCCGTCGCCAGGGCAGGAGAACCAGCCTTGATAGCCCATCATCAATTTGCCCGTCAGCGTGGAGGGATCAATGGTGTTGTGCGGCAGGATGGGCAGGGACGGCGCGGATGTGGCGGTTTGGGTCGGCGCGGCGGATGAGGGTTCAGTCGCTTCAGGCGTGGATGAGGCTGGGGGAACAGTGGCAGGCGCGGGGGAGGTCGAAGCGGGGGTGCATCCACTGGAAAGAATGGCGAGGATGAGAATCAGTTCAAGGGAGCGAATCAGTTTTTTCATGAGGAAATCCTGCGAGCGGCTGCGCGTCGAACCGCCCAGTCGAAGAAGATGACAAAGGGGATGAGCAGGGTGAGCATTGCGAAGATCAGCGAGAGAAGCGCGCAAAGGACCAGCCGCCAAGCGAAGACGTTGTAATCAATCAAGATTAGCGCGACGAACGCAAGCAGGGGAATCGCGCCCATCGCAATTACAGAGGCTGGCGTTATTGTTTGCGGGCCGGGCATATCCGCGGAAAGTTCGCGCCGCGAGCCAGCCAAAAATCTGCCAGAGGATCAACAGGAGATAGGTTGTGACGATGGGAATAGCGCTCAACGCTTCACTCGATAGATTCTCCGCCTGCCCAATTTTGACGAACGTTTCCCGCACTGAGTCTGCAAGAATCGGGAAGACCGCAAAACGCAAACTGAAGTTTGCGGTACAAACTGCGTCAGCCGCACAACTGCGATATATACATGAACCAGGAAACGTAGCCGCAAATTCCCAGCGCGCCGCCGACTGCCAGCGAGCCGACCCAGAATTGCCAGCGTTTGTTCAGCCCGAACAATATCGCGGAAACGATGACGCCGAGGATCATCACGATGGGCGAGCCGAAGAGCAGGGTGTTACTCGCGCCGCCGCCAATCTCACTGCATGAGTCCGAGCCGAACGCCATCGCCAGGACGCCGAAGGAGCCGATCCCGACAATGACGAAGATCAATACGAGCGCGATCACAATGGCAAGAATCCAACGAACGATGGGGGACATATATTTCTCCTGAGGTTGAATTGGCTGTCGCTTTGGCAGTCCCGCTGCGCGGGGAGCCCTGACGGGCGCAAACTTAAGTTTGCGGCACAAGCCGCGCGATCTGCGGCAAGTGAGTCAACTCGTGCGCGGCGAAATAACTGACCTGCTGTTTGATGGACACAACCCCGAACTCCTCATGTCGTCCCGTGCGCCACCAATCGGCGAAGGGAATCGATTCGAGTTTGGCGATCATCTCGCGGCGGGACGTTTGATACGCGTCGAAAATCTCGCGCGTGGATGGTGGGCGTTCGTTTTCGTCGCGCGCCCAAGTCCAGACGGATTTCATTTCCAGCACGGGATTTTCCTCCGCGAGGAACAGGTCAATGCGGGCGGCGATGACATTTTGCGCGTCGCGCAGGTGCATGACCGCGTTGCGGATCGCCCAGCCGCCATCGGCGGGGACGCGCGTCATCTCATCTTCGGTCAAGCCTTCGATCAGCGCGGCGACTTCGAGCGGGGTCTTTCGCAAGCGCTCCAGCGCTTCGGTGGGGTCGTACGCTTCGAGCCAGTAGACGGGCGGGAACCATTGGAACGATCCGCCCCACGCGCCGCAGTCGGGACATTTTTCGGGGGCGGCGCCGAGAGTCAAATGTCCGCACGCGCGGCAGACGTAGGGGTGTGGAATCTCTTGAATGAGCGGAG
>CAADGT010000154.1 GCA_900696595.1 uncultured Chloroflexota bacterium
GTGATGGCCGCCGTCAGCGTTGTCTTCCCGTGGTCAATGTGCCCCATCGTCCCCACGTTCAGATGCGGCTTGCTTCGATCGAACTTCCCTTTCGCCATGTTTCGCTCTCCTTGATATATTGAAGAAATGCTTTTCAGCAACTGAGCCCTCAACGAGATTTGAACCCGTGACCTCACCCTTACCAAGGGTGTGCTCTGCCAGCTGAGCTATGAGGGCATTGCCTGCTGTTCCCCACCAACTGGGGAGCGCCATCGGTTATGACGCTGTGGGCAGTGAAGGATTCGAACCTCCGAAGTCTTCTGACAACTGATTTACAGTCAGTCCCCTTTGGCCACTTGGGTAACTGCCCATACTGTATTTGCTTTTTAATCGCCGAAATTTCTCTCAATCGGCGCTTCAGAGCCGACGACGAGAATCGAACTCGTAACCGCCCGCTTACAAGGCGGGCGCTCTGCCGATTGAGCTACGTCGGCAAGTCAATAAGCGGACAGATTATACCAAAACAACCCCGAGCGTCAAGCGTTTTTGAAAAATGGAAAACGGGGAATTCAATTTATGGGAGGGAAAAGCGACTAGAACCTGTTATGCGCTTTATAAGACATAAGCAACCGAAACCCTTCAACGTGAATAGCGCGAATATGGCGAAGTTCACAAAATTTTTTTTCGCGTCATTCGCCCGATTTGTGTAATTCGCGTTAAAATTTTTCCGCTCCGTCAAACGACAGCGCATCAATTACACAAGATCCCCTTTATTTTTCTCTATGGGTTCTGAAGTGAAAAAAGTTAACCTATCCTTTTAGCCACCCCCATTCCTTTTGCCGCCTGGTGATTACCCATAACTCAGAATCGCGGGGTTAAATCCGCCTGCTCAGCGCGCGGAAGCCCTTCAAGCTGGAGCAACCAGTCGGATTTATCCGACGTTCACGAACTGAGGCAGGGCGCTTGCGCTGAGTTCATCGAAGCCTCAGCCCGCCGAATTAAGCGGCGTAAAGATGCGGGTAATCGCCACAGTCTGCCGCCTCTTGACGAATAGAACAACTGTGCTATACTCACAGCGCTTCAACCCGCCCAACCCCTGTTGCCAAAAGCAGGGTTAACCAGATAGGCTCTACGCACAAACTATGGAGACTTACACATGGCAAGAAAACGCGCCGCAGCCGCAGAGACTGCACCCTCTCAAAACATAGACAACGCCAAACGCGCCGTTTTGGATAAAGCCGTCGGCGACATCCTCAAACGCTACGGCGACGGCTCCATCATGCGCCTCGGCGAAGCGCACGGCATGATCACCGAGACCATCCCCACCGGCTCGCTCTCGCTCGACATCGCCCTCGGCGTCGGCGGCGTCCCGCGCGGGCGCGTGGTCGAAATTTACGGACCAGAGTCTTCCGGCAAAACCACACTTTGTTTACACATTGTCTCCGAAGCGCAAAAAGGCGGCGGCACTGCCGCATTCATAGACATGGAACACGCCCTCGACCCCGTCTACGCCGCGCGCCTCGGCGTGGACATTGACAACCTGCTCGTCTCCCAGCCTGATACCGGCGAACAGGCGCTCGAAATTACCGAGACCCTCGTCCGCTCCGGCGCGGTGGACGTGGTGATTGTCGACTCGGTAGCCGCCCTCGTACCCCGCAATGAGATCGAAGGCGATATGGGCGATGCCAGCATGGGTATGCAGGCGCGTCTCATGTCTCAGGCGCTCCGCAAACTGAGCGGCGCCATCAACCAGACCAAGACCACCGTCATCTTCACCAACCAACTGCGCCAAAAGATCGGCGTGATGTTCGGCAACCCCGAAACCACCACCGGCGGCCAGGCGCTCAAATTCTACGCCTCCCTTCGTCTCGACGTGCGCCGCATTCAATCCATCAAGATGGGCGAGGAAGTCAGCGGCAACCGCACGCGCGTCAAAGTCGTCAAGAACAAAGTCGCGCCGCCCTTCCGCACCGCCGAATTCGACATCATGTTCAACGAAGGCATCTCCAAGAGCGGCGACGTGCTTGACCTTGCCACCAAATTCGAAGTCATCCAAAAACGCGGCGCCTTCTTCTCCTACGGCGACATCCGCATCGGGCAGGGACGCGAGAACGCCAAAGATTACCTGCGCTCCAACCCCGACCTGATGAACGAAATCGAAACCGTCATCCGCCAAAAATCAATGTCCGGCGAAATCGCCCTCCCGCTCGACATGGGCGACAGCGGCGAAACCTCCGGCGGAAACGAAGAAGAAGCGTAAAATACAGTGGACACGGAAACGTGTCCATTTTCTTATGACCCTGCATCCTCCCGCCTCCCCTCCAATCCAGGCAATCCAGCCGACTTCAGTCGGCTTCGTAAGAATAGCGCGGGGGTTGCATCCCCGCGCGGGCAATGGATGATGAAAAGTCGTCCGGCGATAAACTCAGGAACTCGCCTCTCTCCCCGCCGATGCCTGATTCTCCTCCCACTCCTTTCCTTCGCCGTCGCCTGTTCCCCCCAACCCGCGCCGACGCCCTTCCGCCCTCCGACAGCGATACAACCGACGGCAATCCCCCCCACCCCAACCCCTACATTCACGCCGACCGTCATGCCGACGGCGACGCCGACCACCGGTCCCTGCGCCAACGAATTGACCTTCCTTGACGACCTGACCATCGAAGACGGCGCCACATTCTCGCCCGGCGCGCCCATTGACAAACAATGGCTCGTCCAAAACGACGGGACCTGCGACTGGGACGAAACCTACAAACTGAAATGGATCGGCGGCCACACCCTCGGCGTGAGCGAAGAACAACCGCTCTTCCCCGCCCGCGCCGGCGCGCAGGTCACATTGCGCATCGTCTTCACCGCCCCCGCCGAACCGGGAATCTATCAAAGCGCATGGCAGGCCCTCGACCCTGCCGGGAATATCTTTGGCGAGGTCGTTTACATGGAAATTGTAGTCAACCAATAAGAACCTGTTCGACACCGATCCCTTTGCTTCTTCGCCGCGCAAACAAAGATACACCGTAAAACCAAACCCGGTTCAGATATCCCCTTTCCGATGGCTATAACCATTCCAAGCCGCCGCCAAAAACTTCTGATACCTTTTGACAGCCTCCGCAAGCCGCGCGGGACTATCCTCACTCTCAACCTTTGAACCTCTGCACCTCTTGAAAAAACGGAGCCTTCATGCAAACAAACCCCAACAAACTCTGGGTCCCCGTCCTCATCCTCGGCTGGCTGTTCGACTTCCTCTTCTGGGAGAATCCCCCCGGAGTCAACTTCGCCATCTTCTGGACGGCCTGTCTGATCGGCGGCTTTTACCTGCTTCTAAGCGAAGGACTGCGCCCGCATCGCAACACCCTGTTGCTGATCCCCCTCTTCGGCTTCTTCGCCGCCGTGACATTCATCCGCTCCGAGCCGATGACGACCTTCCTCGCCTACACCTTCACCATGCTCGCGCTGACGATTTTCACCGTCGCCTACCTCGGCGGCAGATGGATGCGATATACCTTCGCCGATTTCATCGCCAAAGCCTTCTCGCTCTTCGGCAGTATGCTTGTGCGCCCAATCGGCTTCGCCGCCGACTCGCGCAAAGCCCAGGCAGAGGCTGGAATTCAACCCTCCAAATACAACTTCATGCCCATCCTGCGCGGATTGGTCATCGCGATTCCCGTCGTGATGATCTTCGCCTCCCTGCTCGCTTCGGCGGACGCGGTCTTCAACCAGCGCGTCAACGATCTGGTCGAAGCCTTCAAACTCGAGAACCTGCCCGAATACATCTTCCGCATGATCTACATTCTCATCATCGGGTACGCGCTTGCCGGAATTTACCTGCATGCCGCCTCCGCGTCGCGCGATGAAAAACTGATCGGCGAAGAGAAGCCCATCGTCCCGCCCTTCCTCGGCTTCATCGAATCGTCCATCGTGCTGGGGAGCGTCGTCGCGCTCTTTGCCATTTTCGTCGCCGTCCAATTTAAATACTTCTTCGGCGGCGCGACCAACATCAACGTCGAAGGCTACACCTACGCCGAATACGCCCGCAAAGGTTTTGGCGAACTCGTCACTGTGGCGTTCTTCGCGCTGATCATGCTGCTGACTCTCAGCGGCGTGACCAAACGCCAGACCGAATCGCAGAGAAAAATCTACTCCGGTCTCGGCGTCGCGCTCGTCGCGCTTTTGCTCGTCATGCTTTTCTCCGCCTACCAACGCCTCAACCTGTACGAAGCCGCCTACGGGTTCTCGCGCCTGCGAACCTACACCCACGTCTTCCTGGTCTGGATCGGTCTGCTTCTCATCGCAACCATCGTCCTCGAAACCCTGCGCAAAGAGCGCATGTTCGCCTTCGCCCTGCTGACCGCCTCATTCGGATTCGCCGCCTCCCTGCCCATCCTCAACGTGGACGCCTTCATCGTGGACCAAAACATCCGGCGCGAGTTGAAAGGCGTCGCCGCCGAAGATTTGGACTCCCAATACTTCGTCGAACTCTCCGACGACGCCATCCCGCCCCTCGTGGGCGCGCTTCGCTCCCCGTCTCTGCCGGATTCCGTCCATGAGAAAGTGACCGCCGCCCTGGCCTGCATCCGCTACAACCGCGACTTTCGGCAAGACGGCGACAAGTTCAAATGGCAGTCCTTCCACTTCTCCCGCCAAAACGCGGATAACGCCCTCGCCTCTGTCAACGATGAACTGGACGCCTTCGAGATTGACGAATCGGAATATCCCGTCCGGGCAATCTCCCCCGACGGAGAAGAATTCTATTGCTCGCCATATTATTACGATTAGCCGCATCCCTCCCGTAAGAATAAACATCCATCGGCCGTCTGCAACCTGCAACCTGCAACCTGCAACCTGCAACCTGCAACCTGCAACCTGCAACCTGCAACCTGTAACCTGTAACCTGCAACCTGCAACCTGCAACCTGCAACCTGTAACCTGCAACCTGCAACCTGCAACCTGTAACCTGTAACCTGTAACCTGCAACCTGCAACCTAAATCTACATGGACTTCAAACTAACCATCTTCTCCGATTACATCTGACCGTGGTGCTATGTCGGCCAGGGTGTGGTCGAGAGACTCAAAAAAGAATACAACATGGATGTCGAATGGCGCCCATTCTATTTGCGCCCCGATACGCCGCCCGAAGGCATGGACCTGCCGGAGTACATCGTCCGCGCGCGCGCCAACGGCTCGGAGGAACGCCTGCATCAACTGGCGGAAGCGCACGGGATGACGTACATCCCCGCCGAACGGATATTAAACACGCGCGTCGCCCATGAAGCGACCGAATACGCCCGCTCAAAAAACCGGGCAAACGAATTCCACAAGATTGTTTTTCATAAAGTCTACGCCGAAGGGCTGGACATCAGCAAATGGGACGTTCTGCGCGCCGCCGCCGCAGAAGCCGGGCTGGACGCCGACGATATGCAAAAACAGGTGGAAGACGGAAAGTTTACGGGCGAAGTCGCCGGGCAGGTCCAGCAGGCCTATCGCATCGGCGTGAGCGGCGTGCCGACCTACGTCATCAACGATAAATACGCCGTCGTCGGCGCGCAGCCGTATGAAGTTTTCAAAAACGCATTGGAGCGGATAGTCGCGCATAAGCGAGTCGGCGCGCGCAACATCAGTCCTTAATGCCAGGAAGGAGCAGCCATGCCAAGCGTCATCTTCAACGGCAAAACTTATAATTCCATCGAAGACATGCCCGCTGACGAGAGAAAAGCGTACGAGCAGGTATCACAAATTCTCGTGGATAAGAACGGCAACGGCATTCCCGACCTGCTCGAAGGCGACATGGCGCAGAACGTCCTCGCCGCCCACTCGACCGGGATGCATGTGACTGTGAACGGCAAGGTCTACCGCACTCTCGAAGACCTCCCGCCTGACCTGCGTCAAAGCGTGGACGGCGCGTTCAAGGTATTGTCCAGCATGGGGATACTGCCAGTCCAATCCGAAGCGAAACCCTCGCAGGCGAATCCGCCCCCGCAGACCGGCTCGAAACCGTTTCTTTCCACGCCGTCCTCCTCCCCCGTCATCGAAGAAGATAAAGGGTTGGGTGTCTTTTCCTATGCAATCATCGCCATTATCCTGTGCTTCGCGCTGACGGTCGCCGCCTTTGCCGCCATCTACTTAATGAATCGGCAATGAACCCGGCACAGTGAAGTTGCCTGGCGTGGCGTCGCGTTTATTTGTCAATGAGGAAGGGCTGCCGCTTGCCGTAGGTCAGCGAACGCCAGAGCCATTCGAGCGGGCCGAATTGGAAGCGGGAAAGCCACCAGACGCTCAGCGGAATCTGGCACAGATAGATTGCGAAAGTGAATCCCCACAGCCGGGCCGCGCCGACCGATTCATATAATCCAAATCCGTATCCATTGAAGAGGAGGGAGCAAACCACTGATTGCAAAACGTAGTTGGTCAGCGCCATGCGCCCGACTTTGGCGACGGGCGCGAGAAGTTTTGCTCCGAATGGGCGGAGCGAGAGCAGCGCCAGCCCGCTGATGTAAACCGCCGCAAACGCCGGGGCGCCGATGGTGAACCCGAGGCTGGAAAGCCAGGGGGCTTCGGTCAGGATGAAAAGGGCGTTGAAAATCAACCCGACCGGCAGCCCCCATTGAATAACCTTTGTGAAAAAAGATCGGCGTTCGTTCATCTGTTCGAAGAGTTTCATACGCCCGGCAAGCAAGCCCAGCAGGAAGAGCGCCATCACCGTTCCGCTTTGGGTGAAGGCAATGGCCAGGAACGAGAAAAAGGCGCCGAAGAATTGGAAGGCGACGACGGAGGAAAACGAGTCTCCGCGATAGGCTTGCCGCGCCATTGCAAGAATATCCAGCCCGGGGATTTTTTCGCCGCCGAGATGCGGCCCGCCGATGATGGCAAGCAAAATAAACCCAATGACGAGAAATATTCCGGCATAAGCCAGCAGGGTTTTGTCGGAGCGTTTGCGAAACGCCAACAGCAAAAAACCGAGCATGGCGTAAAGGCGCAGAATGTCGCCCAGCCAGAAGATGACAGCGTGTAAAACGCCCAGGGCAAACAGAACCAGCAACCGGCGCGGATAGAACGAGCGAAGGTCTTTGCCTTTGGCTTCTGCGCGAGTCATCTGCACGGAAAAGCCCAATCCAAACAGAAAGGAAAAAATGGTGTAAAACTTGCCTTCGGCGAGGAAGAGCATCAAGATTTCCGCCAGTTCGTCCGACCCTGCCGGTTTTGCGGGGATGTAGCCGGGGAAGAGCGCCGGAGCGGCGAACCCGCCGATGTTAACCGCCAGAATGCCGAAGACCGCAAAGCCGCGCAACGCGTCAAGAATTTGAAGACGTTCCGCCTGGGGGATGGGCGCGATGGGGTTGTTGGGAACGGGATGCGACATGCCTTTATTCCTGCGTTTTTGATTTCATCAATCCGGTTACGATCAGGTCCATGGCGGTCTGGAAGGATTCGCGCCAGCGTATTCCCTGCGGATCTGCCACTGCCAGCGTGGAGAGTCCTTCCTCCACGCCCAAAATGGCGTTGGCGACATCGGGCGGGTTGACGGTTCTGAATTCGCCGCGCTGAACGCCCTGCTCGATCAGCGTCGCCAGCGCCTGACGATAATGAGCCAGGTATTCGCGAATGAATTTACGCGCCTGCGGGTTGTGAGCGCATTCGGCATAGAATTGAACCCCGATCGGGTCGAGCCAGGAGAATTCATCGTAACATTCCGCGTACTGCGCGGCGTACGCTTGCAATCGTTCGGCGGTGGGCGCCTGGGAACGCAGAAGTTGGGTTAGATCGTCCAGGTCGCTTTGAAAGACCTGCCTGAGAATGTCCATGACAATCTCCTTGCGCCCTTTGAAATACCAGTACATGCCGCCAACGCTTAACCCGGCTTCGCGGGCGATTTCAGGCATGGTGGCTTTGTGATAGCCCTTGCGCAGAAAAACGCGAATGGCGGCGTCTATAATCTGCGGGCGGCGTTCTTCGCGGACGTCCGGACGGGGCATGTTTTTTTCCTCCAATGAAAAATAACCGAATAGTTATTCTGTTATAATATTTTCAGGACGGGCTGTCAAGGGCGAAAAAAAACGCCGCAGGGGGCGGGGTCGAAAATCTCTCCACTTTCGAAGGAGCAGGCCTCATGTAAAATAAGCGCATGAAATCGGTCCTCCTCTACGTCTTGATCGCGGGCGCGATCTCCGCGCTCACTGCGCCCATTCCCGGCGCTTCCCTGTTGCTGACCGCGCTCGAGATCCTCACCTTTGTCCCCGGCATTGGCTGGCTTGCCGAAGTTGTCGTGGCAATGCTCTTCGTCCTCTTTTTGGGGTTGTTGGCGAATATGTACTTCGGCAAGAAAACAAAATAATCCGGAATGGCATTCCGGATTGCCGCCGATCTTGTCAGCAGGTTTATGGCGTCGAATTTGCCATCTCACCCCATCGTCAGCGCGCTTTTATACCGGGCTATGCGTACCACCCCGCATCGCCGAGTATCTCCCAGCCTCTTTCCTGCGCCATGGCTCTCAGTCTCTCTTCGGGATAGACCGCGATGGGCCGGTCGGCTTTTTCGAGCATGGGCGCGTCCATGATCGAATCGCCATAGGCGACATCCACCCTGTCCACGCCGAGGCGGCTCAAGACCTGCTCGATCTTCTTTTCATTCACAACCATATCGCCGACCATTTTCAAGCGCCCGTTGACGATCTCGGTCGGCGTGCCGATGACCTCCGCGCCGATGCGGCGCGCGAAGGGTTCGAGGAACGGCTCCATCATGCTGCTGGCGATGTACGTCTTCGCGCCGTCCTCGCGGTGCTTGACAAGCCGCGCCACAACATCCTCGCGGCGCTTCATCCACAGTTCATGCTCCACCAGCCATTCCGAAACATGGGCGACCTTCTCGGGCGTCGCATCTTTGATGTAGCCGAGACTGTCCAGCATTAATTGTTGACCCCATGTCTGCCAGTCAATCAGTCCGCGTTTGGCGAGAAAATACGAAGGCATGATGGACAACTTATACCAGGCTGCCTCGATTTTGCTTTGATTATGCCTGACCCAATCCACCACGCCGAGGAAAGGCGAGCCGGTGGTCAGGGTCCCATTCATGTCCGACAAAACGATCATTTTTCTCCTTATGTTATCCTGCGCGGCAGGGACAACCCTCCCCCGGCGCAAAAAGTTGATTGCATGTATGGCGGGTCGCCCTAGCGGAACTCGATCTTCAAATCCTGCTCCAACGCGCGGCAGGTTTCGGCTTCGCAAATTTTCAATGCGTCCAGTTTCGCATGGAGTTGCGCCAGAGTCTCCGCGCTCAACCTCCCGGCAAGGTTTTCAAGTTGATGCGGGTCGGCTGTCAGGTCATAGAACTCGACCTCGTCATTGGCATATTCGATATAGACATAATCCGCGCCGCGGATTCCGCGAAAGGCGCCGCCTGCTATGCCCATCAGCAAGTTATCGCCTTCCGGGTCGCTCAAGGCTTCGCTGATCGCTTCCTCGTCAATATACCCGAACTCGATCAGAATGCCCTCCCGCCAGGGCGCCTCGCCGCCGGACAAAAACGGCAGGAAGGAACGCCCGTCCACGAAATCGGGAGGAGCGACCCCGGCGATCTCGGCCACGGTGGGGGCAAAATCTATATTGGCAATCGCCTGCGAGACAGTGATCCCCGGTTTGATGCCCGGACCGCGCATCATGAACGGCGCGCGAATATCCTCTTCATACGCAGTCCCCTTGCCGGACGGCAGCCCATGCTCGCCGAGGTGAAATCCATTATCGGAGGCGAAGACGATGTAAGTGTCGTCCAATTCTCCATTCTGTTCGAGCGTTTGGACGAGCGTTTCCACAAGTTCATCCACTGCCTGCAGGGATCGGACGCGCCCCTGAAAAAAAACGCTCGCGTCGTCCTCATCGAACTCGTCGCCGCCGGAGGCAAGCCGTTGGATCAAGCGCGGCTTGTCGCTCAGATCCGCTTCGTTGAACGACGGTTTTTGCGGATACGCCGCAGCGTAATCCAAAGCCTCATGGCGCGCAGCCGGAATCGCCGGTCCGTGAGGCGCGTAAACCGAAACGAAAAGGAAGAAGGGAGAATCCGCTGCGACGCTCGACTCGATAAAGGCGAGGGATTTTTCCAGAATCACATCCGTGCTGTAGTCTTCGGGCGAGTCGCCGTACTCCGCGAGCGAACCGTTTTCGTTCATAACGTAATCGTAGAAGAAATTTCCCTCGTCGCGGTTGGCGATGAAAGCCGCCCAATCCGTCCATCCCGGCGGGACGTAGTTCCGGCCGGCGTTGACCGGGTAGTTGTTGAGATATTTTCCGAAAAGAGCCGTGCGATACCCCGCGCCTTGCAGCCAGACGTTGAGCGTGTCCTTCTCTTCATCGAGTTTATAGAACCGCGCAAAGCCCGGCGTGTTTTGCAGGATGTCGGTGTTGTGCGCGTACTGCCCGCGCAGCATCGAAGCGCGCGAGGGACAACAGATGGGGGTGGTGACGAAATAATTATCCAGCGTTGCGCCCTGTTCGCCGATGAGTCGATTCGTTCGTTCCATGTAGGGCGTCAACGCCAGGTCCATATCGTCGGCGAGGATCAGGATTATGTTGGGGGAATCCTTAAACTGGTTTTTCGCCGCGCAACCCGTCAGCAGGACAAGCGTAATGATGGCGTTGACGATTCTTTTCTGCATAAGTCTCCGTCGAACAGGCGAAAAGTATATCACTGCGCCGTATTGTTATTTGCGAGTCTCATGGATGCGCTCCCGTCCGCATTGTATCCTCGTTCCTGATTCCGCGTGGTTTATAATCCCGGTTGTGTGCAGGCAAAGGTTGTCAACGCTTCCGCTCAAGCCGCCGCCCTCGGCGGTCGAGGGAAATCCCGCGCCG
The DNA here is from genome assembly GCA_900696595.1 of uncultured Chloroflexota bacterium. GTDB lineage: Bacteria > Chloroflexota > Anaerolineae > Anaerolineales > Villigracilaceae > Villigracilis. Next base: position 10,815 of record CAADGT010000154.1, read on the forward strand.
CGGACGGCGCTGGGAGCAGGTTACCTGACATGTTTCGCGCGGCGCTCCCCGGTCATGGATGGCAAGACTTCATCAGGAGGAAAGATAAAACGTCTCGTCCTGCTCGCAGGACTGACTCTCGCCCTGACGGGATGCGCGCCGCAGACTCCCACGCCTCCCCCCACGCCGGTTATTGAACCCACAACCATACCGTCCCCGCCGCCTGTTATGCCTGCGCCCACGCCCGTCGAACTCCCGGTGGACGTGACCGCCGAACTGGTCAACTGCCGATTCGGTCCCGGCGTCGTTTATTTGAGCCTGAACGAGATTCGCCAAGGCAGGACCCTTGTCGCCGTCGGGCGCGATGAATCTTTTTCGTGGTGGCTGGTCGAAGATCCAATCAACCCCGGCGGCTTTTGCTGGGTCTCCGCCGAAGTGACCGATGAAAAAGGGGATGTTTCTCAACTGCCGGTCGCCCCCGCGCCCACCGTCACCGTCACAAAATTGGCTCTGCGCGTCGAACCGAACCGCATCTTCGTGGACTGCGACCAGTTCCCGCAGACGGTCTTCTTCGAAGCCGAGATCACCGCCAACGGACCCACCCTCGTGGCCTGGCAATGGGAGGCAAGCACAGGCGTCGTCTCGGATGTGGGCGCGCTTGTCTATGAAGAATCCGGGACGCAGGTCATCAACGAGTTCTACCGCATCAACGCGCCAAATGAGTATTGGGTAAAACTGAAAATCCTGTCGCCGAATGAACTGACAGAACAGGTTGCCTTCCCTGTCAGTTGCGCCCCGTAACAAACTCAGACCTGACACCTAATTCTTGTCCAAATTAGGCTGCATTTCATCGCTCGTCGCCAAGTTCTGGACACGGCTTTCTCGGATTTCACGGACGAACACGGAAAAACCCAGAAAAAAATCCTCAAAAATCCGCGCGTTCCGTGTAATCCGTGTACGAAAGGGTTTTTATTCAGCCCATCGCGCGATGACTTGTCGGTTATTTTGGGCGAAATTTAGGTGACAAATTTTGGAAACCTATCAGGTCTGAATTGAATCGATTCGTTGATTACCTTACACTTTGTTTTTAGGACGCGGAAAACGCGGATGAACGCAGATTTTTTTGACAAAACGCCCGAAAAAATTCCTTGAATCCGCGTTTTCCGCGCTCGTCCGCGTCCTGATTTTAAGA
>CAADGT010000155.1 GCA_900696595.1 uncultured Chloroflexota bacterium
ATCGTCACATTCAAGATCGCATCGCCCGGCGGCAGGTAGCCGCCCTGCGCCGGGTCTCGCGGCGTGAGCTGCTCGGCCACATCCAGCCCGCTGATGACCTGCCCGAAAATGGTGAAGGACCCGTTCAAATGCGCGGCGGGCGCGAACGTAATGAAGAACTGGCTTCCGTTCGTGTCCGGTCCCGAATTTGCCATGCCCACCACGCCGGGTTTGTTGAACAGCAAATCATTCGACTCATTGTTGAAAAGATAACCGGGGTTGCCGCGCCCGGTCCCGGTCGGGTCGCCCGCCTGCGCCGCAAAGCCGGGGATGACGCGGTGAAACGTCACGCCGTTGAACCAACCCTGCCGCGCGAGGAACACGAATGAATTCACCGCGAGCGGCGCCTTATCGGGAAACAACTGAATGACGATGTCGCCCTTCGCGGTTTCGATCGTCGCAATATATTGCTTCGCCGCGTCTATTGTGAAAGGCGGACATTCGGTGAATTGCTTCTGCCCAAGCAGGATCAATCCGACCGTGTCGCTCAAACTCTGATAATCGAGAAAGTATTGCTGGAGCGAACCGTTGATGAAGACCAGCGGCGCCGCCTGCACCGGGAGGAGAGCCGCCGCCTCCTTCGCGGACTTGAGCCGGTCTGCCGTTTCTGCGGCTTTCATCTCCTCCGCAAGTTGATTCGCGTCCATACCGGCGGCTGGGACCTCGCGCGCAAGCCAGGCTTTGAACTCGCCCGGACTGAGATGCGACCACTCCGCATGTTTGACGAAGAGCAGGTCGTACATCTCCCAAAATTTTCCCTGCTTATCGGCGGCGAACGCCGCCAGCCAGGCGTCGTCCGATTTATCGAAATAGTCCGTCAGCGGGAAGGGGCGGAAAACCAGCCGGATTCCCCCCGGATAGTTGCGAATCAACTCCGCAATCGTCTGCGCCATTGTCAAACAAATATCGGATTGGAAGTCGCAGTATTCGAGAATCGTCACCGGCGCGTCCGCAGGACCGATGGAATAATCCGCGGCGGTGATGGGCGGCGCCTCCGACTGCGCATCCGCCAGAGGAGTGGGGATGACGTTGATGATCGCGCAGGAAAACTCCGGCGTGGACGCGGGCGGGACGGCTATATCCGTCGCGAAAAACGGCGTGATCGTCGTCGGCTGTTCGTCAACGTCCGCGCAGGCTGTAATAAGAATTGCAAAAGCGAGGGTTACAAGGAAGAAAAGAAATTTTTTCATGACGGCTGTTGTCTGGTCTCAAACGTCTCCCGACGTTTGAGAATCTGTAAGTCCAAAGTCGGGAGTCCTTCGATAAACCGAGGACAGGACTTCGGACTCGTTACCGCGCCCTTTCCTGCAATTGTTCGAAGGAACTCATCCATGAGATGGCCTTGACGAAATCGGCAAGCGAATCGCTTTGCGCGCGCAATTTGCGCACGGCGGGACCGACCGGGTCTTCCCCCGCCGCGCCGCCGGGAACGTCGGCGTACGCGCCGTGAAACGCAAAATATGCCTGGTTGATCTTGCGCAGCAGGTAGCCGTTTCTTAGAAAGACCTGCCTGCGTTCCTCCATGTAGGCTTCGGCTTCTTCGATCCTGCCTTCCGCGAGCAGGGCGTCGGCGTTGATGCGAGTCTCGTGCATTTGCGCGCGGAAGTCGAAGGGCGGGCGGAGCAAAGTCTCAGGGTCGGGACGGTCGAATGGAAGGGAGACCAACTCGAATTCCGGAAAAGAGGCGGAGGGTTTTAATTCCGGGTAAAACTTTTCGACGACCAGCATCCCGATCTCATCCCCCGCGATCGAAGCGGTCGTTTCGTTCATCGTGCGCAGTTCGGGCGTTTTATTGTAGAGGATTCCGAGCGGGCGCAAGGTCAGGTAGTTGTGAATCCACTCGTGCGCGATGGTGTTGACGAGCCAGTTTAAGTTTGCCGTGCGCGCCACCATGGTGGGATATACGCCCACGCCGCCGATTTGCACGACGAGCGAAGAGACGTCCAGTCCGCGCGCCACGTCGTCTTCGAGTTTGACTTGTTCGTCCACAGTGAGATCGGTATCCACTGAGATGTTCGCGGTTTGCTCGATGCGGTCGCGCGGAGAGACGATCAGCGCCATCGGCAGGGGGGTGGAGCGATACCAGACGTTTGGGATGGGTTGACCGCCGGCGCTCAGCCCGGTTTCCGCAACGACCTGCGCGACCTGCTCCTGCAAGATCGCCTCCGCCAGCGGGGCGACCTCGCGCTGGCGTTCATAGAGTTTTGCCAACTCGTGGCGGATGGGTTGAGTCGCGGAATCTTTGTCCGTGACCGACGGGTCGGCGTAGAGTTGCGAGAGTTGATATTCTTTATCGAGGATGGATTGCGTTATGCGGAAGTATTCGCCGACGACCCGCTTTTGCGTTTCGCGGTCGAGGGTCTGGGGCAGATTCACCGACGCGGCTTGCGCTTTGAGCGCCGCGGCGCCCGCCATCCATTCGGTGTAGTCGAACTCGATCCCCCGCGTATAGGCGCGGATTTTTTCGATGGAATTTGTGAGCGAGGGGTTGCTATATCCCGTGAGCGCGGCGAGGAAGATCAAGATGACCGTGATCTCGATTCCGCGCAGGATGCGTTCAAACATGCGGAGGATTATAACAAAAGCATGCCGCCCAACTCGTCGGTGGGCGGCTGAATACGAGACGCTCCTCCCACGCGCTCCAGGTTATGTGTATGCCATCTGCTCGACTTGGACGCGTTTTCGCTGGCGTCGTTTGATGACCCGTTCGGCGGCGATGCGCGTCTGGCGGTATTGCGCGTTGCGGATGATCATCTTCATGAATTTGGTGTGATCCATGCTTGGGTCGTTCAAGAGCGAGAAATCGGCGGAACCAGGCTCGTCCGGCGGATAGAAAATGCCGCAATTCGGGTTGATCTCGAGCATGTGAATCGCCCCGTCCGCGCCCATGCGGTAGTCGCAGCGCGCATATCCGTTGCCGCCAAGTTCCTTGAAGACGCGCGCCGTCTGTTCGCGCAGGGTCTTCTCGATGCGGGCGTCTTTGACGACCTTGACGGACATCTTTGCATAATCCACCCATTTCATGTCGTAGTGCTTGAACGATTCGCCTTCGGGGAAGACGAATTCAACCGGCGTGACGGTGTGCGGCTTCGAGCCGGTGGGGTTCTCCGCCACAAGGCAGGTGAACTCGCGCCCTTCGATGAATTCCTCGACCAATGCCCGCCCGAATTCGGCGATCGCAAGTTTCAATTGTTCGCGCAGGGCTTCAACGTTCGTCACGCGCGAGTTGCGGCGGATGCCGACGCTGGCGTATCCGTGCGGCGGCTTGACGAGCATGGGGAAGTTCAACTTCCTGGCGATCTTTTCGGCGTCTTCGGGGCGGTTGGTGAAGGTCCAGTCCGGCGTGGGGACGGAGACGCGCTTCGCCGCGTTCTTCATTTCGTCGCGGGTGGGGTCGAAGAATTTCGAATCGGCGCCGGTGAATGCAACGTTAAACTTTTCGAGCGTTTTCACCAGCGCAATGCCCGAAACAGGGTCGTCGGGAGTGCCGTCGCACAGGTTGACGAACACATCCACGCCTTCGTTCATCAATTGTTTGATCTGCTTATCCAATTGCGCCGGGTTTACATGATGTTGTTTCCAGCGATATCCTTTCATGTAATGCGACGGATCGTACGGTATATCGTTGGCATCCGGCGTGCTCGACAATACGCAAATATACATGTTGTTTCCTCTGTTGTATCTCTTTCCGTTTTCAATCCTGTTCTACTGGCGTAGCGCATGTTTGAATTTATATTTTTTGATTCATTTGATTGAACCATTCAATTGAAATGCAACAATGCAATGAAGATATAAGTAAAATTTTATTGTTGCGTCTTTATTTTATACGACAATTTGTTTATGTAAAGGTTTTGTGCGCGTGTTTTTATCTTAAAATATTCAAAAGGATCGCGGATATGTTTGCGTCGAAGCGACGCGACGACTCGCAATGCGAAACAATGGACATTATCGCAATAAATCAAATCTCTTTTGACGGAAGCGGATGAACGCGGATTGACGCCGATAAAAGAGTAAATCCCGTTTTCCGCGCTTGTCCGCGTCCAAAAATAATTTTCAATTCTCTACCGTGCAAACGAATAGAATCAAACCGCCAAGCCGCCAGGAAAACCCGAAAAAACTTGGCGCCCCTGGCGGCTTGGCGGTAAAAACTCCATTGCAATCGTAGTCGTTGAAAACGCCAACGCTTGCAAAAAAATAAAACTGCGTTTGTCGCCTCGATAAACTTGGCGCAAGCCCGGCGGCGGTTTATACTGGGCGCGGTCATGAATTGCGGTTTCCTTGTTAAACGCAAAGCCGCCAAGCCGCAAAGATTCAAGGGTTTTCCCTTCGCGTCTTTGCGACCTGGCGTTAAGAATTTCATTCGGCAAAAGCGCAATTTGTACCCGTGTTCAGTATATGAAGGAAATTCCGCGCCGCTCCGATCGCGACGAACGACCCTTGAATTTTGTGTGCTACACTTCATACAGAACGCTCGATTTCTCAAAGACGGCTTTTTCGCCAAAATTTTCATGAAACGCTTCTTCTCCACCCATGCCGCGCGAATAATCGCGCTGACCGTCGTCTTCGCGCTTGCGCTTGCCATCCGCCTCTACGACCTGACCGACCTGCCGCTCGAATTTCATTCCACCCGCCAGCTGCTTTCGGCGCTCAAGGCGCGCGGCATGTACTACGAAACCCGCTTCGACGTTCCGCCCGAAGAACGCGCCTTCGCCATTCAGCAATGGAAGTTCCGCGCCTCGGTCGAGCCGGAGGTTTTCGAACGCATCGTCGCGTGGACGTATCGCTTTACCGGCGAAAAAGTCTGGATCGCGCGCATCTACTCCTCCGCGTTCTGGCTTATCGGCGGGTTGTTCCTTTACCTTCTTGCGCGGCGGCTCGTATCCGACGACGGCGCAATCGCCGCCACCGCCGTTTACCTCTGCCTCCCTTATGGCGTCATCGCCAGCCGCAGTTTTCAACCCGACCCGCTCATGACTATGTTAATCGTCATGTTTCTATGGGCGGTGTGGGAATGGTCAAGTTCATCAAAGTGGATTCATGTCATACTCGCGGGCATATTCGGCGGGCTTGCCATCTACGTCAAATTTCCGGCGGCATTCTTCGTCGCAGGCGGAGGCTTGGGAGCGGCATTAAGTCACAGGTCCATGAAAGAAGCGTTCAAGAATCCGCAACTCTACGCCATGATCGTTCTGGGAATCCTGCCCGGCGCGGCGTATCTCATTCACGGAATTTTCGTCGAAGATTATCTCGGTCAGCAGTTCAGCGGGCGATTCATCCCCGCGCTTTTTCTCAGCCCTTCTTATTACGTCGGCTGGCTGAACATGTTGAATTTGGCGACGGGCGGATTTACGCTTGGGCTTGCCCTGCTCGGTCTTTTTTTCTTTGAGGATAAAAAGCTTCGCCTCCTGCTTGGACTGTGGGCCGGGTACGCCCTCTTTGGCTTTTACTTTAACTTTCACATTTCCACCCACGATTACTACTCCCTGCCGCTGATCCCCATCCTCGCGCTTTCGCTCGCGCCGTTGGCGGATTTTCTCCTCTCGAAACTCGCCGGACTCACCAACACAAAACTATTGCGCCTTTCCTCTTTCCTCTTTCTTTTCATCGGTATCTTTGCATCCCTCTGGAACATCCGCAATCAATTAAACGCCGCAGACTATCGCCCCGAAGCCGCCATGTGGGCGGAGATCGCCGCAAAAACCGACGGGTATAATCTGGCGGGGCTGACGCAGGATTACGGCGCGCGCATGGCGTATTGGGGATGGCGCAATATCGCTTCCTGGCCCACTTCCGGCGATTTAATCTACGGCGGCGCGCGCGGAGCGGGACGCGACCTGGAAGATTTTTACAAAGAACTCGTCGCCAAAAAGGAATTGTTCCTCGTCACCGATTTCGACGACCTCGAACGCCAGCCCTTCTTAAAGGAAAAACTCGAAGCGTACCCCGTCTTCGCCGAAGGGGACGGGTACGCGATCTATAGACTTCGATAATGGAAATTTAACAAATGCCGTTACAAGACCATAAAACCGGGACCGCGCTGTGGCTGTCCGCGCTTGCCCTGCTTGTCGCGCTGACGGCATACGCCAGCCTTGGCGCGTTCTCCCGCTATATCGCGGACGATTACTGCGAAGCCGTGCGCGTTACGTCCGTATCGCCCATTCAAGCCGTCGTTGACCGTTATTCAGACGGCTCCTTCCGCTCGGCGAACCGTTATTCCAACATTTTATTCGTCGGCTTCAGCGAAATGCTGGGACGGAACAGCATCCCGATCACCATGGTCGCGATGGTCGTCTTATGGGTCGTTGGTTTGACCTGGCTGGTTCATGAAACGCGAATTCTCGCAGGCATGGCATGGACGCGGCTCGCAGACGTATTTTTCGGCGGGACGCTCGCTTTCATGAGTTTCGTGCAGGCGCCCAACCTGTTCCAGACCGTGTACTGGCGCTCGTCCATGATGACGCATTTCGCGCCGTTGATATTCGGCTCCCTGACGCTTGCCTTTTTGGCGCGGCAGGCGCGGCGCCCCGCGCAGGAAACCTCCTCCTTTTTGACGTATGGAGTCATCTGCTTCGCATGTTTTGTGCTGGCGGGATTTTCCGAACCGCCGGCGGCAACGCTGGTCGTTTTTTTTGCATTGCTTTTGCTCGCGATCCGATTATGGAACAAATCGCCCCTGCAAAACCGGCGCTTTGCCCTTGTCGGTTCGGCATTTGCAGGCTCCCTGGGCGGGTTGATTGTCCTTATACTTTCCCCGGCAGTGGCAAATGTGACGCGCGAGAAATCGCCGGACCTCGTCGCCGTTCTGTTTAATTCCTTCATTTACGCGCTTCAATTCATGCGCGATTCATTCGTCAGCCTGCCCCTGCCGCTATTCCTCTCGTTTTTGACGTCATTGCTGTTGATCCGGCTGTTGAAACAATCGGGCGATGCGATCCTGCCGGACGCCCGCCGACTCCCGCTGTGGATGATCGTCGCCCCCTTGGTCGTCTGGCTGTTGATCGCCGCCGGTTTTTCACCCAGCGTATTCGGGCAGGGCTTCCCCGTGGAGCGTATGCGCTTTCTCGCCCGCGCGCTGCTGATCGCGACGCTCATGCTGGAGGGCGTCTGGCTCGGTTTAATTCTGCCGGAATTCAAAATCAACCGTACAATTGGGGTGTGGGCGCCGTTGCTTCTCTTTGTCGCGATCTCGACGGCATATCCCCTGCGCGCCGCTTTCGCCCTTTTTCAGAATACCCTGCCGGAATACCGCGAGCGCGCCGAACTGTGGGACCTGCGCGACGCGTACATTCATCGCCGCATTGCGGAAGGCGAGACCGATCTTTTCATCCCCGGTTTTGGCGGCGCGCATGGCGTCAAGGAGTTGGATTCCAACCCGGCGCATTGGATCAACGTCTGCGCGGCGAATTTTTATCGCGTCTCGTCCATCCAATCCTTCTCGACGAAAGACCTCCTGGAGGCGTTAAGTGAGTGAGTTGGATCCCATCCTCGTCGCCGGTTCGCACCGCAGCGGCACAACCTGGGTCGGCAAAATGCTCGCCGCCGACGCCGACACCGCCTACATCAGCGAACCGCTCAACGTATTGCACCGCCCGGGCGTCTTTCGCGCGCCGGTCAAATACTGGTACACCTACATCACCGCAGAGAACGAGGCGGACTATCTCCCCGCCTTCCGCGAGTTGTTGAACTTTCAATATCACATCTGGCTGGAAATAAAATCCCTGCGTTCGATCAAGGACTTCCTGCGCATGGGGCGCGACTTCCGCATCTTTTTCAACGGCAACACGCACGGACAACGCGCGCTTATCAAGGACCCGTTTGCGGTCTTCTCCGCGCCCTGGTTTGCAAAGCGCTTGAACTGCAAAGTCGCCATCACCGCCCGACACCCGGCGGGTTTTGCAGGCAGTCTCAAACGTCTCGGCTGGAATTACGATTTCAACAACCTGCTCAATCAGCCGCTCCTGATGCGCGACCATCTCGAAGCGGATCGCGCCGCGATGGAGGCGATGGACAAGAGCGATATTATCAGCCAGGCGGCGTTGTTGTGGAAGTTCATCTACCGCTTCGTTCATTCGACCCGCGAATCGTTCCCGCAATTTCACATTGTCCGCCACGAAGACCTCGCCCGCGACCCCATCCCCGGCTTTCAATCCTTATACCAATCCCTCGGGCTGAACTTTACCGCGCGCGCGCAATCCATCATCGAAAATTCCAGCAATTCGGAAAACCCGGCAAGGCTTGCCAGGAACAAAACCCACTCGGTCAAACTCGACAGCCGCGCCAGCCTCGATAACTGGAAAAAAATCCTCTCCGCCGATGAAATCTCCCGCGTTCGCAATATTACCGAAGGCGTGTGGCAGGCGTTCTACACCGACGCCGATTGGTAATCCGCAACCCCCAATCCCCAATTACCCAATTACCAAATTACCAA
>CAADGT010000156.1 GCA_900696595.1 uncultured Chloroflexota bacterium
ACGGCGACTCCGACCCCGGCGCCGCTTGAATCGGCAACGCCCACGCCCGTTGTGGATTTAAGCGCCACGCCCACGCCCCTGCCGCCGCCGACTTCAATCAGCCCGACCGTCATGCCTTGATCCATGCGCCGCAGTAAATCGCCGCCGATCGCCGGGATTTCGGGGCTTCTTCTCGTCCTGGTCGCGCTCTTTGCCGCGCAACTCGGCTTGGATAACGACGCGGGCTGGGGCGGCGGCAGGCTTCTCATCCTGAAAGCGGGCATCGCGCTGCTCGTCCTCGAAGTTTTCCTGCGAATCTTTCGAGAATTCATCCTCAACATTCAAGGGCGGATATCTACGATGGCGGGGTATATCGGAAGGGATCGTTCGCTCCTCGTCGTTTTTGCCGCGTCCGTCCTTCTCACGGCAGCCGCATACAATTGGTTCCTTCGTGACGCCGGCGACGCCGGGATCATCTACAATTATTACAGCGAACTTGCCAGGGGATTCAAGCGCGGGAATTTATACCTATCCCAGGAACCTTCGACCCGATTGCTGGCGCTGGAAGATCCCTACGATCCCGTCCTGCGAAAACAGGCGGGCGTCGAAGATTTTCCCTGGGATGTCAGCCTGTATGAAGGCAGGTTTTATATCTATTGGGGTCCCGTCCCGGCGGTGGCGCTCATGCCTTTCAACGACGCAGCCCTTGCAAAGATCGAGGACTTCCACCTGGCGCTGGTCTACGCATTCGGGTTGTTCGTTTACTGCGCGTGGATCGCAACGTCGTTCTGGCGAAGTTTGAAGAACGCGCCCGTTTGGGCGTTTGCCATCCTGTCGCTTGTTTTCGGATTCTCCATCCCGACCACGGTCATGCTGGGCAGGGGCGAAGTTTACGAAGCCGCCATTTTTGCGAGTCAGTTCTTTTTCATCGGCGGTTGTTATTGGGCATATTCCTCGATGCGGGATGAAGCCCCCCCGGCGTGGAAGTTTGCGATGGCATCCGCGCACTGGGCGCTTGCCATTGGGTCGAGGGCGCTCATTCTGCCCGCCGTCGCGGCGGCCATGCTTGTGATGATTTATCCCATCCTGTCGGGATTTCTCTCTAAGAACCGCGCCCCGGCGGACTGGGGGATGCGGCTCAGACTCCTCTCTGCGGCGGGGATTCCGCTCCTGGCTGGAGTCTCCGCCCTGGCTTGGTACAACCATGCGCGCTTCGACTCGATCCTCGAATTCGGCATCCGCTACCAACTGACAAACGTGAACTACACCCGCTTCGACGCGTCGTTCGGCGCGAGGTATCTACTTGAGAATCTGAAAATATATTTTCTCGAACCGGTCGTCTTCCAGCCGCGTTTTCCCTATCTGTTAATGTCCGAATACCAGCCCTCAAACAGCCGGATTGCGGGGTTGTTTTACGCCGCCCCGTTCATTGTTTTAATTCTTTTGCCCCTCGTCCGCTCGATCTTTGCGGTCAGACAACCCGCCGTTGCAACCCAGGTCAACAAGCGGAGGCTCGCCCTCTTCGCAGGCGCGGCGCTCGCCTCGGCGGCCGCTATTTTCTTCTTCTATTTCATCGCCCTGCGATATACGCTGGACTTTCTGCCTTCCGCCTTGATTCTGATTGCGCTTTCCCTCGGCATGGAATACGAATCCCTCGGCGCGCCCCGCCCGGCAGGAAAGGCGCTTTCATTGATTTTCATCGTCCTCGCGCTTGCAAATGTAACAATGGGGGTTTTGCTCGCATTCCCCCCCGAAGGAAAAGCGTTCATGCTCAATCTTTTGAACGCCCTCGGCAAACTGCTCGGCGTGAGATGAAAAGACGGATGATATAATCGCGCGCGTAATTATCTTTTAGGAGAATTTTCATGGCAGAAAAACTAAAATTCGGCACGGACGGATGGCGCGGGGTGATTGCGGAGGATTACACGTTCGATAACGTCCGCCGCGCGGCGCAAGGCTTCGCCTCTTACATGCTTTCGCAGGGCAAACAGGGACAGTGGATCGTGGTCGGTCACGACAAACGCTTTGGCAGCGAGCATTTCGCCGCCGCCGTCGCGGAGGTGTTGGCGGGCAACGGCTTGAAGGTTTATCTCACGCAGGAAGCCACGCCCACGCCCGTTATCGCCTACGCCGTGGTGGATAAAAAAGCGGCGGGCGCGGTCAACATCACCGCCAGCCACAATCCGCCGACCGATAACGGGTTTAAGGTCCGCAACGAGACGGGCGGGGCGATTGACCCGGAAGGCTTGAAGCAGATCGAAGCCGGGATCCCCGACGACGTTAAAGATGCGAAGCGAAAAAATTATAAGGAAGCGGAAACGGCGGGCGAAATCGTCAAGTTCGACGCGGCGACCCCGTACATCGAACATCTCACCCGCGACGGGTTGATTGACCTGCAGCCGATCAAAGACGCGGGCTTGACCGTGATGGTGGATACGATGTGGGGCAACGGCGCGGGCTGGTTTACCCGTCTGCTCGGCGGCGGGAAGACGAGGATCATCGAAATCCACAACGAGCGCAATCCCTCGTTCCCGGAGATGAAACGCCCCGAACCCATCCGCCCGAATATTGATGTGGGATTGAAAGCGACGGTCGAGAATAAAGCCGATGTGTTGCTCATCACCGACGGCGACGCAGACCGCTGTGGGCTGGGCGACGAGAACGGCGAGTTCATCAATCAACTGCGCGCCTATGCCCTGCTGGCTTATTATTTGCTTGAAGTTCGCGGCGAACGCGGCGACATTGTCAAGACGCTTTCGACCACCAACATGCTCAACAAACTGGGCGAACTCTACGGCGTTCCCGTCCATGAGACCGGCGTGGGGTTTAAATACGTCGCGCCAAAAATGACCGAGACGAACGCGCTGATCGGCGGCGAAGAATCGGGCGGCTATGCCTTCCGCGGCAACGTGCCAGAACGCGACGGCATTTTGGCAGGCTTGTACATGCTCGATTTTATGGTCAAGACCGGGAAGAAGCCGACCGAACTGCTCAAAGACCTGTTCGCCAAAGTGGGCGGGGAATATTTCTACGACCGCGTGGACAGCCCCTTCAGCGGCGACGCCGACGCGCGCAAGAAAATCATCATGGACAATTATCCAAAGACTTTGGGCGGCTTGAAAGTGACCGAATTAATTACCATTGACGGCTTTCAATATAAACTGGAGGACGGCG
>CAADGT010000157.1 GCA_900696595.1 uncultured Chloroflexota bacterium
CGCCGACCCCGGACCCCGCCCAAATCGCCGCGGAGGAGATGGGCAAACTCAACCTGGTCTTGGATACGGATTACACGCTCGCGCCCGACGCGGACGGCAACCTTGCCGCCTTTGACAAAGCCGGGGTGAAAATTTACGAACCTGCAACCAACCTGTGGAATTCCCACCTGATCGCCAAAATCGTCGAGAACAGCCTGAAAATCACCGGCGACTGCGAAAAAACGCCGTTTCCGGCTTCAACCAATATTATGGATAATGATTTTTCAGCCTGGTATAATGATTTATTTTATACCCGGGCGGTGGAAGCTGGTATGAAATGGGAGATGGGTATAGGTACCAGTATAATTATCCATCCATTTAGATCTGTTCCAGGTAATTGTTGGGGGATTGGCGTGTCTAGATCAGGGATGCATCTTGATCGTTCTCATACTTTCTTTTATCCGAACAGTAATGGAGAAGTTCAGCTTTTTCGGCTCTTCAACCCTGAAAAGTGACAGCGGTTTGAAGATGTGCTATTGTTAATTTATGAGCCGGGCGAAAACTGTCCTACTGGCTGTTTTAGTTTTAATCTCTGGTTTGGCGGTTTTTGGTTGGTATTTTTTTCTACCGGGGGAGGCGGGCTGTACCGCACCATCGTTTATTACCTGATTCCCGATGTTCCCAATAAGGTTCATACCTGGCTGGATTTTGTTTACAAAGGCGATGATCGTGCCGTTTATGGATTCTATGCCGGGGGCGACGAAGAGAGCATTAAGATCTGGACCTTGAGCGGGTTGAAACGGTTTTACGCTAAAGAGCGTTTCAGCACTTATTCGTTTCGGGATACCTGCGCCGTGGTGCGCCGGTTACAGCAAAGCGGAGGGCAATCGGGTTTAAACACAGAGGAAGTTTATTTTGAACTCGGCGAGTGGCAGGGTTTGCTCAAGCCGGAAAACCTGGTGACGGTGTGGACGCACGGCAGGGAGGGCGGCAGGATTATCATTGACAAGGCTTTAGCCCGAAGCGGCAGGTATAAAGTGCTGGGGAAGGTTGAAGCGGGCGTATGCGATTAAGACTGTTGTTTTTTGCCTGGCTGTTTTTTGCAATTTTCTTGTGGGGTTCTAAGTCGGTCCTGGCGCAAGCTTGCGGCGGCAGTGGCGGCTGTCAGGTGACGCCATACCCATGTTATGATGATATGGGGTATCCAGACACTTGTTATGCCGACCCCTGCGACGGGACTTGCGACCAAAGGGATTGCCCCCCGGCGCAATACTCGTGTAGTCGTGGATGTTGTGATGTGGGCGGCGAAGGGGAGGAGCCGCCGGGGAGTAACAGGGAGTGCAAAGGACCGCAGAATGTCAGCTGTCCTACTGCTGAGAATGTTGACTGGGGCAGTTGCACAAAATGGTTTGAAAGAACCCCGACAGTCTGCAGTTTGGGAAACGCCCAGTATTACGACGACCTTAATTGTAAAACTGATCCCGAAGGACAAGAAGTTTGCAGAACCGGCGTGGTGGTTACCTGCGGCTGCTGCCCGGCAGGGACGGTAAGCGCCTTTACCTACTCGCCGGGACCGACCTGGATTGGTCAAAGTTTGGTAGCGGTTAATTATGACGAGGTTGGAGTGCCCGCACATAATTGTTATGGTGGTCAGCGAATTGGTCTGAGTTATGCCTGTAACAGTTATCGTGCCAACAGGCGCTGTGAGCCTAGTGGGGACGGAGTGGCTACATGCGGTTACGGATGCGGCTTATGTCAAGGAGCGGATGTAAAAGTATACAGTTGCACCGATCCGTGCAACATGACTTATCCTGCCAATCTTAGTTATAACTCAGCCGCTAACCGGCTCACCTGGACGCCGGGGACGGGCGGCACCACCCAATATTTATATGTGGGCGAAGATATAAACCAGGTCTATAACCGCTGTCCGGCGGGGTCGAGCTGTGCGGTCAGCGTTTCTCTTGGTACGGCTGTCAATCAATACCAACTGCCGGGGCTGGACCCGGCAAGCGGTTGGCTTCGATGATCAATTGAACCGCCTCGCGCAGGTTTTCACGCGCTTCGTCGAGCGTTTCGCCCTGTGTATTTGCGCCGGGCAATTCCTCAACATATCCCAGCCACCAGTTCTTGGATTTCTCGAATACAGCAGTAAGATTCATTTCTGCCTCCGCCCAAAATCATAGCGCTGACTTGATGAGCCGTCCCACATCTTCAACCGTCGCAAAATAATTGCGGTAGGCATTAGTTTCATTCAACACGCCGCGCAGGGCGAGGAAGAGTTCGGCTTGCAGGTAGGGGTTCTTCTCCTGCGTCTCTTTCGATAACAGCGCTTCGTCGTCCTCGACGCTCACGGAGAGTTGACCGCCCGCGGCGAGCCATTGCAAACCGATCTGAATCGCGCTCTCCCTTGCGGCGGAGGCGGCGGCGAGTTCGGAGACGGTCGTCTTTCCGCGCCGCTGGTTGAGGACGAATTTGCACAAGCCCGCGAGATAGGTCAGGAATTCATCGGGCTTTTGCTCGGCGGGAGGTTTGGCGAAGACGTAAACGACTTTCGGCTTGACGATCTCCAACGCTTTGCGGAGTTCTGCCGGGGATGGAGGAGTTGTATAAATCGTGAGTTCATCGGCTTGTTTCAACTCAAGACGGTTCACGCCCGCCGATTTGTCGGGTCCCTCCGCCCAGATCAAGGTCGAAGGCTGGAGGTTCAAGAGACTGGATTGCAATCTCAAATCTCTAATCTCTATTCTCTGTTCTCTGACTTCTACATGCTTTTCCTCTGCGACGCGGAACTCCTTGAATTGAAGCGTGACTTGTCTTTGCCCGCGATATGACGTGGCTCTCATTGAGTAGGCGATGTCGAATTTTGCGTCGGCTGGCGGCAGTTCCTCGCCCGCGCCGCCCCACCACAGGAAACTGGCGACCTCTCCATTTTCATCTTCCACGTTCAGGCGCAGGTGTTCTTTGGTCTTGCCCAGCGCGATGGCGGATTTGAGAGTCACGTTGCGCGTGGCGAGAGTCAACTCCGGATTCCCCGCGCCGAACGGGGCGAGCGCCTCCAAACTATCGGCGAGGTGGAGGCTCAGGTCGGAGAGACCCAGCCAGGCGTCGAGTTGAAGCGTCGGCTCCTCGAAGGCGATATCGCCCAACTGTTTTTCAATCGCTTTGCCGAGTCCCTTTCGAAATGCGGGGAAGTCATCCTTTTTGAGCGACATGCCCGCCGCCATGGGGTGACCGCCGAAGCCGAGCAGGATTTTTTTCTGCGTCGCAATCGCGTCGGTGATGTGCAAGCCTTCGATGGAACGCGCCGAACCGCGCAGAATGCCGTCATCCGATTCGTTGAAGAGGATGGCGGGTTTGTGATAACGCTCGACGAGTTTGTTCGCGACGATGCCGACCACGCCGCCGGGCCAGTTGGGATGCGAAAGCGCAATGACCGGTTCGTTGAGCAAATGCGGATTTTCGCGCAGTTGGTTCTCCGCCATGTCGAAGACCTGTTTGGTGAGCATCCGGCGCTGAATGTTCAAACCTTCGATCTGGGTTGCGAGGACGCGGGCGCGGGATTGGTTATTGGTAATTAGTAATTCGACTGCGGGGTTGGCGTCGCCTAATCTTCCCAGCGCGTTCAGGCGGGGCGCGAAGGTGAATCCGATGGTCTCTTCGGTGAGCGAATCGAACGATGCGCCTGCCAGTTCCGCCATGGCGCGCAGACCGATGCGGCTGGTGTTTCGTAATTGTTCGATGCCCTGCTTGGCGAGCGAGCGGGTTTCGTTTTTGAGAAGGGCGACGTCGGCGATGAGACCGAGGGCGACGAGATCAAGGAGGTCGTAATTTGTGATTGGTGATTGGTAATTGGAGATTAATGATTCGGCGAGTTTGTAGGCAACGCCGACTCCGGCGAGATTTCTCAGCGGATGATCTTCGGGAAGAAGTTTTGGGTTGATAATGGCTTTTGCGTTTGGAAGCGTTTCGCCCAAATCGTGATGGTCGGTGACGATGACGGTCATTCCATGCGAGTTGGCGTAATCAATCGCTTCGTGGGCGGTGATGCCGGTGTCGCAGGTCAGCAACAGTTTTGCGCCGTTCTCGATGATCGGTTTGAGAGACTCGATGTGAACGCCGTGGCTTTCCTTGCCGCGGATGGGGATGTAGTAAACGACGTTTGCGTTCAGCGATTGCAAAGTTTGAACGAGCAGCGCTGCGGATGTCTGTCCGTCCACGTCGAAGTCTCCCCAGACGCAGATTTTATCCTTGTTGCGCATAGCCAATTGAATTAATTCAACTGCGCTTTGAATATCCGGAAACTGAAAACTCTCATTCCTCTCCGGATAAAAAAACGCCTCAACCTCGACGGGAGAGTGGATTCCCCTGCGGAGCAGAGTCTGCGCGACGAGGGGAGGCAAGCCCGAGCCTGGATCGAGCGGCGTCGAAATGTCCGCGAAAGAGGCGGGGATGTCAACAGGTTGGGGCTCGAGCCAGCGAGTCATCGGGTCAAGTATCAGGCGTCAGGTGTCGGGTGTCAAGCCGTTGGGGTGTAGAATATTGTCTGGTGAGAGGCAGCCATGAAAAGGAATTTGATATCGCTCGTCTTGATATTGTTCGTTTCGTCTTGTAACCTGCCCGAAACATTCGCGCTCACGGCATCGCCGCCGACATCCACGCAGGCAGTACCTGGTATTGTGATAACCCCCACGCTGAATGAAATCCCCTTGATCTGGTTTGCGCCGCTTCCACCGTTGCCTGTCGTGCCGGGACGTCCGTTTACTGGCTCGGATGATTTCATGCAATTATTCGAACCCGATGCGCCCTGGCAAAATGCAGCGGGAAGGGTTCACGTCTTTAAATTGTACGGCGAGTGGGTGGGTTACGCTTCGGAGAGTCAATTGAAGCAAGTTGTGCAAAACGCTCAGGGACGCGGGTTTGCGCTGGGGATGGAATTCGGTCCGCTCGATGCAGAGGGATGCGGGGAGGGCATCGAGGGATTCTCCGGCGTGAGTTATGCCGTCAGCGCGGCGAAGCGGATCAAATCCGTGGGCGGGACGTTGCACTTCCTTGCGATGGATGAGCCTTATTATTACGGCCATTTCTACGACGGACCGAACGCCTGTCATTGGAGTGCGGAAAAAATTGCGCAGGAGATTGACCAGTTCTCAACGGCAATGAAAGCGGTCTTCCCGAATATTTTGATCGGAGATACAGAGGCGCTCGCTGGGAACGCAAACGCAGAAAGTTTCAAAGGATGGATCGAGACTTTCCGGGCTGTCAACGGATACGACCTTGCCTTCCTGCACATGGACGTGGATTGGGCTCGCCCGGATTGGGCGGGAGAGGTGATCGCCATCGAAGAGCACGGCGATCAATTCAACGTCCCGGTTGGCATTATTTATGGGGGCAATGGTTTTGATCCCACCGATGAAGAGTGGCTTTCCGCCGCGGGCGAGCGGGTGAAGAAACTGGAGATCGAAAATGGCGGCGTCCCGGATCATATCCTCTTTCAATCGTGGAACGACAAACCGGACCACACGCTGCCAGAGACGACGGATTTCACATTCACAAATTTCATCAACGATTATTTCGAGGATAAATCCGGTCTGGGGTATCGGCGCGAGGGCGAAGGGGCGAATCTGGCGCTCGGAAAAGCAGTCCGCGTTTCGAATGTGACGGAAGGCTTGGTTGGCGCATTTGCAGTGGACGGGGATTTGGGAACGTTATGGAATTCGGGAGGCGGTCCCATTCAATGGATCGAGATTGACCTGGGCGCGGAATACAGCATCCTGCGCGTCGAGTTGACGCCAAGCCAATATCCGGCAGGGGAAACGGTTCATCGCCTTTTAGTGGCAGGATCGAATCGTCAATTTAACGAGGCGAATGTTTTCGAAGGTTATACCTCCGACGGTCAGGCTCTGGTTTTCTCGCCTTCAAGCCCGATCCCTTCGATCCAGTTCGTGCGGGTCGAGACAACGGTCAGCCCCTCCTGGGTGGCATGGCGGGAGATCGAAGTAATAGACGCGGGACCTTGAAGTCGCTGGTCCCTGACAGGCAGGCGTTTCAAGTCTTGTTTATAATTGGCGAATGGAATCGGGCTACTCCGGAACCCCCCTTTATAAAAAACTCGGCTTTACCAAACCGCCGCTTCGGGTGTTGACGATCAACGTGCCTCGAGAATATAAGGGCTGGCTGGGGGAACTGCCTGACGGCGTGGCGTTGGCGTCGAACGTCCGCCCGCCGGTTCGGGCGGCGCATGTCTTCGTCACCGAGAGGGGATTTTTGAAAGCCGTCCTTTCCACGCTTCGCGATCAACTTGCGCAGGATGGTTTTGTATGGGTCTCGTGGCGCAAGAAATCTGCAAAAATGAAAACGGACATCACTGAAGACGCGATCCGCGAGATCGCCCTGCCGCTCGGACTGGTGGATGTAAAGGTCTGTTCGGTAAGCGATCAATGGTTCGGGTTGAAGTTCATAGCCCGGCAGTCTGGCGAAAAGAGTTAGCGGATGCCGGACGAAGAACTGGAATCTAAAATAAGCGAACCCGACTGGCGCTTTAAGAGGAGAATTGCAATGACGCCCAAGCGAATGCTTACCATAGCCGGAGTCTGGTATTTACTCGAGGGAGCGACGGCTTTTTTCACCGGGATTGGCTTCGATTTTATGTCCTATGGCTTCGGAATCCTATGCCTTTCGCTGGGCATTCTATTCCTGGCGGCGCGCGACGAACTGGCTTCGAAGCTTCGAATCGTCGTTTTTGCGATCGGTTTCCTTGCGACGCTCGGCGTCAGCCTGATCGCGTACTACGCCCAATGGAGCGGACGCTTCATGGACAGCGCCCTAGGCTATGTCTTTCCGACCATCTGGCTGATCGTCGCCGTTGGTTTTTTCATCGCCGGGCGCGACAACACTGCGACGAGGATTCGCAGATTGAATTAGCGGCCAGTCTTGCGATTGATCGCAGGGGCGACATTATAACTTTCGCCCCCGGACCTGCGCGGCAGTCCAAACAAGAACCATCGCGACAGGTAAAAGACTGATTGCAATGAAAAGGGTTGGCGCAAACCAGATCCGCTTCCAACTCTTGATCTTCGCTTCACGGGGGTTCTGCGGGTTGTAAAGAATCTCCACGCTGTCGCCGATCTCATAATCCGGCGGGATGGAGCCGACGCCGTCGGTGAAGGTTGTATCTCCGTCTTGCCTGCTTGAAAATTTGACGACCGGGAAATACGCGCCCGCCTCTCTGGCAGGATCGTCCGGGTCGGGGCTGGTTTGGTAGTCATTGTCAATGACTATGCCGGTCGCGCTCTCGAAAGACGCGAGCATTTGCCGAACCTTGACCGCTTCTGAAACGCCGATCCCAAGAAAGGGAAGCGTAAACAGAAAAACGAGCATGTTGGGAAAGGACAACAATCTGCGAAAAAACTCAGGCGTTTTCATCTTTGTTATTTTTCCATGCGGACGCAACCTCCGCCAGTTCCCGCTCGCATTGCGCGAGATACAACCGATTTCCCACGCGTTTCAAAATCCCGATACTCTCTTCGAGCAGGCGGCGCGCTTCTTCGTAGCGTTTTTGTCTGGCGGCGATCTTACCAAGTATGAGCATCGAATAAGCGATATGGGCGTCGTGTCCCGTTTGTTGAAAATTGGAAAGCGCCTCTTCCGCGCGGCGCGTCGCTTCGGCGAATTCCTGTTCCTGGAGCGCGATGAGGGCGAGGGTGGTGAGCGCGCTGCCGATCATTTCGGCGTTGTCCATTTGCCGACCGAGCGTGAGCGCCGCCTGCGAATGGGTTTTTGCCTGCGCGAAATCGCCGAGGGCGATCAACGCTTCGGAAAGATTGTTGCGGCTGGTGGTCTCGCCCCACAGCGAGCCGACGGCGTGGTATTCCGCAATGGCGCCTTTCCAGCAATCCAGCGCGCTCTCCAAGTCGCCCAACCCAAACGCCGCCGCGCCCGCGTAAACGAGGGTATGCGCGTACGCGACGTGCGGACGCGATTTCTCCAGCGCCTGCATGGATTTCTCGCACCACTCCATCGCCTGCTGATATTCGCCCAGCCGAAACAGGAATGCGCCCGCCAGCCCCATCACCCTGCCTTTGGCGATTTGCTTTTCCTTCGCCGCGGACTTAACCGACTCCAACGCTTCGATTGCCTTCAGCGCCAGGTCGCGCCCATCGCGGTACAGCCCTGCCAGGTCAAAACCCTGCATGAACGAATCGGACATGTCGTTGAATACCGCCGCGTCGCGATTTTCGACAGCCCACGCCCACGCGAGGCGGATGTTGGGCAGGTCGGCTAAAAACGGGGACATGGCTTTTTGCGGCTGTCCGCCGATGAATTCCTTTTCCAGCGCTTTGACAAACTTGCTGTAATAATGCGCGTGTGCGGCGCGGACCTGCTCGTAAAGCGCGGCGTTTTCGCGCAGGCGCATTGTCCCGTATTGAACCATCAGCGAGTGGCGGCGGTAACGTCCGTTTTCGTTGAAGTGGATGGCGGACTTATCCACAAAACGCGCCAGCATGGAGAGGTCGGCGCCTGTGACCTCTTGAAACGCTTCGCGCGTGAAACCCCCGCGAAAGACGGCTTGCTTTTGAAAGACGATTTGTTCATCAGGCGAAAGCAAATTCCAAAAATGGTCGAATACGGCGCGCATACTGCGATGGCGCGGCGGCAGATCCTGCTGCGCGGTCGCAAGGATGTCGAGGTTGCGCTCGATCTCTTTTACGATGTCCCGCGCGGAGAGTCCGCGCGCCCAGGCGGCGGCAAGTTCGAGGGCGAGCGGCGCGCCGTCCACCAGTTCGCACAGACGCGCAATCGCGGCGAGGTCGTCGGCGCTGGGGTTGAAGTCGGGTTTGATCTGGCGGGCGCGTTCTACAAAAAGTTTCTCGGCGGGCGACGACGTTTCGGCAAAAGAGAGTCCGCGCACTTCGAGAAGCGTCTCCACCTGGATGTTCAGCCGCGCAATCGAAGTGACCAGAATCTTCACTTGCGGCGCGGCGCGGATTGTGTCCGTAATCCATTTCAACGATGCGTCGCCGATCAACTGCTCCAGGTTGTCGAGAATGAGCAGAAGATTTTTATCGCGCAAAAATTCCTGCAATTCCTTTCCGCCCGTGACATTGATCTTCAACGCGCCCGCAATCGCGAGGAGCATCCCTTCGACATCTTTGGCGGAAGCAAGCGGGACGAACCACACGCCGTTGATGAATTGCGGGATGAGTCCCTGCGCGGCTTGCAACGCCAGACGGGACTTGCCCACGCCTCCTTCCCCCATGAGGCTGAGGAGGCGACATTCGGCATTTCCCAACCTGACGCGGATCTCCGCCAACTCCGCTTCGCGCCCGATGAACGAGGTTGTGCTGACAGGCAGGTTGTGAAGCGGCAGGTTCTCCGCGTTGCGAATCTGCTCGTAGAGCGCGGTCGTTTCGGCAGAGGGCTCGACGCCCAATTCTTTTTCCAGAATGCGGCGGCAGGATTGGTATTGCGCCAGCGCGGCGGAACGCTGTCCCGCGCGGGCAAGGGCAGACATGCGCTGTCGGTGCGCCTCTTCGCGCCAGGGGTCGAAGGCGAGCAGGCGGGAGGTCGCTTCGAGCGCGGCGGGATAATTGGCGCGGCTCAATTCGATTTCGGCAAGACGGTGAAGGGCTTGCAGGGCAAGTTCGCGCAGGCGGGCGCGTTCGGTCAACATCCAGTCTTCAAAGTCGGGCGCGTCGCGGACGTGGAAGCCTTCGAGGAAGTCGCCGCGGTAGAGGCGCAGGGAATCTGTCAGGATAACCGAAGCAGGTTGAGCGTCGAGAGAAGAAGCGGAACGGAGGGCGGATTCAAATTCCACCGAGTCGACGAATCCGTCTCCTGTGAATTCAATCGAGTCGCGGGCAATGGTCAGTTCGTCGTCGAAAAATTTTTTCAGGTTGGCGAGGGCTTGACGCAGATTATTTTTCGCGTCCGTGTCGGACATCTCGCCCCAAAGCAGCGCGGCGAGTTTGTCGCGGGTGTGGGCGCGGCGCGTCACGACGAGGTACGCCAGCAAAGCGGGGACTTTGTTGGAGATGAAGTTGGTGATGGGGACGTTATCTCGCGTGATTTGCGGCGCGCCCAAGTAGGACAAACTTAAGTTTGTCGTACTACCACTCGCCGAGGTCGGGAGTGACATAGGTGAACTTCCAATCCTTCCATTCTTTTACCAGCCCCGCTTTGACGGGGTTGTTCAAAATGTAAAGAATGATTCGCTCCATCTCGTTTTCATCGCGGACGTAGTGATCGTAATATTCGTGATGCCAGAATTGACCAGAGCGGTTGAGCGCGAGATTACAAAAGCGGGCGGCGCGACCTTTGAGCAGGCGCATAATTTCGGCGACAGGCGAGACGGCGCTTGGCATTCTCGAAGGCGGAAATTTTTCGATGAGCGATTGGATGAGCAGATGAACATGGTTGGGCATGATGCAATAGGCATGGAGTTCGTAATGATGACTGGCTGCCCGATGAATTTCATCCGCGACGATTTGGGCGATATTTTCCTGCCTGAGCCAATCATGCCCGTGCTGGCAACGGTCGAGCCATTTGTCGTAATGTCCAAAATATTTTTTCTGAATTTCATATCGCTCCGCGGGGCTTTTGGCGGCTTGGAGTTCCTTCTCGCGTTCGGCTTTTAACTCGGCGGCAACGGCAGATGGAATTGAATCCACGAGGCTGAAGGTGATGAAAAGCGGGTTGTGCTGCGGGTGGATGTGCGGAAGTTTGCGGCGATAGAAGATGGTTTCGGGCATAGCGGCTTTTGGCGTTGCAAACTGAATTTTGCAGTACGACAAACTTCAGTTTGTCCTTTTTGAGCGTAAACGCAAGCGCAAACTGAGGTTTGCGGTACGACAAACTTTAGTTTGTCCTTTTGGTACGAGCGCAAACTGAAGTTTGCGGTACGGCGCGAATAAACGATTTCTAAACGCTGACTTTATACAATGTGGTCAAGTTTATCTTACTTGAGACTGGACTGCCAGACCCGTGACCGCGATTTCCCAACCCCGCCCGCCGCGTTACCATCACTACATCCTGCTCGTGTGGGAGGAGCGCGGCGCGGACGAGAACCACGCGGCATGGCGGTTCAGTTTGCAGGACTCGCAGACGGAGACGCGCATCGGGTTCAAGAATTTGGAAGAACTCACGGCGTTTCTCGAAAAATGGATGAACGATTCATCCGAAAATAATTTGTCAAAAAAGGAGATGACAAAATGAACAAACTCAAATGGTGGTTTCGCATCGTGGGGGCGCTCTATATCCTGTTGGGCGTGGGGTTTGCGCCTGCCTTGAATGCCGCCCGCCTGCCGATGATATTGCCTGGCGTTGAGACTTCAGGCGTTACATATCACGGTTTGCTCGATTTCAGTTTCATGTTCGGCTTGGACTTGCTCGTGACGGGCGCGTTCATGCTGTGGGCGTCCCGTGACCCGTTGAAGAATGTCTCTATTGTCTGGTTGGTGGTCGCGCTGGAGATCGTCCGAGGTATTTTGGATGACCTGTACATGATCTTGCAGGGATACGCCGCGCCGTTTTATATCGGCTTCATCGTTTTGCATCTCGTCATTATTGTCACGGGAATTCAATACGCCCGACAGGCAAAGGAAAATTAAGTTCAACCCATTTTCACCAAAGGAGAATCTCGCATGCTTTACCAACTCGTTGTCTTCCTGCACGTCGCCAGCGTCCTCGGATACCTGCTCGCGCACGGCGTCTCGGCGGCGGTTTCCTTCGCCCTCAAAAAGGAACGCGACATCGCCCGCGTCCGCGCCCTGCTCGACCTTTCACTGGCTTCGTATCCCGCCATGCTATGGACATTGCTCGCCATTGTCGTGTTCGGACTCGCGGCGGCGTTCCTCAACATGGCTTGGTGGAAATTCGGTTGGATCTGGGTTTCGATTATTTTGTTGATCGTAGTCATTGTGCTGATGGCGCTTCATGGCGCGGCAGTCTTTGGCGAGATCAGAAAAGCCGTGGGGCTTCCATACATGGTCAAGGGAAAACCCTTCCCTGCCGAACCAGTGAAAAGCGACGAAGAAATTAACGCCGCGCTGGCGAGGGCGAATCCCACATTGTTGCTGATCATCGGCTACGGCGGGTTCGCCATCATCGCCTGGCTGATGACCGCCAAGCCGTTTTAACACGGACTGCGTAACAGACGCTCTCTAGCGTCGGAGTTTTTACCGAAAGGAGAAAATGAACACAAACCCATATCGTCTTGCAGGCTGGTCTGCCACCCTCAGCGCCATCGCCACCATCCTCGGCGCGATCACGCTGGTCATCTTTTTCAGCGTGGGCGATCCGTACGGAAAGATCAATGATGTGTGCAGTATCGTCATCGGGCTGACGGCGATCCTGATCCTTTTCACGCTGTATCAAATCCATCGCGCTTCCGCGCCGACAGCCAGCCTCATTGCGTTCTCGATTGGAGCGGTCGCCATGCTGATCGGGGCGGCGCTTCAGACATTGCTCGTCATCACAGGCGCGAATTTTGGGGACTTAGTCACCTTCGTATTTGGCGTTTACGGCGCCTCGCTCGTGACCTTTCATTGGCTCGCCAAGTCAAGCGGAACTCTGCCTCGCGGTTTGTCGTGGATGGGAATAGCGGCAGGTCTGGGCTATGTGCTAGTGACGGCTGGCTTCATCCTCGGCGGACCGAATCATCTGTTGACGTATATCGGCGGCGCGCTTTCCGTCATTGCCTACCCCGTTTGGGGATTCTGGCTCGGACGCATGTGGTTGAGCGCCCGCTAGAGTGCGTCCGCTATGCGCCCGCCGCGTAACCGACGTTCTCCCCTGGCAACGCCCGCCAGGGCAGTTGTAACGTCGGATTCAAAATCAAAGGAGAAAATCAAATGAAAGTTAAATACCTGCTCTACCTGCAAGCCTTCAACATGGCTATCGGGATTCCGTTTCTGGTCTTCGCCCCCGCGATGATGGCGGCGCAATACGGCATCACGGATTTCAGCGCCGAATTTTTGCTCATGTTTCAAAACAACGGCGGCTACGCCCTGCTGATGGGCTTGGTCAGTTGGATTGCCGCCCGCATGGAGGACAGTCCCGCCCGCCGTTCCATCGTTCTGGCTTTCTTCCTGCAAAACGCCCTGCAAACCGCCATTTTCGCGCTCGGCGCAATGAGCGGTTCGGCGATGGCAAACTCGTTTTTGTACATTCACGGATTCTTCGCGCTTGCCTTCGGATATTTTGCGTTCATCAAACGCGGCGCGTAGGTAGCGCGTAACCGACGCTCTCCCCTGGCAACGTGCGGCTTAAGCCGTACCAGGGCAGTTGTAGCGTCGGATTTGAAACCAAAGGAGAAACCTTATGAAAGTCGAAAAATCAATCCACATCAATTGCGCGCCTGAGAAGGCATTTGCCTTCGCCACCGATTTCAGCAACGCCTCCAAATGGATGGTCGGATTCATCGAATCCAAAACCCTGACCGATGGCGCGGCGCGGGTCGGGACGCAGTACATGTTCGTCTCCAAACTGTTCGGTCAGAAAATGGATATGAAGTCCGAAGTCACCGTCTGGGAGCCGCCCGCGCGCTACGAATACAAAACCGTGGACGCGCCCGCCTCCATGCGCGGGGGATTCACCTTCACCGCGCAGGACGGCGGCACGCTGGTCAACGTGTGGGGCGAAGGCGAGTTCAGCGGCATCTTCAAACTCGCGGAAGGGTTGATGAAGGGGCAGATGGACAAACAGATGGACGAGACCATGAATGCCTTGAAGAAGGCGCTGGAAGGTTGATGTTCCGTCATTGCGAGGAGGGTGGTCTTCCCGACGAAGCAATCTTCTCGTTGAGTCGGAGATTGCTTCGCCGTTTCGCGGCTCGCAATGACATGAGAAATAAGAATTCACCAAAGGAGAATACCATGTTCGTAAACCTGCTCATTCTACTCATCGTTCTTGCAATCACCGTTTTCTTCGGCAGGCTCACCGTCCGCGCGGTCAAAGCCCAGCGGATGTGGGTCAAGATTCTCGGCGGGCTGGGCGCGGGTCTGCTCACGCTCATCTTCGCGGCGCTTTCCTTCTGGGGCATCAAGGGCATGATGACGGTCTATTCCCCGAAAGCCGAGTCGCCGCGTGACCTGAAAGTGGACGCGACGCCCGAACAGATCGCGCGCGGCGAGTACATCGCCAACATCGGTTGCGTCGGCTGTCACGGCGTAGATCAAGCTCCTCCATTTAAGGGCGGCTGGAACATGGCGGAGGATGAAGGCTTCGGCTTCATGGGACAGGTCGCCACCGAGAATCTCACGCCTGGCGGGAAACTGTCGGGCTACACCGACGGCGAAATCTTCCGCGCCATCCGTCACGGCGTGGATAAGGACGGGAATTTATTGATGTTCATGTCCATGTTGTCGTACCGCGAACTGAGCGACGACGACACCGAAGCCGTCATCGCCTACCTGCGGAGTCTGCCCGCCGAAACCGCCGACGCGCCAACGGGAGATAAACTCAACTTCCTCGGCGTGGTCATCATGGGGTCGGGAATGTTCCCAGCGCCGGAGCCAGCCGCAAGTTCGATTGACGCGCCGCCCGCGGGGATAACTCCCGAATACGGGAAATACGTCGCCACCTTCGGCGATTGCCGCGGCTGTCACGGCTCGGATATGACGGGGACGCCCGCTTCTCCCGCGGGTCCAGCCGTTCCGAATCCGCGCCCGTTCGTCGGTTCGATTACGCTCGAGGAATTCATTCAATCCATGCGGACGGGCGTGCGCCCCGATGGAACTCCCTTCAGCGACGCCATGCCCTGGCAATCCGCCGCGCAAATGACCGACGACGACCTGGCGGCTTTATACGCTTATCTGACAGCCAACCCATAGGGAGGGACTCTCTTCAAAGCGTGTCCCTGTTTTCCGAGTCGGCGCCGGGTTCGATGCGATATAATCCATAAAAATCATACTTGGAGGCAGCGACATGAGCTTTTTTTCAATTCTTGTGTGGATCGTCTTTGGCGCGCTGGCGGGCTGGATCGCCAGCCTGATCATGAAGACCGACCGTCAGATGGGCGCGCTCGCGAACATCATCGTCGGCATTGCGGGCGCGTTCATCGGCGGCTTCATCATGGAGAATTTCTTCGGTCAGCCCGGCGTAACAGGCTTTAATTTTTACAGTTTCCTGGTTGCCATCGGCGGTGCGGTGATCCTGATCTGGTTCGTCACGTTATTGCGCGGCAGGCGCAGACGCCGATAATATAAAAAAGTCCCCGTTCTTGTAGCGGGGGCTTTTTATTTGGGTAAAATTGACAGCATTATGCCAACCCTCGTCATCCTCGGCAGGGACGCCGAAACTTATCGCGCGATACTTGAATCCGCGAGTTTACCAGGCCTCGTCATCGAGGAGGAACCGTCGCCCGCATCCACGATCGCGATGGGATCGCCGCTCATGATTCGGAAAACGTTATCGGAGTTGCCAAATCTCAAATGGGCGCAATCCACCTGGGCGGGGGTCGAGCCGTTGCTCGATCCGTCCCTGCGCAGGGATTACATCCTCACGAACGCGCGCGGGGTGTTTGGGGAGTTGATGTCTGAGTTCGTCCTCGCCTACATACTCGCGCATGAACGCAAATTGTTCGAGTTGGCGGAAAGACAAAAGGCAAAACAGTGGGTGGGATTTCGGGCCGTCCCCCTGCGCGGAAAAACCATTGGACTGTTGGGGGTCGGCTCCATCGGCGCGGAAGTGGCGCGGACGGCGAAGTTCTTCGGGATGAAGGTGCGCGGGTATACGAGAGCGAGTAAAACAAGCGCGCACGTAGACGAGTATTATCAAGAAGAGCGGTTGACCGAGTTTGTAAACGATTTGGATTATCTCGTAAATATTCTGCCTAACACGAAAGACACGCGAAAGATCGTAGGCTCTGATTTACTGAACGCGCTCCCTTCCCATGCTTTGTTCATCAACGTCGGGCGCGGTTCAGCCGTGGACGAATCCGCTTTGCTGGAAGCGCTGGAGAATGAGCGAATCGCCGGGGCGGTGTTGGATGTATTCGAGGAAGAGCCGCTGCCGGAGACGCATCCCTTTTGGGCGGCGAAGAATCTGACGATGACCTTTCACACGTCCGCGCCGAGCCTGCCAGAGGATATTGCGAAGATATTTATTGCGAACTACCTGCTGTATATTTCAGGCAAGCCATTGAACTATGTCGTGGATTTCGAGAAAGGCTATTGAGACAACTGATAACTCCCCTTGTGAACCTGCCCTTCAACTACGCGCGGGACTCCGCTCAGGGCGGCTGTCGCGCAGGGTGAGTTGGAGATTGGAGAGGACATGACGGTTTCGTTGAGCGATATAAAGGCGGCGGCGAAAAGGATTGCGCCGTATATTCATCGCACGCCTGCGCTGACCTGTGAAAGCCTGGATCAGCGGGTCGGAACGCGCGTGTTCATGAAGTGCGAAAATTTCCAGAAAGTAGGCGCGTTCAAATTCCGCGGCGCGAGCAACGCCGTCTGGTCGTTGACGGATGAAGAGGCGGCGCAGGGCGTGGTAACTCATTCTTCGGGGAATCACGCGCAGGCTCTGGCGCTGGCGGCAAAGATGCGCGGCATCCCGGCATACATCGTCATGCCGGATAACGCGCCCCAGGTGAAGAAGAACGCAGTGGCGGGCTACGGCGGCAGGATTACGTTCTGCGAACCGACGCTCGAGGCAAGAGAAAGCGCAATGGAGCGAATCCGACTTGATACGGGCGCGAGCGTGATCCATCCTTACAATAATGAACTGGTCATCGCAGGGCAGGGGACGGCGGCTCTGGAATTGCTGGAGGATGTCCCCGACCTGGATGTTGTCATAGCCCCCGTCGGCGGCGGCGGGTTATTGAGCGGCACGGCGATCGCGGCTGTGGAGACGAAAAAAGGAATCCGGGTGATCGCCGCAGAACCGGAGACGGCGGACGATGCCTATCGTTCGATGAAAACAGGCAAGATCGTTCCTTCGCAGAATCCCAAAACGGTCGCCGACGGTCTGTTGACCTCTCTCGGAACGTTGACTTTTCCGATCATTCAACAACGAGTCGAACGGATTGCGACCGTGAGCGAAGCCGCTATTATCGAATCTATGAAGTTCGTCTGGGAACGCGCCAAGATCGTCGTCGAACCTTCCGCCGCGACGGTCATCGCCGCGTTATTGGAGAAGAAGGTTGACTTGAATGGATTAAGAGTGGGCGTCATCCTCAGCGGGGGAAATGTGGATTTGGAAAAACTGCCCTGGCAAAAGTGATTTGCGAAAGATACGGGAGGGGATCCGTCCAATCTACGTTTTCCGCGCGCAAAAAAAATCGCTTTGCCTCGCGGCGCGCAAGACGAGCGGGTAAAAACAAAGACTCCCTCGGGCTGGGAGTCTTTTCTTCCAATGCTGTCGGGGTGCGGGGATTTGAACCCCGGACCTCACGGACCCGAACCGTGCGCTCTACCGGTCTGAGCCACACCCCGATCGTACAGCGGGCAGATTATACCATCGGCATTAATTTTGGCAAGGCGAACGCGCGCAAAGAATCCCGCCCGGCGCTATGGATTTCCCGGCGGTGGAACCTGGTTCGCGCCTTCAAGGATTTGCATATCCGCCATGTATTCGGCGTGTTCGTATGCGGTATTTGCGCCGCCCTCTCCAGGGATGGAGTCGATGTGTTCGTTTCCGTCCAAGTCTATGCCGTTATGGATTTGGTTCGCAAGCGACGCGGCTTGCCGGATATCCGCTTCGGAGATTTGTCCCGGCGCCGATTCGAGAATCCGTTTCGCGACATCGCGAAGTTCGGTGGACCAGCCTTCGACATTTTTTACGCTGAAAACAACGTGTTCGCCGTGCAGGATTATGTTTGCGGTTGCGTCTTCGGCGCTGGCGGCAAGTTCTGTGTGGGCAATGGACCCTTCGATGTAACCGCTTTGTCCGCCGTTCAGTAACAACCCGAATCCGTCGCCGGGGTTTTCGACGCTGCCATTTTTATCCCAATCGTTGAAATCATTGCTCTGGCTTCCGACAATGAGGTTGATCAGCATTTCGGCGTTTGCGCGGACGCTTTTTTCATCTCCGGTTTGATAGGATAGAGACAGGGCTTTGCCGGTTTCGTCAATCAATGCGCTGGTTTGCGTTAGGCCGATCAACATGGCGGTATCGTTTGGATTGCCGGGAAAGCGTCCCAAAATATGCCGGACGTGAGTCAGCGGGCGGGGCGGTATGGCGGATGAGTATGAAACAGTATCTGTCGGGTTGGGGCTGGGGTCGGGGTTGGGTTCGAGGGTGATTTCCATTCGGTTGAAGGAGTTGAGCAGGTTGCGCCCTTTAGGGTCAAGATAGGTCAGGCCGTAACGGCTGGTTTCAATTTCTTCCAGGAGTCCGAGGCTGATGCGGGTTTCGTTGTTGTCGTCAATCAGCCAGGCTTCATATTGAAATCCTTGCGCAGGTTCTGCAAAGATTCCGCTGATGGTGACCTGGTCCAATGCGCCTTGAAAACGAAGCACGCCGGGAAATTCGCCGGAGATCGGCGCTTCGGGATTCGCGCCCGCTTCTTCCGTCGTTTGAGCGGAGTGCGTTTCAGGAGCGGTTGCCTCCGCCGGGACGGTTCCAACCAATGTCGCTCCAGACCTGGATCTGATGATGGATATTCCAATCGCGCCTGTAAGAATGACTCCAAAACACAGGCAGGCGGCGATGACAGCGCCGATCCAGGGGAGACTGCTTCGGCGCGGCGAAGGCTTGGGGACGGATGAAACCGTCGAAGGCGGGGTCTTGAACCGGAGCGAATGGAGGGTATCCGCTTCGGCGTGCATTCCGACGGCGCGGTAGAACTCTGTCAGAAGTTCGCGAGCCGATTGGTATCGGTTTTCGGGAAGTTTTTCCAGTCCTTTGGCGACAACCGCCTGAATTTCAGGAGGGACGTTTTCAA
>CAADGT010000158.1 GCA_900696595.1 uncultured Chloroflexota bacterium
GAGGCGCGGCGGCAGAGTCCGCGCCCGAAAGCAGAGGGTATCCCGCGCCCATCTCAACGCCCGAGCCGCCTTCTCGTCCCCCATCCGCTCGAGGATCAGGTAATGGGTGAAATACACGCGCGGGTCGAGAGCAATATCGCGATTCGCCGGGCGCTCCATCGCCCTCACCGCCTCGCCCGCATATCGCAGGGATTCGTCGAAGTTGCCCCTTGCAAAGTGGACGCGGGCAAGATGTTTCATGGCGAAGATAACCGACCCCTGAAAAAGACCGTCGTCCCGGTCGGAGAGAACCTGTAACGCAAGCGACTCCGCGCGGGAAAGCGCCTGCGGTTTTGCAAGCCCGATCAATACGGCGATGATGTCAACGCGAATCAGGTTGACATCCATTTTGGAATTGATTCCCTCCGCCAGTTCCTCCGCCCGGGTCAGTTGACCGAGCGCCTCTTCCTCGTCGCCCAGTCCCGCGTAGCACATCCCCAGGCAAGCCAGAGCGCGCATCTCGCCATAGCGATAGTTGGTCAGGCGGCTGGCGGTCAGCGCCTCTTTCAACAGAATCAGGGCGATTTCGTACTGCCCAATTTCCAGCAGGACGCGCGCCTGCGCCCGTTGGATGGTTTTTACGAACACCCCAATCCCCTGTTCGCGCCCAAACGCCAGGAAACGCTCCGCCTGCGCGAGCGCCGCGCCGGGATTTCCCGCCCGCAATAATGCGCCCACGATACTGCTGCCAAGATCAACGATCAATTCGAACGTTCCAGTCTCGAAGGCGCGTTCGGCGATCTCCAGCCCCAACTGGGATTGATTGACCGCGTTCATATCGAACTCAGCCAGGTCCCAGCGGGCGCGTTCCTCGGCGCGA
The DNA here is from genome assembly GCA_900696595.1 of uncultured Chloroflexota bacterium. Classification (GTDB taxonomy): domain Bacteria; phylum Chloroflexota; class Anaerolineae; order Anaerolineales; family Villigracilaceae; genus Villigracilis. The sequence goes on from CAADGT010000158.1 coordinate 860, forward strand.
ATGTCGCCAAGCGATCGGGCGAGCGCGAGCGCCAGCCATCCATGCTCACGCGCTTCAGGCTCGATCCGCATGAATTGCAGGATGTTGGTCATTTCTAGGCGGGCTTTCATTTCGATTTCAGGCAGGCGCTTCGCGGCATGACGCAGGGATTTTTCGAGCCAATCCCGCGCCTGCGCCCACTCCCCCCGGCTGATTCGATTGACTCCGGAATGGTAGTAGACCTCCGCCAGTTTCTTTTCATCCCCGGTCGCTTCCGCAATCGCCCGCGCCTCTTCAAGGATTATTTCAAGCCGGTTTAAATCATGGCTGGTTCCCCATAAACAGCGATACAGCTTCAATAATATGCCAAGCCGGGCGGAACCATCTTCGTCCTCCTTCATGAATTGCAGAGCGGATTCGAAATGCTCCGCCGCCGATTTGTACGCGGAAATTTTCATCGCCGCCTCGCCCGCCTGTTCCAGCGCGGCGAGGGCAAGGTCCGTCTGCCCGCACTGTTGGAAGTGATATGCAATCTGTTCGAGCGGCGGGTTTGGCGATTCGTTTAGAAAATTCGCCGCACGGCGGTGAAGATCGCTGCGGTCATCTTCATTCATCCCGTCCAGTAAATAATCCCGAATGCGCACATGGCTGATCTCATACCCGGAGGCGGTTTCTCCAACCAGTCCCAAACGCATCAATTCGCGCAACGCGTCGTCAAGAATCTCCGCTTTCAAACCGGACATGACGCGCAGCGCGTCCGCATCAAAGCGGCTCCCCAAAATTGCGCCGGTTTCAAGCGCGCGTTTATGATCCTCCGCCAGCCGCACAACGCGCACGCGAATCACTTCGCGCAAACTGGCGGGCAGGGGCAGGCGGACCGCGCCTTCCTGTTGGCGGTCCAGCGGAATCGCCCAGACGCCGTCCGCATTAACGGACAAATGCCCGGCGTCGAACAACCCGCGCAGGGTTTCGACGATGAAAAGCGGGCTTCCCTCTGTTTCCGCGTAGATGCGTTCGGCAAAGCGCGATGGAACATCGTTCAATTTTCCCAGTTCGCGGATCATGCGCGCCGTGTCGTCCTTCGAAAGCGGACCAAGCCGGAGGGAGTCAAAGCCCAGGTTGCGGAACCAGTCGTCGCGGCGGTTTGATTCGATTCGATCCAGCGGGTCATGGCGATAGGTGGCGAGGATGAAAATCGCCGGGGCGTCCGCATCCTGCATAAACCCAGCGATCAAGTCGAACGTCTCCGTATCCGCCCATTGCAAGTCGTCGAAAAATAGGATGAGGGGGCGGTCCGGTTCGGCAAACGCGCGCAACCCGGCATCGAACGCCCGCGCCAGACGCGCGCGCGCCAGCGCAGGCGGAAGAGACGACTCGTTCCGGGCAAGTCTCAAATGTTCCTGCAACCCGGGGAAAAATTTTTGCAAATCGGCGGCAAATGCCAGCGGCAAAGCATCCAGCGGGGAGAGCCCGAATTCGTCCATCCCCTGTTGCAACATTTCAAGCGCGGGATAAAACGCCGATTGACGATTGAGTTCGCTGCAACGCCCGCGCAGGATGACCGCCTGGCTTTGCCTCAGGGAAAGCCAATGTCCGGCGGCGCGGGTTTTTCCAATGCCCGATTCGCCCGTCAACAAAATCGCCGATGTTTTCCCAGCGCGCGCGCGCTCCCAGAATCCCGATACTTCCTCCAAAATATCCCCGCGCCCCACGAACGCTTTTTCAGGGCGCACCATGGATCGGACGGTTTCGCCCCCAGCCTGTTCGAAGATTTTTCGATACAGCGCCTCGGTCTCCGGCATAGGCGGGACGTTGAGTTCGCGGCGAAGCAATTCGCAACAGTGCTCGTATTGAGTCAGCGCGGCAGATCGGTCGCCCATGGCGGCATATAAACGCATGATCGCGCGATGCGATTCTTCGTGAAGCGGATCGAACCCCGCCAGTTGTTTCGCGGCCGCCATCGCTTCGGTCAGTTCGCTTCTTGCTTCGTGATATCGAAGCAGCGCATACAACGCCGAGCGATATTTGTCCGCCAGCCTTTCGCGTTCGATCAGACACCAGTCGGCATAACAGCCTTCGAAGAAATCCCCCGCCGCCAATACGACGGCTTGTTTGATCGAGTCGGGGCTGTTTGTTTGAATCAATTCATGGAAGCGATGAATATCCACCCCCCCGGCGGGGATGTTGAGGGCGATGGTATCGCGCGTCAATTCAAGATGCGAGTCGGCGTCGCCCAGGACTTGCCGGATGCGCCACAGTTCCGTGTTGAGACTCGCCCGCGCCTTTGCCTCCGTCTTATCGGGCCACAGTAAAGACGCCAGCGCCAGGCGCGAATGGGCCATATTCGGATTCGCCGCAAGATAGGCAAAGAGTTCCCGCGAACGCTGGGTTGGAAATGAATCGAGCAGCCTCCCTTCATTCAATACCCTTAATGCGCCAAACAAATGGACGGACAGCATGGGGCGTCTCCTTGGGCGGAAAGGTTTCGCAAGTATAAAACAGTCCGCGCGGTTTGGCGCATCTGTTTTGCGACATGCAATGCAATAAAAGCGCGCCCATATCCCCAACGTGCTATACTTGGGACATTCTTCCCATTACGAGGACCCATGAGCGGAAAAACCCACCAGGAAATGCTTGCCAAATACGCCGAAGCCATCGTCAAGGTCGGCTTGAACATCCGCGCCGGGCAGAGGCTGATCGTCACGCTGGGGGCGACGCGCGGCGTGCCGCATCAATTCGCGCCGCTTGTGCGCGAGATCGCCAAAGCCGCCTATGCCGCCGGCGCTTCATTCGTGGACGCGATCTTTGCGGATGAAGAAATGCTCCGCCTGCGAATCCAACACGCGCCGAAAGATTCATTCGACATTTACCCCAAATGGCAGATTCAAGCAGTCGCCGATACGATTGCAAGCGGAGGCGCATTGCTCTCCATCGCCGGTTCAAACCCGGACCTGTTAGGCGGCCTCGACCCGGGCCTGGTCGGCCGCCTGCAACGGACTCATCTCGAAAACTGGAGTCCCATCGGCGAGAAAGTCACCACCAACGCCGTCAATTGGTGCGTGGTCGCCGCCGCCGGGGAGGCATGGGCGCAGAAGATTTTCCCCGACCTCGGAGTGGTGGAGGCGCAGGAAAAACTCTGGCGCGCAATTTTTGAAGCCACGCGCATTGACCAGCCCGATCCCATTGCGGCGTGGAACAAACACATCGCCGCGTTGAAGGAACGCGCCTTATACCTGCAATCGAAGCAATATACCGCGCTTCACTACAAAGGTCCCGGCACAGACTTCACGCTCGGACTGCCCAGCGGACATCTCTGGATCAGCGCGCAATCCATGGCGCAAAACGGAGTCGCCTTCACTGCCAACATGCCCACCGAGGAAGTCTTCACCCTGCCGGATCGCAACCGCGCCGACGGCGTGATCTCCGCCACCTTCCCGCTCTCCTACGGCGGAACCTTGATCGAGGATTTCCAGGTCCACTTCGAGAACGGGCGCATCGTCAAAGTTGCGGCAAAGAAAGGCGAAGCGGCGCTCCAGAAACTGATTGACACCGACGAAGGCTCGCATCGGCTCGGCGAAGTAGCGCTCGTGCCCGCCTCCTCCCCCATCGGGCAACGCGGACACCTCTTCTACAACACGCTCTTCGACGAAAACGCCTCCTGCCACATCGCCATCGGACGCGCCTACCGCTTCACCCTCGCCGGAGGGACGGAGTTGAACGACGATGAATTTATCGCCGCCGGGGGCAACGTCAGCCTCAACCATGTGGATTTCATGATCGGCTCGCCTCAAATGGACATTGACGGTATTACGAAAGATGGAATCCGCGAGCCGGTGATGCGAAAAGGCGAGTGGGCGATAAGGTTGTAGAGAATAGAGAATAGAGAGTAGAGAGTAGTGAGTAGAGAGTAGTGAGTAGCGAGTAGTGAGTAGCGAGTAGTGAGTAGCGAGTAGTGAGTAGAGAGTAGTGAGTAGAGAGTAGCGAGTAGAGGGGGGGCGGGCGTGATGAACGTCCGCTTTTTTTTGCGCCAAAGGTAAAGTCGTGCGATAATAAAGGCATCTGCAACAAGGAGAAACCATGCCGCGTAAAACGGACCTAAATTCAGACGAAATGCTCCAGCAGGAGTTCAAGTACATTGCCCAGACCGCCTTTCAGGCAAACGAGGACCGCTCGCGCGTCACATCGTTTTACTTCGTCTCGGTCGGCTCGTTCGTCGCCGCCATCATCGGCACGCAGATGGAGTCGCAGTCCAGAACTGTATCCTTCGCATTCTTCGCCCTCTTCCTCGTGCTGACCGTGATGGGCGGGCTGACCATCGCCCAACTTGCGAGGTTGCGCGCCGCCTGGCACGAATCGGTCGAGGCGATGAACCAGATCAAGGATCACTACATCAAGCATCATCCAGAGATCGAACCGGCGTTCAAATGGCGCTGGAAGTCCATTCCCCATACGAACAAGCCCTACAGCATCGCCAACCTGATCGCCGTCGAAGTCGCCATGCTGAGCTCGCTCACCACCGGCGCGGGCGCGTACTTCCTACTTTCCTTTCTTGGGGAGGTCAACTGGGCGGGCTGGCTGATCGTCTTCGCCAGCATCGTTTTCGGTTTCGCCGCCCAATGGACGTTCTATCTGCGCCTGCTCGTGGATGACCGGTAAGACCGAAAGTACGACCGACTTAAGTCGGTCGTACAACAGGATATTTCATGCCAAGAGAATACATCGGACAAAACCCCACAGCCTATCAACGCCGCCCGCATCTTACAAAAGACGAGGGTTGGATCCGCGAGTTCTTCAAAACCGCGCAGGTCGGCCATGTCGCCACCGCCGTGGACGGACAGCCTTTCATCCTCCCCACCTCGTTCTGGTACGACGAAGCGAATCATCAGATCGCTTTTCACTCAAACATCGCGGGGCGAATCCGCTCGAACATCGAGCACAACCCCAAAGTCGCGTTCGAGGCGAGCGAGATGGGAAAGTTACTGCCCTCCAACGTCGCATTGGAATTTTCGCTTCAATATCGCAGCGCCGTCGCGTTTGGAATCGCGCGAATTGTCGAGGAATCGGGCGAGGCGCAGCGCCTGCTGTACGGTCTGATCGGAAAATATTTTCCCGAATTGAAACCCGGCGAAGAGTACCGCGAGATCACAGACAAGGAGTTGCGCGCCACATCGGTTTACGCGATCAAGATCGAGGAATGGAGCGGCAAGGAAAACTGGGACGAGGCAGCCGAACAAAGCGATGAGTGGAAACCGCTCGACGAAAAATGGTTCGAGCATTACAGGAAGAATTCCTGAAAGGAAACCATGACAGAACACCCCCGCACCGAAGAATTTTGCGTGGACGGCGAAAAGATCGTGTCCAAAATCAAGGAACTGCTGCGCGAAGGCAACATCCGCAGGGTCATCATCAAGGACAGAGACGGCAAAACGCTGATGGAGATTCCAGTCACATTCGGCGTGGTGGGCGTGTTGATCGCGCCGCAACTCGCCGCCCTCGGCGCCATCGCGGCCTTGCTGACAGAAGCAACCGTTGTAGTGGAGAAAACCGAATAACATGAAATCATTTCGCAAGGAACTTGTCTTCAACGTCCCTTCGCGGCGCGGGTTTATCAACATCACACGCGAGGTCGAGCAGGCGCTGCATGAAAGCGGAATCAAGGAAGGATTGGCGCTTGTGAATTCGATGCACATCACAAGTTCCGTCTTCATCAACGACGACGAAGGCGGACTGCATCACGATTACGAGAAATGGCTGGAGAAACTCGCGCCGCACGAACCCGTGCGCGAATACCGCCACAACGACACCGGCGAAGACAACGCCGACGCGCACATGAAGCGTCAGGTCATGGGGCGCGAGGTGGTCGTGGCTGTCACAAACGGTCAGCTTGATTTTGGGACGTGGGAACAGATCTTTTACGGCGAGTTCGACGGCAGAAGGCGAAAGCGCGTTTTGGTGAAGATTATGGGGGAGTAGAGAGTAGAGAATAGAGAGTAGAGAGTAGTGAGTAGAGAGTAGTGAGCAGAGAGTAGTGAGTAGAGAGTAGTGAGCAGAGAGTAGTGAATGGGGAATGGGGAGTGGAAGGGAGCGCCGGGCAAGTAAAGGAAGGGTTTCAGCCCGAAGTGATTGTTCTGAGCCAGCCAAAGGGATTAAGGCAGACTTGATCGTACCCAGCCTTTTTGAGTTAAAAACTCATGTTAAGCGCTTTTGCCATCCTCACGAACCATCCACGAATAAAGTCACGAATTCGCGAATGTTGGCGCGCCTATTCGTTTATTCGTGAACATTCGTGGACGGTCACAGACTCATCGGCAAGCGCATTTCCTAACCAAATGCCATCTTGCGTAAGGTGA
>CAADGT010000159.1 GCA_900696595.1 uncultured Chloroflexota bacterium
CTTCAACCTTTTCATCATTTTTTCTTCGCAACATCCTTCAGCCACTGCTCCCAGCGATAGTCCGTAACGTGAACCCGGTAGCGCCCAAACCACAGGTCGGCGTAGCCCTGGAAGTCCTCCTCCAGTTTCGAGATGACCGTCTGCGTTGTACCCCACATGGATTCGTGCAGTTCCGACATCGCCCACATGATTCTCAGGCGGGCATAATGTTTCTGGGAAAACGATCCAAAGTACGAGGTCAGAAAGAGGCGGATCTGTTCGTCGTTCAAGCGGTGATGGTGCGAAAAATTTCCGAGGTCGAAGAAAATATCGCCCATGCCCGCGTATTCCCAATCCAGCAAACGCAGTTCGCCGATCTCGCCCGCCACTTCCTCCTCCAGCCAGTTCAGGTTGAGCAGGTCGTTATGGCAGGGGGTTGGCTTGTACGGGTCTTTGAGCAAAGCCTTTTCCGCCTCGCGCATTTTTTTCATGATGAAATCCCAGTCGTTCGGGAATTTTGCGCCGCGGCTTTTGGCGGTCTTGGTCAGCATTTCCACGCGGCGGAAGACGTTGAACTGACTCTTTAACTTCGGCGCGTTGCGATGGAACAGGCGCAGTTTCTCCGCGACGCGCGCGAGATAATCGGGTTTGACGATCTCCGCCGGCGCGATGTGTTTTCCATTCACAAAACGGGTGACGATGTATCCCTGCGGCTCGATGAAGTACATGATCTCCGGCGCGATGCCCAGTTCGCCCGCAACCTTATTGGCCGCGTGTTCCACGTCGCGTTTGATGCCCAGCATGTCTGTGCCTTCGCCCGCCAGGCGGATGACGTACGATTTTCCGTCCGCTTCGATCTTGAAGTTCAGGTTGGTGATGCCGCCGCTTAACGGAATCTTTTTGATGTTCTTTGAATCCGCGAAAAACGGCACTTTATCAATGGCTTTATCAATGGCAAGCGTGTTCATTCGATGGGTATTCCTTCCTTTGAGGGTGTGAAAGTTTTTATTGACCATGGATAACGGACGGTTGACCATGGCCCGCCGTCATCGTCCATGGTCGGGTTTACGCCTTAATTCGCTCGTTCTTCGGATCCCACAACACGTTTTGAGTCACCTCCGCGCCAACCTGTTCTCCAAAACATTCGATCTCCAACTTCGTCCCGGGCTTGGAATATGCCATCGGCAGATAGGCGTATGCGATGGATTTGGCGACCGAGTAGCCGAACCCGCCCGAGGCGACCCAGCCGATGGTGTTTCCTTCAGCGCGGATCGGCTCCTTGCCCATGACAATCGTGCGGTCGTCGGCGAGAGTCAGCGTGCAAAGTTTGGATTGGATCCCCTCCGTTTTTTGCCTGACCAGCGCCTCCTTGCCGATGAAGTTTTCCTTGTCAAGTTTTACCGCAAAGCCCAGCCCCGCTTCGTAGGGCGTGTAATCGGGCGTGATCTCGCCGCTCCAGTAGCGGTAGGCTTTTTCGAGGCGCATGGATTCGATGGCTTTGTATCCGCCCGCCACCATGCCTTCGGGCTGACCCGCTTCCCAGAGCGTATCCCACAGGCGCAAGCCGTATTCCATCGGGCAGTAAAACTCCCAGCCGAGTTCGCCCACATAAGTCACGCGCGCGGCGCGGACGGGCACATCGCCCACGTTGATATTCTTCGAGGTCATGTACGGGAATCCCGCGTTGGAAACGTCTTCGGCGGTGACCTTCTCGAGGATGAGACGAGCCTTCGGTCCCCACATCCCGATACAGGCGTAGTTCGAGCCGACGTCTTCGATGGCGACAGAGTCGCTTGCGTTGGGCGCAGTCGCAGCGTCGGGCATATTCAACGAAAGCCAGGACATATCGTGCTGACCGAAAGCCGTCCCTGTAACAATGAAGAAGCGGTCTTCGGCAAGGCGGGTGACGGTGAAGTCGCATTCGATTCCGCCGCGTTTGTTGAGGGCTTGCGTATAGACAAGGTTTCCGACCGGCACATCTATTTGATTGGCGCAGACATAATTGAGGAATTTCAACGCGCCGGGTCCGCGCACTTCAAACTTGTTGAAGGAAGTCTCGTCGAACAGCCCGGCGTTCTCGCGTGTCATGAGATGTTCGTGACCGATGGCGCGGCTCCAGTTGTGGCGCATCCAGCCGCGCGGTTCGTGCCCGTGCGCGGCTTTTTCTTCATAGCGCGTGAACCAGTTCGGGCGTTCCCAACCCATCTTTTCTCCGAACGAACAGCCGAGGTCGCGCAGGCGGAAGTAGGTGGGGGAGACGCGCGCGTTGCGTTTCGATAATCTTTCCTCTGCCGGGTAGTGGATGTCGTAATACTGGGTGTAGGTTTCAAACGTGCGGGCGCGCGCATATTCGAGGCTGTTGTAGTTGGGACCAAAGCGGCGCACGTCCAGCCGCCAGACGTCCCATTCGGGCGAGCCGTCCACGATCCATTCCGCCATCACCTTGCCCATGCCGCCCGCTCCGGCGAGGCCGTGAGCGCAAAACGCGCACGCCACCCAGAATCCTTTGACGGATGTGGGACCGAGTAAAAACTCGCCGTCGGGCGTGAAACCTTCGGGCCCGTTCAACAACATTTTTACTTCGGCGTTTTCAATTGCAGGCACGCGGCGGATGGAGTTTTCCATTAACGGGGCGAAGCGCTCCCAATCCGGTTCGAGCAGTTTGAATTTGAAATCGCACGGGATGCCGTTCATGCCGAATGCCGCAGGCTGGCGTTCGTATCCGCCGGTGATCAGCCCGCCGACTTCTTCGCGCCAATAAACGAGCAGGTCAGGGTCGCGCAGGTTGGGAAATTTGTTGGTCACGCCTTCGATGGGCTTGGTCATGATGTAAAGGTGCGCCATCGGGATGACAGGCAGACTCAGCCCGACCATTTTGCCGATCTCGCGTCCCCACATGCCGGAGGCGTTTACCACGACCTCGGTCTTGATCGTCCCCTGATCCGTGACAACCTCGCTGACGCGCCCGTTGACGACGTTGATTCTTTCGACATTGGTGTTGGTGAAAAACCGCGCCCCGCGATTCTTCGCGCCGATGGCAAGGGCGTTGGTCAACCCGGTCGGGTCAATGCTTCCGTCGTTGGGCGTGTACGCCGCGCCGACCACGCCGGTAATATCCATCAGTGGAAACATCTCCTGCGCTTCTTTGGGCGAGATCAACTCCATCGGCACGCCGAAGGAACGGGCGAGTCCCACAAGGCGCTTGGTCTCTTCCATGCGCTCATGAGACGAGGCCAGTCGAATCCCGCCGACTTCGCGCCATGAAGTATCCTGCCCGGTTTCGGCTTTGAGACTGCGATATAAATCCGTACTGTAGTGCATCATGCGCGTCAGGTTTGCATCCGAGCGCATCTGCCCGACCAAGCCTGCCGAGTGCCATGTCGAACCGGAGGTCAGTTCGTGGCGTTCAAGGACGACGATATCCTTCCAGCCGAGCTTGGTCAGGTGATAGGCGATGCTGCTTCCGCCCACGCCGCCGCCGATGACGACGACCCGGGCTTGCGTTGGAAATTCGGGCATGAAGGTCTCCTTGCAAGTAGGACATGCTTAAGCATGTCCTACTGTACTATCTCTGCCAGACCGAGTCCGGCCGCGCCATCTCCGCCACAATATCGAATGTGGAAATTGCGCCAAGCGGAAAAGCGTCTGGGTCGTCTTTGTCCGTCACGACCAGGCGGTGATGGTGATTTTGAATCATCATATCCGCCGCTTCGCGCAGGCTGGCGTGAATATCAATCGTCAGCGCCGGGTGCATCACGTCGCGGACGGTTTTTGATTCTGCGTTGCCGTCTGCGGCAAGCGCGAGCAGATCGCGCCCGCTGACCACGCCGAGGACTTTGCCTTTTGCATCCACGACGAGAACCGAACGCCACCCGGCGGAGGTCATTGCCCGCGCCGCCGAGAGGACGGGGGTCTTTCCGCGGCAGACCAGAATCGCGTCCGACATCACATCGCCGACCGTCTCGCGCCGCGATTTGATCCGCCCGGACAGGCTGGCGACAAAGTCGGAAAGCGAGAAAGTTCCGGCGGGCTTTCCTTCATCCAAAACCAAAAAGCGCCCAACTTGTTGTTGTACAAAAAGTTCGGCGGCTTTTGTCAGCGAGGCAGAGGCTTCGATGACGGCGACCGGCCGGGTCATTAAGTCCGAGGCGGTGAGTTTTTTCATCACAGACAGGCTTTCGGAATCGGAGGAAAGCCATTCGCCGGCCATCAAATCAAAATCTGAAATTACCCCGGCAATGCGGCCGTCCCGATCTGTTACGAACAAGGCGTGAACCTGGTGTTGGTCGAGCAGGGTTGCAACCTGCCCCAATGTGGCGTCGGGTTTGCAGGTAATCACGCCGTTGTGCATAAGGTCTTTGACAAGTTTTGTCACGAAGTCTCCACAAAACAATGAAAACCTGACAGGATTCAAAAGGTCGCGCTGTGTATGCCTTGCAATCTTCTTTTGTGAGGCTGGTTTTGATGAAATCTTGTCAGGTTTATTGAATATTTTCATTATAAGCAAAAAATCAAAATCTTGCAAATTCCTTCAGATTCTTATATAATCCGTCAGATGGGTAAACCCCTCATCCCCGCCCAGCGCAGAGAGAAAATTCAGGAATTTCTTGCGGTTCATCAGATCGCGCGCACAACCGATTTGATGGACCTGCTTGAGTCTTCCGAAGCCACCGTCCGCCGCGACCTCGAATGGCTGGAGCAAAAGGGAATTCTCGAACGCACGCACGGGGGCGCAATTCTCAGCCAGCGCGTGCTGTTCGAGCAGGAATATCAACAGCGCGCGCAGAAGAACCCGGAAGAGAAAAAACGCATCGGCGAACTGGCCGCCGGGCTGATCGAAAACGGCGACATCGTCTTTGTCAACAGCGGCACGACCGCCACCGAGGTGTTGAAACACATCCGCCGCGATGCGCGCATTACGGTCTTTACGAACAACGTCAACGCCGCGATGGAACTTGGCGACCCGGGCTTTCACTACCATTTGACCGGAGGCGAATTCCAAAGCCGATCCAACTCTTTGGCCGGCCGCTTCGCGCTGGACAATTTGAATCTGGTCTTCGCCAACAAGTTGATCCTCGGCGTGGACGGAATCTCGCTAAAGCACGGTTGCACCGTGCCGACCAACGACGAAGCCGAGATCGTTCGCAAGATGATCGAGCGCACAAAAGGACAGGTTATCGTCGCGGCGGATCATAGCAAGTGGGGGGCGGTCTCAAACTTTCATGTTGCAAATATTGACGAAGTGGATAAATTCGTGACCGATATGAAATTCGACAAATCCGCCAGGAAGGAACTGGCGGCGCATTCAGTGCAAGTAATCATATAGCGCGGTTCGTACCGCAAACTTTGGTTTGCGCCTGCGCGAGAAGCAACCGGCAAGGTTTTTCAAGAGTAATACTATAAATGACGGAGCAGGCATGAAATCACAGGCTGAGATCGTCGTCATTGGCGGCGGAATTTATGGGGCGCAGGTCGCCTATCACCTGGCGAAGATGGGGCGCAGGGATGTGATCCTGATCGAAAAGGGCGAGATCGCCAGCGGCGAGTCTTCTCACGCGGCGGGGCTGGTGACGCAGTTCGCCACGTCTCAAGCCATGTTGCGCTTCCGCATGTACAGCGTGGAGTTGTATAAGGAGTTGGGACTGTTCGACACGGTCGGCAGTCTGCGCGTGGCTTCGAGCAAAGAGCAATTGCTGGAAATGGAACGAAGCGTCAGCCGCGCGAAGGCGCTGGGGCTGGATTGCGAAGTCATCTCGCCCGCCGAATCGAAAAAATACATGCCGCAAATTTCAGACCGGGAATTGTACGGCGGCATCTATCTGCCCGGCGACGGACAACTGGACCCGTACACCGTCACGACTTCGATGGCGAAGTTTGCAAAAGAACTCGGCGTGGAGATTTACACGAACACGCGCGTGACCGGGATCAAACTTTCGGCGAAGGGAGAGGTTCGGGCGGTCGTAACAGACAAAGGCGAAGTCCGATGCGGGATCGTCGTCAACGCGGCGGGGATGTGGGCGCCGAGAATCGCGGCGATGGCGGGATTGCACATCCCGACCACTCCGGTGGATCATCAACATATCGCGTTGCGAGCCGTGCCGGGGCATGAGTTCCATGAAAAAACGCCGTGCCTGCGCGACCCGGATAACCTGGTGTACATGCGCCAGGAAAAGGGCGGGCTGGTGATCGGCGGTTATGAGCCGAAGCCGTTGCCGCGCTGGATTGACGGAACGCCCTGGGAGCATGGCAGTAAATCCTTCCCCGGCGACATGGATCAATTTGAGATGCTGCTCGAAGGCGCGATTCGACGTTTGCCGTTTTTGGATCAGGCGGGGATCATCACGCTCGTCCGTCACCCCGGCGCGTACACGCCCGACTGCCAGCCTCTGCTCGGGCCGATGCCCGGCGCAAAAGGGTTTTGGATGATGGCGGGCATGTCGCTCAACGGGTACGGCGGCGCGGGCGGCATGGGCAAACTCATGGCGGAGTGGATCATCGAAGGCGAAGCGCCGATGGATGTGTACGGCTATCGCGCCACGCGCTTTGGGAATTATTATTCCGATTTCAAATATGCGGCGGAGCGAACCTGCGAGAGCGTGAAGTATTATTATCGTTTGAAATTTCCCAACGACGAGCATGAGACGGCGCGCCCGCATCGAACCAGCCCCGCGCATTATCGCTTGATGGAGAACGGCGCGGTCTTTGGCGAGAAGTTCGGCTGGGAGCGCGTCAATTACTTTGACCCGGGCAAAGAGTGGCGGCGCATGGGCGAGGATCAGCGCCTGTGGGGTTGGACGAAGCCGCCCTACTTTGAACGCTTGCGCCAGGAGCATATCGCCACCCGCGAGCGGGTTTGTTTGTACGATTTGACTTCCTTTGGCAAGATCGAGTTGAAGGGCAAAGGCGCATTGCCCTTACTGCAAAGACTGACTTCGAGCAATATTGACAAACCAGTTGGGAGCGCGATATACACCCAGTTCTTGAATCGCAACGGCGGCATCGAGTCGGATTTGACCGTGACGCGGCTGGGGGAGGATTATTTCTGGGTCATCACCGGCTCGGGCTTCATTGCTAATGATTTAGCCCGCATCCAAATGCACGCGGATGAAAAAGACGGCGAAGTC
>CAADGT010000160.1 GCA_900696595.1 uncultured Chloroflexota bacterium
GATGAGCGTTTTCATAACGTCGCTTCGATTCCTCTTCGCACCAAAACTTCGACCATCCGTTTTCGATACCACGCCGCGCCGCGCACGTCGCTGATGGGCGAACAGGATTCGGCGGATATTTTCGCGGCTTGGCGGATTCTCTCGTCCGTGAGCGCCTGCCCCTCCAAAATTTCCTCCCCGCTTCTCACCCGAAGTGGAGTTGGCGCGACCGCCCCAAGCGTTATTCGCGCCTGACGGCATTTGCCGCCCTGCTTGTCAATCCGCACCGCCGCGCCGACGATGGCGATGTCCATGAAAGCGCGCGGCGAATGTTTGAGATAAACCGTCTTGCCCTGCGGCGGCGGGACGATGATCTCTTTCAGCAGTTCGCCGCGCTGCATGACGGATTTGCCTGGACCCGTGAAAAAATCGGCGAGGGGAATCTGTCGCTCGGAGGAAAGGCTGACGAGACAGGCAACCGCCTCAAGGGCGATGAGAGGCGGGGCGAGGTCGGCGGAGGGCGAGGCGTTGCAGAGATTCCCTCCCAGCGTGGCGAGGTTGCGAATCTGTTCCGAAGCCATGAGTCCCGCCGCGAGGGCGAGGACGGGATACAGGTCGAGGATTTGAGGCGAGCGGGTTAAGTCCCGAAGCGTGGTCAAAGCGCCGAGGCGCAATCCCGAAGTTGAGTCGAATGAAATGCCGCGCAGGTCAGGGATGCGTTTGATGTTGACGACGGCGCGCGGTTTTGCGAATCCGTTTTTCATTCGCAATAAAAGATCGGTGCCGCCCGCGATGATCGCCGCGCCGCCGTTGCGCTCCGCCAATAATGACAGAGCCTCGGAGAGCGTCGCGGGGGTGAAGTGGTCGAATGAGTTCATGAATTATTCGCTGGGAATTTTTTGCGCGGATTCGATTTGTCTTTGTCCCGCCTGAAAGCCCGCCTCCAGCGCTTTGAGATTTCGCTCCGCGCCTTTGCTGGCGGCTTGCTTGATGGTTTCGATCATGTTTTCGAGCGGAAGGTTCAACGCGTCGTACGCGGCGACGAAGCCCGCCATGACGATGTTCGTCGCCGCCGCCGACCCCAACTCGACGGCGATGGCGCTGGCGGGCAGGCTCGCCACGCGGATGTTCAACCGTTCGAGGTGCGGGGCGATTTCGGGGCGCAAGCCATCCTTGGAGTTGACGAAGACCGTTCCGCCGCGCCGCATGTAATCCATGTTTTGCAAGGCTTCGTTCGCGTCCAGCGCGATCATCAGGTCCGCCGAGCCGCGCTGGATGAGCGGCGCGTCGCTGCCGTTGACCTTGAGATGCGAGAAGACCGCGCCGCCGCGTTGACTCATGCCGTGCGTCTCCGAGACGACGACTCGATAGCCGAGGTTGACGGCGGTCTGCGAGATCAGCCGCGTGAGGAAGACGATTCCCTGCCCGCCGATTCCAGCGATGACGATCTTGAGTTCGGGTGTTGAAGTTGATGTCATTGATATATTGATTTCACCATACCGCAAGGTTTTGCAAATTAACAATTAAATCGAGCAATTGACCCAGCTCATTTTGAACCACCGAGACACCGAGTCACGGAGTTTTAAGAGATTTTTTCTCAGTGTCTCCGTGTCTTCGTGGTTAGGTTTTGGCTGATCGAAGCCAACTTTATTGCTCGATTAATTTAGAAAAGTGCAATACCTTGCGTCCTACTCCAACCGCAAAATAAATTTTGCGGTACAAAAATCACGCCGCCACCTCCGCGACCTTCGGGACGATGAAGCCTTTGTAGCAGGCGTCAATACATTGACCGCAGTCAATGCAGATTTTGTAGTCAATATCCACGCGGCTGCCGTCGGGGCGCAGAATGAGCGCGGGACATTCAAAGACTTCGGTGCAGAAGCGGCAACCGTCACATTCGTCGGTGACGATGACGGGGAGCGGTTCTTCCACGACTGGGCTGGGATCGTACAAAACGCACGGTCGGTCGGCGATGATGACCGCCACGCCGCCTTCGGGCGACTGCGCGTACGCCTGCGCTTCTTTTAATATCTCGGTGAAATCCTCCTGCTCGTACGGGTCGGTCACTTTGAGGTATTCCACTCCGCAGGCGCGCACAAGATCGGGGATGGAAACCTTGCGCGGCGCCTCCGAACCGTCCGCCAGATAGTCGTTGGCGGGAGTCGGTTGAAAGCCCGTCATGGCGGTGGTGTGATTATCCAAGATCAACAAAACGAAACGCGCGCCTGTGTGGACGGCGTTGATCAACGGCGGTATGCCCGAATGAAGGAAGGTCGAATCGCCGATGGACGCGACGATGGCGCGTTCGTCCCCTGCGAGTCGGTTGGCTTGGAAGAATCCGTTCGCCATGGTGATCGAAGCGCCCATGTCCACGAAGGTATCCACCGCCCGCAGGTTGGTCCCCAGCGTGTAACAGCCGATGTCGCCAGGGTAGATCGCGCGCGGACCGAACGTCCGCTTCATGGAATAGAACGCGGAGCGATGCGAACAGCCAGGGCAGAGTCGCGGTCGGCGTACGGGAAGCGAAAGCGTCTTGATGAAGGCGCTCAGTTCGCCATCTTCGGGCGAAGCGTTGACCTGAATCCCCGCCTCGCTGAAAACTTTGTGCAGGATCGAAAACATCACTTCGGGAGTCAACTCGCCCGCGTTCGGCACGCTCCCGTCGAGTCGTCCCCGCACTTGATCTCGATTCGGTATTTGCAATTCAATACATGCGTCTGGTTCTTCCAGCACGATGACCGTTTGAAACAAGGCGCAAAAACTTTCAACATAAGATGTCGGCAACGGATACGGCGTGCCGATCTTCAACATCGGAACGCGGACGCCCAATTCGGTCAGGGCTTGTTGCGCGGTGAGGAACGCCACGCCCGAGGCGACGATTCCCACCCCGCCGCCCGCTTCGGCATCCGCGATGTAGTTATGTTTGGAGTTGGAAAACTCGGCGGCGATGTCGGTTAGTTTCTGGTTGAGTTCCGTGTGCAGTTTGTAACGCAGTTTGGGAGTGGCGGTCCAATGCGTCGGGTCTTTTTGAAATTTGGCAGACGGCGCTTCTCCGCTCGTTGAAGATTCATCCACATCACTTGGACTGACGGCGTGACACAAGCGCGTCGTCGGGCGCACGATGACGGGAATCCTGAACCACTCGGACAACTCGAACGCGTCCTTGACCATCTCGCGCGCCTCCGCAGGCGTGGACGGATCAAACACTGGGACTTTGGCGGTCAGCGCCAGCAGGCGCGAGTCCTGTTCGGTCTGCGACGAGTGCGGACCTGGATCGTCCGCGGGGATGACGACAAACCCGCCCTTCACGCCCGTGTACGCGGCGCTGAAGAGCGGGTCGGAAGCGACGTTCAACCCCACCTGTTTCATCGCTACGGCGGCGCGCAGTCCCGTCCAACTTGCGGCAAGGGCGACCTCGAACGCCACCTTTTCATTGACCGACCATTCCGTGTACACGTCGCGGTTGAGGCGTTTCTTATACTTGACAACTCCCGCCAATATCTCGGAACTCGGTGTGCCTGGGTAGGCGGTCGCCACGCGACAACCCTGCTCCACAATCCCCAAAGCGATCGCTTCGTTCCCTGTGAGTAGTTGAGAGTTCATGGGTAATGTACTCTAAAATAATCCAATCGAAAATTGTCAGGTACTGGCGCCTGTAAGCCGGAATGTCATTCCGACTTACTTTATTTGCCGTCAATTTTCATTTCCCCGGCTTTCCAAAGCCGGGGAAATGAATGTGTTACATACGCGCTACAGGGCGACCTGCGGCAGGTCTTTCATGGCTTCCTCAACTTTTGTTTCGGAGTAGCCGCTGGTGCTTTTGAGGTTGCCCTTCAGGTATTCGTCGTACGCGCCCAGGTCGAACAACCCATGCCCGGAGAGATTAAAGGCGATCACTTTCTTCTTGCCTTCCTCTTTGCATTTCACCGCTTCGTTGATTGCGGCGCGAACGGCATGGGAGGACTCGGGAGCCGGGACGATGCCTTCGGCTTGCGCGAACATGCGCGCGCCTTCAAAGGTCTCGAGCTGATCAAGGGCGATCGCTTCGATGTGGCCGCTGTCCACCAGGGCGGAGACGTGAGGCGCCATGCCGTGATAGCGCAACCCGCCGGCATGGATTCCGTCCGGCATGAATCCATGACCGAGCGTGTGCATCTTGACGACGGGCGCCATGCGGGCCGTATCGCCGTAATCGAAGGTGTACTTGCCCTTGGTCAGGGACGGGCAGGCGGCCGGTTCGACGGCAATCACCCTGGTCTTTTGTCCTTCCGTCAAATTCTTGTGGATGAACGGGAAGGTGAACCCGGCGAAGTTGCTCCCGCCCCCGGCGCAGGCGATGACCATGTCCGGGTATTCTCCGGCCATGTCGAACTGCTTGAGAGCCTCGAGTCCGATGACGGTCTGATGCATCAACACGGGTCCCAGCACGGAGCCGAGGCAGTATTTATACTTGCCGTTGGAGGCGACCGCCGCTTCCACCCCCTCCGAGATGGCGATGCCGAGCGAGCCGGGGCTGTTCGGGTTCTCCGCCAGCACTTTGCGCCCGTATTCGGTCTTGTCGGACGGGCTGGGGGTGACGGTCGCGCCAAAGTTTTCCATGATGATGCGGCGATAGGGTTTCTGGTTGTAGGAAACCTTCACCATGTACACATGACATTCCAGGTTAAAGAAACTGCACGCCATGGACATCGCCGAGCCCCACTGTCCGGCTCCGGTCTCGGTCGTGAATCCCTTCACGCCTTCCTCTTTGGCGTAAAACGCCTGCGCGATGGCGGTGTTGGACTTGTGCGAGCCGACGGGGGAGACGCCTTCATACTTGTAGTAAATGTGGGCGGGCGTGTCGAGCGCCTTCTCCAGCCGATGCGCGCGATGGAGCGGCGACGGGCGCCACAGTTTGTAGATCTCGCGCACCGGTTCGGGGATCTCGACCCAGCGTTCCAGGCTCATCGCCTCGCCGATGAATCGCATCGGGAACAGGACGGACAGGAAGTCGGGCGTCACAGGCTCCAGCGTGCCGGGATGCAACACCGCGTTCCAGGCGGTCTTGGCCGGGTCCACCGGCATATCGGGGTTGATGTTGTACCAGGCCTTCGGCAGGTCGGCTTCGGTAAGTTCGAACTTATATTTGTCGCTCATGGTAGCTCCTCACTCTGGGAAATTTGAATGAACTGAAAGCGCAAGGGTTCCTGTTTATTTATCATCCATAACATTTCTCCTGTCTGATGCATACCATCAGTATCCGCTGTCGGGTGTGTTTGAGCCGCGAAACGCGCTGAATGTCTTTGGAAGAAAAATACGGATAAAAAAACGCGGGGGCGATTACCGGTCAGGAATCCCGCGCCTGACGACTATTGATGATAAATGAATCTGTGTGAAGAATATCCCCGCCCCCATCGCCCCGCGCCTCTTTGCCCGGACGCAAGACTCCCCCGCCCCTCCCCAACCTGCCCTACGCTGTGACCGATCCTGCCGCTTGCCGAGCGGTTGTAACGCCATGCAGAACCTCCAACCTGGAAAGAATCCGTTTGGAAATATATCTCACTATTTATTCATAGCGTAAAAAAAGTGAGATATGTTTAGTATAAATGTTTTCATTGATTTGTCAACTTAAAACAGGGCTAAAACGCGGACGGGCATTTGAGAATGCGACAATGCTGCACAACAACCCTGTGACCGCGTCCATGCCGGAGGAATGTCCCATTTGCAGGGCGGCGGCGAGCGCGGGCTGCAGACGGGCGCGAAATGTGGAACCGCAAAGCGCCCGCGCCAGGTCGGCGATGCGGCTGGAGACCCGTCCGTGCGCGGCGTGATAAATGTAGGCGCGGCTGATATCGTTTGTGCGGCTGGAAAGGCGAATCGCCGCCTCGCCAAACTCGGAGAGGAATTGAGCGCGTTGCGTATTTTCTCCAACCGCGCAATGCAACCCGGCCAAAAATCCGGCCAGCAAATCGTCGCCGCTGGGAGTCAGCCCCTCGCCCAGCCCGATCAATTGGGATGCGGCGGATGAGGCGGCCTGCGAGTCGAAGCGTTGCGCGGCGTCGAGCAGGGCGCGCATTCCCGTTGCCGCGCGGCGGGAGATCGGACTCGTTTTCTCGTTTTCATTCGAGTCGAACAACTCGTCCGCGACAATGGTTGTGCGGGCAAGCCTCTGGCGCATGTTGAGCGCCCGCCAGGCGGCCTGCCACGCCAAACGAACGGAGGTGTCGGACGGGTCGGCGTGAAAGGCTGTCAGCGCGGAAATCCATTTGGGAGCGCCGGACAGGCCTATGGTCAGGGAGGCGAGGCGCAGAAAGTTGTCGCGCCGGGTCGCGCGTTCGCCGATTCTGAATCCGATGAAGGAAAAATCGGCGGGGGCGTTTATTCGAATCCCATGCGGCAGGTCGGGCTGGTCGGGCAGGACGAGCGTCAGCAGTTTGTTATCTTCGAAATTCAGGTTGAGCGCGGATCGAAAGACGCTGTGAACGACGGCATCGAAGTCGGTTGGCGGGACGCTTTCGCCGATGGAAAGGGCTTGAAACATTTTATTCGAGCGGTTCGAATTTTATGCCGTGAATGGGTTGCCCGTTCACGAAGCGGATCGTCTCCCAGCGGGAGGCGACAGCCATGCCTGTCCGCAGTTCTTTTGCGGAACCGGCTTTGATCTGCCCCAGCGCGCGCGCGCCGTTTTCGAATTCTGCGAGTCCGAGGATCAGGGCAGGCTGGTCGAAGCCTTCGGGCAGGCTGACGATGACGGTGTAGGTCAGCAGTCTGGCGTTTCCTTGCGGGTGAATTATATCGAAGTCGCGGCGTTTGCAGTCCAGGCAACGGTCGTGAAAGGGGTGATGAAGCCTGCCGCAATGCGCGCAACGATACAGGGGCAAGGGAGCGGGCGCGCTCATGCGTCTCCCTGTTTGAAGATGAAGCACAGCACATTGTTGGCAAAGCCGCCGAAGTTGAGCGTCAGTCCGGCGCGCGCGTTTTGGACCTGGCGGTCTGCGGGGAGTTCGTGGCGCAACTGCCAGACGATATCCACTGCCTGCGCCACGCCGGTCGCGCCCATGGGGTGCCCGCGCGTTTTCAGCCCGCCAGACATGTTGATGGGGATGCGCCCGCCGAGGGCGGTTTCGCCTTCTGCGGCGGCCTGCCCGCCCCGGCCCCGGGGGAAAAAGCCCACACATTCGCTTGCAGCGATTTCGAGGATGGTGAAGGCGTCGTGTAGTTCAGCGATATGGATGTCGGCCGGGGTCAGGCGGGCCATTTCGAATGCGCGTTGGGCGGCAAGCGTTACGGCGCGTAGTTCGGTGGGGGCGTCGCGTTCTGCAAGGGTGTGCGTGTCGGTCGCCTGCCCGATTCCGGCGATGGTTACGTACGGTTTACCGCTGGCTTTGGCGATCTCAACCGTGGAAAGAACCAGCGCGGCGGCTCCGTCGCTGACAGGGCAAAGATCGTACAGGCGCAGAGGGTCCGCAAGGATGGGGTTGTTGATTTCCGCCATTTCGCCGTCGAAGATGTCGCGGCGGGTAGCGACGCTGCGAATATGAGCGAAGGGATTGCGCGCGCCCATCTCGTGGTTTTTGAGCGAAACGGCCAGCAGGTGTTCGTCGGTTACGCCGTATTTTTCCATGTATAGCCGCGCAAACATCCCGCCCAGCCCGGGCATGGTGACTCCGTATGGGTATTCGGCCTGCGGGTGAGTCATGGCGGCGACCATGTCGGTAATGCGGCGGATGGGGCCAACGCGCATTTTTTCGCCGCCGCTGACCAGGACTGTATCGTGAAATCCAGAGGCGATGGCGAGGTAGCCCATCTTCAAGGCGGAGGAACCGGAGGCAGGCCCGTTCTCAATGGTTTCTGCCGCGGCCGGGAGCAAGCTCAGGCGGTCTGCCAGCGAACTGGCAATGGCAAACTGGCGTTGAAACAAGCCGCCGCCCGCGTTGGCCACATAAAGCCCGTCCACTGTGCTTTCGCCGAGTCCCGCATCATCCAGCGCATGAAGCGAGGCGCGGGCGAGCATGTCCGTCAGGCTGTCTTCCTCGCGGTGGCCGAAGGGGATCATGCCCGCGCCGATGATTGCAACGTCTCTCATTTCGAGGCTGTCGGTTCAGTCGTCCGCTAGATTCGCTTTGCTGAGTTTGTTGAGGCGATCAACGTGGGCGCTGTCGCTGGCGTCGCCGAATTTGGTCTTCGGCAGGGAGGCTTTCTTCGCCATCAGCGCGTCGTAGTCCGCGTCGTCCACCATGGCCACACAGCGGGCAATGCTGGATTCGCCGTCCACGAAGCGCCAGGGGAAGATGCCGACCTTTGCCCGGCGGTTGAGGAGCAGGTCAATGTCGCCGCCCAGACATTCGGCGTGGATGATTCCGAACGGGAACATCTCCAGATGCATGAGCTGGTACTTGGAGTCGTCGAAGACTTCCGCCACCGATTTGCCAAATTTCTTTTTGAAGACGCGCTCCGCTTCGCGCGTCTGGCGCGGCATCCAGTCGCGGATGATGGTGTTCATGGGGTGGTCGGCGCTGCCGCAGTCCACGCCGATCCAGCGCAGTTTCTTCGCTTTGGCCCATTCGGCAAATTCGCGGTCGGGGCCGGGGTGTTTGACCATGTAGCGGATTTCATCGGCGTAGGGCGAATCCCAGCCGAAGTGGTGGTAGCCGGTGTGGATGATGAGGATGTCGCCTTCGCGGACTTCGACGCGTTCTTCGACCATTTTGCTGGTGTAGATATCGTAGTCGCCGCACGCGTCGCTTAAATCCACAATGGCGGCGTCGTGGATCAGAAAATCCAGTTCGAGCGAGGCGATGTCCTTGCCGGGGGTGTGAAAGTGAATCTCCCCGTCCAAATGCGTGCCGAGGCGGTTGGAGTGCGTAAGCAGCTGCCCGTTGGCGCCGTTGGGCGCGAGGCGTTTGAAATATTTCAACTGCAACGGTTCGTAGGTCGGCCAGGCGGGCGTGCCGACGCCGAGCGGAATGGTGAGGTCAATAAATTGCATTGGATCAATCCTTTTCGTAAGGCATTCCCAGAGCCTCCGGTTTGGCGGCGCCCCAGCGGGAACTGAACCATTGGGTGGACATCAGCGCCAGCGCGCCAATGGTGACGACGAAGGGAACCGTGCGCCAGATGTAGCGGGATACGGTGTCCTCAAACAGCAGTTCGGGGTTGAGCGAAAGTTGCCAGAGCGCGCCGAACAGAACCGAACCGCCCAGCAGGATGAACGGATTCCACATGGAGAAGAAGACCAGCGCGAGGGCGACGAATCCCCAGCCCATGAGGAAGTTGTAGTTCCAGACCGGGTTGTAATCGAGCGCGTAGATTCCGCCCGCCAGCCCCATGAACATGCCGCTGGTGATCACGCTCAGGTAGCGGGTTCGGACGACGTTAACGCCCGAGACTTCGGCCACAGAGGGATTCTCGCCCACCGAACGCAACTTCAGCCCGACGTTGGTTTTGAACAACACGAACCAGGCGACGGCGATTAAAACGATCCCGAGGAAAAAGAACGGCGAAATTCCCGCAACAGAAGGGATGCGCTCCAGCCCGAGCGGGCCGGTGTAGGGGTAGCCGATGTAGGCAGTCAACCCAAAGCCGAGAATCCAGATTCCCATGCCGTTGACGACCTGATCGCCGCCGAGCGTGATGGAGAAAAAGCCATGCAGGGCGCCGATGGCCGCGCCGACGGCAATGGCGGCCAGAAATCCCAGCAGGTAACTGCCGGTGGTTTTTGCGACGATGAACCCGATGGTGGCGCCGAAGAGCATGGCTCCCTCGACGCCGACGTTCATGACTCCGGCCCGCTGTCCGATCAACTCCCCCAGCGCGGCGACCATGAAGATGGTCGAAGCGTTAAAACTGCGCGCGTAAAACTCCCACATGTTAATTCTCCTTTTCCGCCTTTTTTAAGATAATGCGATAGCGGAAGAAAAACTGGAAGGCCACCAGAATGATCATCACCACGCCCAGCAGGGCGTAGTCAATACCGAAGCCCAGTTGCAGTTTTCCCTGCACGAATCGCCCGCCGTTGGTCAAGCCGCCAAAGAGCAGGGCCAGCGGAATGGAAGCGAGCGGGTTGCCCTGCGAGATCAGCCCGCAGATGATTCCGTAGAAAGCCAGGTCGCCGAAGTCGCCATAATTTTTGGGAATCTTATACAGCCCTGGCACGGCGGCAAAATAATGGTAGCCCGCCAGCCCGGCTAACAGCCCGCCAGCCACGAACACAAGCAGGGAGATTTTTACAGGGCTGATGCCCGCGTAACGCGCTGCGGCCGGGCTGGAGCCAAACGCGCGAATCTGGTAGCCGATCTTCGTCCGGGCGAACAGGATGTACAATAACGCCGCCAGCGCCAGCGAGACCCATAACGTAAAGGGCGTATCCTTGAATAAGGGTGGGCGAACGCTCTCCGTCAGTTTGAATCCCTCGCCTTCGCCGCCGGAACCCATGAACGGGCCGCCCTCCTTGATCATGTAAGCAACCAGCCAGAACATGATGAAGTTGATCATCATCGTGGTGACGATCTCATTGGTGTTGAATTTCCCCTTCAGGATTCCAGGAATCGCTCCCACCGCCATCCCACCCAGCATGGCGCCCAGAATCATCAGCCCGACCAGCGCGCCTCCCGGCAATGACGGCGTCTGCGATCCTTTTGCGCCTAGAGCCAGCGCAACCGCAAAGGCGCCCAGCGCCCCGGCGTAGGCCTGTCCGGCCATGCCAATATTCCACAGCCCGGCGCGGATCGGCACGATGAACGCAAAGGAACAAAACAGCAAAAAGACCGCGCGGTTCAGCGTCAGCGGCAGTCCAAACGGGTTGAGAAAAGCGTAGGAGAAAATTTCCTGATAGCCCAGGGCCGGGTCTACGCCAGCCTGTAAAAAGATGAAGCCGACCAGAAACAGCGCGAACAAAATGGCCACAATGGAAATGACCGCCGCCTGCCAGCCGGTAAAGCCGCTCTTTTTCTCGAGTTTGATTTGGTATCTGCCCAGTTTCATGCCGCCGCCTTTTTTTCCAACCCCGCCATCAACGCGCCGATCGTCTCCCGCACGGCAGATTCGGCTGGAATCACATCCATAAATTTGCCTTCATAAATGGGCGCGATGCGGTCGCTTAATGCCAGGATCTCATCCAGGTCTTCGGAGATGAGCAGGATGCCCGCGCCGGATTTGCGCGCCTCGAGCAGTTTATTCTGCACAAATTCAGTCGCGCCGACATCCAGCCCCTGCGTAGGCAGGTTGACGATGATCAGGCGCGGCTTGCGCGAAAATACGCGCGCCAGAATCAGTTTTTGTAAATTTCCGCCGGAGAGTCCGCGAGCTTTCACATCCGGGCTGGGGGTTGCCACGCCATATTCGGCGATCAGCGCCTCCGTCAATTGACGCGCTTTCTTTTCGTTCAAGAAACCCCATTTTGAAAACGCGTCGTCAAAGTGGTAGTTCATCAACATGTTTTCGACGAGCGAAAAATTTCCGATGGAGCCGACAGTTCGCTGTTCGGCCGGGATGTAGCCAATGCCTTTCTGCCAGCGTTGCAAACTGGTCAGGTGGGAAATCTCCGCGTCGTCAAACAATACCCGGCCGCTCTTTGCCTTTCGCAACCCGGCTAACACCTCCGCCAGCGCCTGCTGTCCGTTGCCGGAAACGCCCGCAATACCGAAGATTTCGCCCTCATGCACGTCAAAGGACACGTCTGTCAACGCCTGCGCGCCTTTATCATCGAACGCGGAGAGATTCTCCACCCGCAGGATGGACCTGCCCCGCGCCGCTTTTCCGCGCTCGAGCCGGAAGATAACGTCCCGTCCGACCATTTCGCGCGCCAGGCTTTGTTCGGTGGACTGCTTTGTATCGAGCCGCGCGACGACCTGCCCGCGCCGCAGGATGGTGACGCGATGACTGACCGCCAGCACGATCGGAAGTTTGTGGGTGATGAATGGGACAATGGCCAACTCGTCCCGCGTCATGACTTGAATGGACTCGAGCAGTTTTTCGGTTTCAGGCGGAGCCAGCGCCGAGGTCGGTTCGTCCATGATCAATACTTTGGCGCCGCGATACAGCGCCTTGAAAATTTCCACCATCTGTTTTTCCCCCTCCGCCAGATGCCAGACCTTTGCATTAAGGTCGAGCGGGTAGTTGTAATGTTTGCAAAGCTGGGCCACTTCCTCCCCGGCGCGCTTCATATCCAAAATCGTCCCCGCCTTTGGGTGTCCCAGCAGGATGTTCTCCAGCACGGTATGAGCGGGAATCAACTTTCGGGTTTGATGCACCATTCCAACGCCCAGGTCAATCGCGTCCAGCGGCGAACGGAAATGAACTTTTTTTCCAAACGCGTAAATTTCGCCTTCATCCGGCTGAACCAGCCCAAACAGAATGCTCATCAGGGTAGTCTTGCCCGCGCCGTTTTCGCCAAGGATGGCGTGAATTTCTCCGGCTTTAATTTCAAAATCAATGCGGTCATTGGCGACCAGCCCCGGGTAGCGTTTGGTAATCCCCTTTGCCGCGAGAACAATATCGCCGTGTTTGATATCAGTCATAGTCTCAGCCTGTCGCGCGCCGGGCGCGTCTTCCAGTTTGGATACGAGGCTCCCGCCGGAGACTTGCGCGGGCGGGAGCCTCGTTTTGCTTGCAATGCGGACTGCGATCTTATTCGAGGATGGTCGTGCCTTGCACGTCAAAGTTAAATTGGGAGAGCAGGAATTCGATGGTGGCTTCCGCCCCTGCGGCTTTGACGACTGTGCCGGCCGCCGGGATGGGCAGTCCGTCCAGCTCCAGCCCCGTGCCGTTGCTGATCAGTTCATGTTCGGTGAACGGATCCCATGTTCCGGCCATCATTTCGTCGCGGCGTTGTTTGACGAGATCGAGAATCTCCTGCGGGATGAGCGGGAGCGCCTTGGGGCTGATCGCGTCGAGTCCGACTTTGCCGTCGTTCATCAAGTCCACAGTCGGGTAAACTGTGCCGTCCGCGAGGGTGATCGAGGTTTCCATGCCCGGGTAGAGGATGGTCTCCGGCGTCTTGTTGCCGGCCATGTAATCCTGCATCATGAGATCGTAACCGACTTCCCAGCGCGTGTCGAAGGAAATGGCAACCGTGTCGGTGTTGGACCAGCCGTACTCGCCGACAATGTCCATGTCCTTGCCGACGAACCAGATGCCCTTTTCCGTCGCCACATCCAACGTGGAGCCGGAGTCGGTCTGCTGGGTCAGCACGTCCACTTTATATTGATCCACGAGCGTGGCCGCAATGTCGCGTTCTTCCTGGGGCAGGTACCAATCCCCGGCATACTTGACGTACACGTTGACTTCCTTGTTGAGCAGAGCCGCGCCATCCTGCACGCCCAGCACAAAGCCCGCCGTGCGGCGCAGCACCTGGACGTTGGGGAAGGCGGAGACGATGCCGATGTTGCCGGTCTGGGTCAGCGCGGCGGCAATCAGGCCTTCAAGGTACAGCGCCTGATACTGGCGCGGAAAGTAGCGGATGAAGTTCGGCTTGGTGGAAAGGTCGCTGGCCACGATGGAGACAAAGTACACATCAGGATATTTGTCGGCCAGGTCAATCAGGGGCATGCCCATGAACTCCGCGTTGCCCACGACGATATTCGCGCCCTGCGCAATCATTTCCTCTGCAAAGGGGACGGATTGATCCGGTGCGACGCTTTCGCGATAGACGTATTCGACGTTGTCGTATTTCTCGGCGAGGCGCTTGCCTGCGCGGTCGTGGGCGCCGGACCAGGTAGTGCCTTCGATCACGCTGAAGTGTTCGATGGCGAGGGTGATGGTTTCATCGCCCGCGGCAGGCTCTCCCGTCGCGGGGGCTTCCGTCGCGGCCGGGGGGGCTTCCGTCGCGGCCGGGGCGCAGGCCGAAAAAACAGCGCTGACGATGACGAGCAAAGCCATAAAGATGTAATATTTTTTGGGGTTCATTACTTCTTCTCTCCTTGATATGTAATTTGAATGTGACAGTCCGACTCTATGACGCTACACTTCCGATCTTCAGGCGTACTCCTTTCTCGTTGCGTTACAAACCAAAGGCGGGAAAGATGCTTCATCTTTGCGCCGCGCTGCAACTCAATCATGCCCTGCCGTCTTCCCTGCGGTCGTTCGTGGCCCGCTCCCCGCTGTCTGACAATACTACAATAACGGAAAAAATTTGTCAAACAACTTTAAGCGGCCCGCGCCTTGAGAATATCGTTCAATTTATCAAGCCCCTGTTTGATCATGCTCTTGCTGACCGTGTCGAACAGGCGCTGACCGACGCTGGCCACCTTGCCGCCGATCTGCGCCTCGCCGCTGTACTTCATCAGCGTTTTGCCTTCGGGCGCTTCCTGCATTTCGATTCGTCCGACTCCCTTCGCAAAGCCGATCTTGCCCAGCCCCTCGACAGTGAGCGCGCAACTGACAGGCGGGACTTCATCGCTGATCAACACGCGCCCGGAGAACGAGCCGCCCAGCGGGCCGATGCGAACGACGATCTCGCCTGTGAATTCCGTGGCGCTAACCTTCTCCACTTTTTGCATACCCGGCACGCACGCCGCCAGCGCGTCAGGGTCGCGCACCAGCGCCCACAGCGTCTCGCGCGGGCCATCGAACGTATATTCGCCTTCGATTTTCATTCAGTCTCCTTGTTGAGCAGTTCAAACAACCCATTCGGGCTGAGCGGCATTTCGAGAATTTCAAAGTCGCGGTCATGCAGGGCGTTCTGAACCGCTTGCGCGAACAGCGCCGGCACGGGAATCGCGCCCGCCTCGCCCACGCCCTTCGTGCCGAGTTCGTTCAGCGGGGAGGGCGTCTCCAAATGGCCAACTTCAATGCGCGGCATTTCCGTCGAAGAGACCAGCAGATAATCCGCGAAAGAGGCGTTGAGCAATTGCCCGTTTTCATCGTAATGCAGTTTTTCATAGTAGGAATTGCCCAGCCCCATCGAAACGCCGCCATGGATCTGTCCTTCCAAAATCAGCGGGTTCAATACCGTGCCGCAATCCTCCGCCACAACATAACGCCGAATCTTGACCATCATCGTTTCGGGGTCCGTCTCGACGATCATGGCGTGAGTCCCGAAGGCCGTTGCGCCATATTGCGGTCCAAAATAAGCGGTGGACTCCAGCCCGGGTTCGGTCCCCGGCTCCACCGCGCCGCGCAGAGGATTGGCCAGCGCCGCCAGTTCGCCCAGGCTGACGGACTTCTGCGGAATATCGGCAATGCGTACCTGTCCGTCTTCAAGTTCCAGTTCCGCTTCGGGCGCGCCCAACACTTTGCTGGCGAGTTTCAAAATCTTCCCGCGCACAATGGACGACGCGGCATGAACAGCGTTGCCCGCCACCACCGCGCCGCGACTGGCAAACGTACCCGTGCCCCAGTGAAACTCGGACGTATCGCCCGTCGTCACGCGCACGTCGCTCACTTTGATCCCGATCTGTTCGGCGACGACCTGCGCGAAGGATGTGAAATGTCCCTGTCCCTGCGTGCCGATTCCGGTGGCCACGTTGACTCTGCCGCTGGTCTCAACCGTGACGCGCGCGCCCTCGTAGGGTCCGATGCCCGTCGTCTCGATGAAAGGCGCGACGGCAATGCCGACATACTTGCCCTCTTTGCGCAGTCTGGGTTGTTCCTCTTTAACAAACTTTTCGTAACCGATCATCTCCAACGCCTTGTCCAGCACGGCGGGGTAGTTGCCGCTATCCAGCACGAGCGGCGCGAAGGCCTGGTCCACGATCTCATGCTGGTAGGGGAAGGCGTGCGGCTGAATCAAATTGCGGCGGCGAATCTCGGCCGCATCCATGCCCAGTTCGCGCGCGGCCAAATCCAACATGCGCTCGATGACGAAGATGCCCTGCGGACGGCCCGCGCCGCGCACCGGCGTGGCAATGATGCGGTTGGTGAACGCCACACGAAATTCGGACGAGAAATTTTTAATATCGTACCCGCCCATGACATGGCATTGCGTGTTGATCGGAATCGTCAAACCATACGGGTCATACGCGCCCGTGTCATGGATGAAATCGTCTTTAATTCCAAGAATGCGCCCGTCGCGGTCGAGCGCGATCTCCACGTCGTGGACCTGCCCGCGCTCCTGCGTGGTGGCGTAGAAATTTTCGCGGCGGTCTTCGATCCACTTGACCGGGCGGTTGAGTTTCATCGCAACCCAGGGGATGAGCATCTCCTCGGGATAGAACATCATGATCTTGGGCCCGAACCCGCCGCCGATGAACGGCGCAATGACGCGCACTTGACTCTCGGAGAGCCCCAGCCGCGCCGCCAGTCCGTTGCGGATCGGGATCGGCGCCTGCGTGGTGTCCCACACCGTCAGATGCCTGCCCTTCGCGTCCCACTGCGCGACGATGCCGCGATTCTCCATCGCCGCCGCCGCGCCGCGCTCGATGACGATGCGGCGTTTAATGACGACCTCCGCCTCTTTGCGGGCCGCTTCGTAATCGCCCTTCTTTTGGAAAAGTTGCGCCGCCAGATTGGATTCAAGATCGTCATGCACGCGCGGGCTGTCCGCCGCCAGCGCCTTCTCCAGATCCAACACAACTTCCAGCGGTTCATACTCGACTTCGATCTGTTCCGCCGCATCCTCCGCGATGTAGCGGCTCTCAGCGATGACCACCGCCACCGCCTCGCCCGCGTGTCGCACTTTATCCTTCACCAGCGGAACCTGCCGCCGTGAATGAAAGATCACATCCTTGACCGTCGGCGGCGGCGAGACCAGCGGCGGGCCCGGGAACCAGTCCCTGCCCATGTCCTCCGCCGTAAAGACCGCCACAACGCCCGGGTATTCGCGGGCTTTGGAAACATCCACCTTCAAGACGCGGGCGTGGGCATACTCGCTGCGTAAAAATGCGGCGTGCAACATGCCGGGAAACTGCACATCGTCCACAAACTGCGCCTGCCCGGTCAACAGGCGCGGGTCTTCGTTGCGTACGACGCGCTTTCCAATATATTTTCTGTCCACGGCGCTACTCCTGTGCCTGCAACTTTTTCGCCGCCAGTTTGACGGCG
The DNA here is from genome assembly GCA_900696595.1 of uncultured Chloroflexota bacterium. Classification (GTDB taxonomy): domain Bacteria; phylum Chloroflexota; class Anaerolineae; order Anaerolineales; family Villigracilaceae; genus Villigracilis. The sequence goes on from CAADGT010000160.1 coordinate 16,939, forward strand.
TCCACAATATGTTGATAACCGGTACAACGGCAGAGATTGCCGGAAATGGCTTCGCGGATCTCGTTTTCGTCCGGGTTTGGATTCCGCTCCAAAAACGCCGTGACGGTGGTCAGGATGCCGGGCGTGCAAAACCCGCACTGCAAGCCGTGCGCCTCGCGGAAGGCCTGCTGGACGGGGTGCAGGTTTTCAATCGTCCCCAACCCTTCGACGGTGACGATCTCATGTTCGTGCGCCTGCGCGGCAAACATTAAACACGAACGGGCCGGTTGTCCGTCGAACAGCACGCTGCACGCGCCGCAGATGCCATGCTCACAGCCGACGTGCGTGCCGGTCAGCCCGAGTTCGTGGCGCAGAAAATCGCTCAGGAGCAGACGCGGCTCCACCGTCCGCTCGAAGCGTTCGCCGTTGACGGTTACGGAACGTTGAAAAGTTTGCATGACGCGGGTCTCCATGAGTTGTTACTTCTTCCCCGCCGCGCGTTGAAAAGCCTGCTCGAGCGCGCGACGGCAAAGGACGTTTGCCAGATGCCGGCGGAATTTCGCCGTGCCGTGAATATCATCGGCGGGATCTATCTCATTCGCCGCCGCCGACTCTGCCGCGGCTCGAATCGCCTCCGCGCTGGGACTCTGCCCGCGAAGCGCCTCTGCCGCCTTTTGCGCCGACATGGGCTTCTCGCCCGCGCTCAGAAATACGATGCGCGCGTCCGCGCAACGGCCCTGTTCGTCAAGAGCGACAACCGCCGCAACACCCATCAGCGCAAAATCGTGCGGGCGGCGGGCTGTTTCCATTAACGACCATCCAGAGCGCGGCGGCATGGCGGGAATCTCGGCCTCCGCCAGCAATTCATCCGGCTCAAGAGCCGTGGTGAACAGGCTGATGAAAAATTCGTCGGCGGAAACCCAGCGCTCGCCCCGCCCGCTGACCAGGCGGAATCTTCCGTTCAGCGCCGTGCAAAGCGCGGGCAGTTCCGCAGACGGATCGGCATGGGCAAGGCTACCCCCAAACGTGCCGCGAGTCCGCACCGCCGGGTAGGCGATCTTCTGCATGGCGAAGTGAATCAGCGGCGCGTATTGCTCGGCAACGGCGCTGGTCTCCACCTGGTTGTGGCGGGTCAACGCCCCAATGCGCAGACTTCCATCCGCGCCCGGCGTAATGTGGGCGAGTCCGCCAATGTTGTTCAAATCCACCAGGACGGACGGCTGGACGAGGCGGAAGTTCATCATCGGAATCAGGCTCTGCCCTCCGGCAAGCGCTTTGGCTTCGTAGCCGTGTTCCGCCAGAAGCGCGAGGGCTTCGTCCATCGTCGCGGGCGCGTAATATTCGAACGGCGCTGGCTTCATGAAATGTCGTCTCCTTTGATTATTTGTACGGCAAGATTTATCCTGCCTGTCTCGCTTCGGCGGGCTAAAGTCCTGCCTCAGTACATGAAAACCCTTTGGGTTGGTCCGCTTCAGCGGACTTCCATGTCCTGAGCAGGGGATTTATCCCCGCGAAAACCGCGAAGGCTGAGCAACTTCGCTTTTTACGCGCTTTCGCGAAAGGCCACAAACCGCGCCCAGCACGATTCAAGTTCCATCCCTTTTTGGATGAAACAGCCGATGAAGTAACGCCCGCTTTCCATCTGCGCGATGTCCCTGCCCAAATTTTCGGCGTGGATCACGCCGTTGGGGAACAGGTTCAGGTGCATGTCCTGGTAATATTTATCGAGCGGGTACATCTCATCCCAGTCCTTGCCATAGGCTTCCTTGAGTTTGCGATTCGCCTCCGCGAAAGTCCTGGGATGCCAGTTGCGCTGGATGGTGTTCATGGGGTGTTCCATCGCCACGCAATCCACGCCCAGCCATTTGATCTTCTTCTTCAGGCACCACTCGGCAAAGTCCGGGGAAGGGCCGGGGTGTTTGATCATGTAACGGAATTCGTCCGAGTCGGGGCTGTTCCAGCCGTATTTGTAATAGCCGGTCTTAACGATCAGGATGTCGCCTTCGCGCACGTCAACGACCTTCTCGATCATCTCCGGCGAATAGACGCTCGAATCGCTGACCAGGGCGGAGATGTCCGCGATCACGCCGGGACCGAACCAATGCTCGAAGGGCATCTGTCCAATCGTCCGCCCGCTGACGTAAAAATGTCGTTCGCCATCCATGTGAGTGGCAAGATGAAAACTGGCGCGGCAATGCGCGTTGTTGCGTCCCAGCCCAAAGTATTGGCCGCCCACCCGCTTCGTATAATTCACGCTGAGCGGAATGTAATTCGCCCATTGCGGAGTCTGCACGCTGAACGGCACGCTCATGTCGAACGTCTGCGCCGAGCGCATCAGGGCGAAGAAATCCGCCTCGCTCGTCCCGTCCGACGGCTGGATCGCGGAGACGCGGCTCCACGCCGATTCGACCTCCATGTAGGGAATCGGGTGAACCATGATCCAGGCGCGCTGGTTGCGCAATTCGTCAATCTGCCCGCCCAGCGACTCAGCCAGCAGTAACCCCGATTTAGGCATGACGACATGCGTCAAATGGTGATATTGCTCCGGCGGGAAAATCTCATCCCACGTTTTGCCATGCGTCTGCCTGAGTTTGGCCTCGGCTTTTTCGAACTCGCGCGCGTGCATGTAACGCAGGTTGGTGTTCATGGGGTGTTCGGCGCTGCCGCAATCCACGCCGATCAATTTCAGTTTCTTGTCCAGGGCCCACTGAAAGAACTCCGGCGCAGGGCCCGGGTGGCGCAGATAGTAGCCGAACTCCTTGTTTTCCACGCCGCCCTGCGCCGCCGGGTTGCGAACGTCAGGCTGATCCCAGCCATATTTATGATACCCAGTGTTGATAATGAGAATATCGCCGGGCTTCACCGTAACGCGCGCCTCGATCATCTCCGGCGTGTACAGGCTGTAATCCGAGACCGCGTCGGAAATATCCACAACCACGCCCTCGCCGCACAAATCGCCGAGCGGAATATCCGCAATGGCGCGCGCGCCGGAATGAAAGGCGCGCGGCCCGACCAGATGCGTGCCGGTGTTATTGCTCCACTCGATCAATTGCCCGTTCGCGCCCTGTCCGCCGATGTACGATCCGGTCAGGCGTTTAAAAAATTGAATCTGCAGGGGCATTTCGCCCGGATAAGGCGGCGTGAAGATGCTCAACGCCTGCGTCAAGTCGAACCACTTCGCCTTGTTCAGTAACTGGATGAATTTTTCGGTATCCATTTTGACTCGCTTTCCTGAGCCTAAAACCCATACTTCTCCGCAAAGGCCATCAGCGCCTCGTGAAAGACCTCCATCGGCGGGCGGACAAGCCCTGCCCCCACCTGCCCGACCCCCGCCTCTTTGTGCGCGATGCCGGTGTTGATGCGCGGCGTGGTATTCGTCTCCACCACCTTGCGAATGTCAATGCCCGTCGGCGAACCGCGAAAATCCAGTTGCGGAATTGTGAAGGCTTTATGCTCCGCGATTGTGATCTCATACATTTCCAGCGTGGCGTTAATCGCATCCTTTGGCGTGCCGCTGACGAAGGTGACGATGGCGGGCGCGGAGGCCATCGCAAAGCCGCCGATGCCGGCCGTCTCCGTGATTGTGCTGTCGCCGATATCGCCGCTCGCATCCGCCTCGGTGAAGCCGGGGAAGTACAGTCCCTTCGGGGTGGCGACCGGCGCGGTAAACCAGCGCTCCCCCAACCCGCTGACGCGAATCCCAAAATCCGTGCCGTTGCGCGCCATCGTCGAAACGATCGTGCTTCCTTCGACATTATGCGCCGCATCCGCCATGGCTTTACAGCACGCCATGACCGGGTTTAACACGCTCAACGCATTATCGCCCAGCGACTTTAAAATCTTCGCCGCCGTTTCAGAATCCGGCGCCGCCTGGGCAATGAACGGCGCAAGTTTGGCGGTATACAAAACCGACCCGGCCTTGTTGCGGTTGTGTCCTTCGTCGCCCATGTGCAGAGCCTCGGCCAGCAACGCGCGAATATCAATGCCGCCGCTCAGTTCGATGGCCTTGCCCAGCGTCGCCGCCATCCCGCCGTTCAACCAGCGCAGACGCTCCAACACCTCCTCGCTGTACGCGCCGTATCGCAGCACCTTGCCGTACCCTTCATTAAGGTTGGAGAAAGCCTTGTTGCCGTGCGTTTTATTTTCGAGGATATAAACCGACATGGACGCGCTGGTGACTCCCGCCATCGGTCCCACCGCCTGGTGATGATGACACGGCTCCAACTTAACCGAGCCGGATTCGACCAGTCGTTGGGCCTCTTCCATGCTTTTGGCTTTTCCCTCGTAGATCAGCGCCCCGGTGATCGCGCCGCGCATCGGGCCCGAAGCCCGCTCCCACGTGATCGGCGGCCCGGCGTGCAGGAGCAAATCCTCCCTCATGCCGGGGATCACATCAAGCGCCCGGCCCATCCCCGTCAAAACCGGACGCGCCTCCATCATGCGCCCGACCGCTTCCAAATTGGCTTGTTCGATGTCCATGATTAAATTCCTTTTCTTAAACGTTCGTTTTTTTTCGGCTTACTCCGTCTTCGGCAGGCGCTTCCCGATCTCAAAATTGGAACGCGCCTCCTTCAAACTCTGCTCGTACAACGCCAGGTTGCGATCTTCCAGATGATCGAAGACCTGCAGGGTTTTGGAGCCCCACGTCACATACTTCAGCGGGTCAGGGTCCAGCCTGGCGGCGACGATCTCCTCCGTGCCGCGCGCCTGCGCCAGCCGCCACGCAATCGGGTTCACGATCATACTGTGTCCGAAATAAAACCCGCCTCCCGCGTCCGGCCCGACCGAGTTGGCGGCCACCATGTAAACGTGGTTGTCGTAGGCGCGCGCGCTGGTGGTCAAATTCCAGATGTCGAAACTGCGCAACAACGCCGAGGGGCGCGTGATGATCTCCGCGCCCTTGACCGCCAGAATGCGCGAAAGTTCGGGGAAGTCGCCATCATAGCAAATAATCATGCCGATGTTCCCCAGCGCGGTTCGATACACATCGGCCCGGTTGCCTACCGTCACCCAACCGCCGCAACTGACGTTTTCCAGCGGAAAGAGGTGCGTCTTATCATACGTTCCAATGATCTCCCCATCGGGTCCGATCAAAATGGACGAGTTGTAAATCACCCCGCGTTGCGGCCCGCGCCGGTAGGTCGGCCAGACCACGTGCGCCCCCAACGACCTGGCGGCTTTTTGAATCTCGGACGTGATCTTTCCCGGCGCGTCGTCCAGCAAGTCCCACAATTCCTCCGTGCCCAGGTTGGTGACGAAGCCAGTGGTGATCGTCTCCGGGAACACGACCAGTTCCGCATCATGCTCCTTGACCGCCTTCTCCAGCCACGCCACTCCCTTGTGCATGTTCGCCGTAATATCGTTTGGCGTGACGGCAATCTGCGCGCACGCCGCAATGAATTCCTTCATCTTAAACTCCTTGTCATGCCTTCTTCTTCATCCGCGCCAGAAGAGACATCATCTTCTCGTCGCCGCCTGCGGCGGGTTTCCAATCCACATGCACAACAGCGGCAGATTGAGCCGCGAGGCTTTCCGTAAACGATTCAAGCCCGACGTTGAGCGCCGACATGCGCTCGTGGATCGCCGACAAACTGACCGGCGCAACCGGCGACTCCGCGGCGGACTGCGCCCCTTCCAGCGCGCGCGCCAGCCTGCCCACGCGCCGCGCGGCCGCGTCGTTGCTGGTCTCAACAATCGCGCCCGCTTCTTTTAAAAGTTGAATCTGCGCATTCATATCCTGCGGGTCTTCGTCTGTTCCGGTAACGACAGCCACCACCTCAAGAAAACGCCCGCCCGCTTGGGCGTTCTTGCGCGCCTCTGCAATGGCGGGCGCGAGTTCTCCGGCCGGGTTGGGGTGCGCCCCAAAGCCCAGGACCACGTCCAGCAGAATGATCGCCGTCTGCGGATCGGCCGCTTCCTTTTCCAGGCGGCGGACGCGCAAAGCGTTATCCATCATCGGGTGCAGGCGCCCGACGGTAAACTCATCCTCGCCCAGGTCAATCAGCGTGTGTTCGCGGCTGGCGAGCGAATCTTTCAGCCGCAGGTCTTTTGAAAGCGGCGCATTGGAGTACACAGCCGGAAGGTACTCCCGCAAAACCAGTTGCGCTTCATACGCCAGCGTGCCGCCGGAAAACAGTCCGCGCAAATAGCGCTGGCCGGGGGCAAAACGCCCGGGATTTAAATCATCCGTTTCGTCCTTCCAGTTTGCCGCCAGCCGCACGGCAATTTCCGCCGTCTCCTCGATTGTCGCGGCAAATGTGACGTTATCCACGCGGCGCATGGCGGTTGCATGACCGATGAAATTCACCACCACCGGCTTGGACACAAGCCGCGCGGCGGCGACCAACTCATCCGCCACGCGGGCGGCGGGCGGTTTGGAAAGCAAAACAATGACTTTGGTTTCAGGATCGCGGTTTAGCAGATCCAACGCCTGCCGCGCCGTGGCCGCATTCACCGCTTCCGAGAGGTCGCGCCCGCCCGTGCCGAGCGCCTGCGTAATGCCGCCGCCCATCTGATGAATGCGCGAGGTGACCTGTTGCAACCCCGTCCCGGCCGCCGCAACGACTCCGATCGGCCCGCGCCGAACCTTGTTGGCAAACCCCAGCCCCACGCCGTTGACGATGGCCGTGCCGCAGTCCGGCCCCATGACGAGCAACCCCCGACGGGACGATTCCTGCTTTAATGAAATTTCATCGTCCAGCGGAACGTTATCGCTGTAAAGAAAAACATTCTTTCCCAAATCCAGCGCCTGGCGCGCCACGCCCGCCGCATAGCGCCCCGGTACAGAAACGAGAACCCATTGCGCGTCCGGCGCGCGTTTTGACGCCGATTCCAACGTCTTGGAGCGGTACTCTTCGCCCACGCTTTGACTGCGCCGCGCGGCGATCAGCTCGTCCACTTTTTGGATCGCGGCTTGCGCCGCCGCCTCATCCTCCCCCCGAACCACAATCGCCAGATCGTCCGCGCCCGCGGCTTTGATCTCGTCCGTCAGCAGTTCGCTCTGCGCGAGAACGTCCTTGTTGGCGTCCGCCGCCATCACCACGCCCGCGTCCAACACGCCGGGCTGGCTGGCAAGCGAACGCTGTAAATGCATCAGCACGACCGAGTCGTAGTATGCGCCGCGTCGAATTTCCGTTTTGATAAAAGCCATGTTCTCTTCCTTTGTATATAGTATTGCTCTGCAAAACCTACGCCTTTCGCATCCATCCCGCGCAGTACGACAAACTTCAGTTTGTCCCCGCGCAGTACGCAAACTTCAGTTTGTCCCCGCGCAGTACGCAAACTGAAGTTTGTCCTCGCGCAGTACGCAAACTGAAGTTTGCGGTACAACGGCGCAGGCGGGGTTTATATCGCTTTCCTTTCTTTCAACTCCGCCGCGTCTGCGGGTGAATATCCCAGCAGTTGCGTAAGGATTTCGTCGGTATGTTCCCCCAACATCGGCGGCGGTTTTCGAATTTCGGCCGGAGTATCCGACAACTTGTAAGGGAAACCAGTCAGCCGGACGGTTCCAGCCGAAGCGTGTTGCGCCTCCAGGATCAAATCCCGAGCCGCCGCCTGCGGATGGGCAAAAACCTGCGGCAGGGAGTTGATCGCCCCGCAAGGCAGTCCGGCCGCGGCAAATTTCTCCAGCCACTCGTCTGCATCCCGTTGAACGAAAATGCGGTTGAGTTCCTCCACGACCGCGGCGCGATTTTGAACGCGCAGTCCGTTGCTGGCAAAACGCGGGTCGGCTTTCAGGTCGGGGCGTTCCAGCATGTCGCACAACGTCTCCCATTGTTTTTGATTGGCGGCGCCCATGACGAACCAGCCGTCGCGGGAGGGAAACGAATCGTAGGGGACAATGTTCGGGTGCGAATTGCCGAGTCGGCGCGGCGGCTCGCCCCCCACCAGGTAATTGGAGGCGGCGTTGGCCAACAGTGCGACGTGCGCATCGAAGAGGGAGATATCCACCAACTGCCCTTCGCCCGTTTTTTGGCGGGCGTGCAAAGCCGCAAGAATGGCGCTGGCGGCGAACATGCCGGATGTGATGTCAATGATGGGAATGCCGACGCGCGAGGGAGTCCCTTCGGCGGGGCCGGTAATGCTCATCATGCCGCCCTCCGCCTGAAGGATGGCATCGTAGCCCGGGCGCTCGGCGTATGGGCCCGTGCGCCCATAACCGCTGATGGAGCAATAGATCAATTTTGGATGAAGACGATGCAGGTCGGCGTATCCCAGTCCAAATTTATCCAACTCCCCGGTGCGGTAGTTTTCCACCAACACATCGCACGCGCCCGCCAGCTGGCGGATGATCTCCTGTCCCTGCGGGCTTTGGATGTTGATCGTGATGCTGCGTTTGTTGCGGTTGGCAGCCAGAAAGTAAGCCGACTCGCCAGGGTACGGCCCGTATGGCTCGCCCACAAACGGCGGACCCCAGCCGCGGCTTTCGTCGCCGCTGACGGGGCGCTCGACCTTGATCACGTCCGCGCCCAGGTCGCCCAGCATCATCGTACAATATGGCCCCGCCAGGGCGCGGGTGATATCCAGAATCCGAATGTCTTCGAGAGATCGCATGATGTTCGCCTTGAGCATTCCTCCGATGGAATTTTTTGCTTGCTTCTCGAACTTCAAACAGGTAAAGGGTCTGCAATGAAAACCCTTTACCGAAAATAATACAATGCGATTCGTGTTACAAATGGAACGGCGCGATTATATGTAATTTACCCGCCCCCCGCAAGTGCGGTTGTCTATGCGGGTTGCGCAATACGGTAAAACAAGTCTATAGACTTGTTTTACGAGAGGTATTCATGAAAGAAGTGATCCACGAAATCAATTCCTGGCGCGGGCAGGGAAAGCCCGTCGCCATTGCCGCCAACGTCCGGCGGGATGGAACGTCCATGCGCCCGCTGGGTTCGAAGATGGCCGTAACCGATTCGCTCGATATCGCCGGTTCGCTGACGGGCGGCTGTATCGAGAACGCGGTGTACGAGGAGGCGCAGTCTGTCCTTAAAAGCGGCGTCCCAAAACTTCTGCGTTACGGGGTCGTGAACGAAGAACGCCCCTGGGAGATCGGCTTGATCTGCGGCAGTTCGCTGGAGGTGTTCGTCGAATCTCTGGACTCTCCGCAATGGCGCGCAATTTACCCTGCATTGCAGGCCTGCCTTGCGGAGCGCCGCCCGGTGGCGGTGGCGACGATCATCGCCGGGAGCGGCGTTGGCAACAAGGCGCTCATTCCAATGGAAGGGGAGCGCGTCGGCAGTCTGGGCCATGCGGCGCTGGATGCGGAGGTTGCGGCTTGGGCGAAGAATCAACTCCGGGCGGGCGAATCCGGCTCGAGGGAGTTCGAGGCGGAGTCCGTCTTCGTGGATGTTCTGCTCCCGCCGCCGCACCTGATCGTGATCGGCGCGGTCCACATCGCCATTCCGCTGGTGGAACTGGCCCGAACGCTCGGTTTTTATACGATTGTGATTGACCCGCGCGAGGCGCTGGCGACACGCGAGCGTTTTCCGCGCGCGGACGAGTTGACAACGGACTGGCCGGCCGCCGCGCTGGAAACGATGAGTCTGGACGATAATTCGTACGTGGCGGTTCTCAGCCACGATGAGAAGATTGATAACCCGGCCTTGAAGATTGCGCTGTCCAGCCGGGCGCGGTATGTGGGCGTATTGGGCGCGAAGAAAAATGTGGACAAAAGACTGAATGTTCTGCGCGAGATGGGCGCAACCGAAAAGGAACTTCAGCGCCTGCGCGCGCCGATCGGCCTGCCGCTGGGGGCCGTCAGCCCGGAGGAGATTGCGCTTGCGATCCTGGCGGAGATTATCGCGGCGCGACACGAAAGAATGGAGACGCTCCTGCTCCGCTAATATCTTCGGGCGATTGCGAAGCGCACAACGCCTCCGCCAGATGCGCGCGAGTTTCAAGGCGCGGCGATAGGCGCGCGCCAAGAGATTATGCCTTAACATAATATCGGACGATTCGTATCCAAGCAGGACGTTGCGGGGATTGGAGCGCGTATTCGTAGTTTGCTATAGTGATTCTATCGTTTCAGTGGATTCAGCGAGGAACCTGCAATGGACAAATCCCTTTTGGGTCCGCCCAGTCAGCGATTGTTCAATTCGATCGCGCTTTGACTCCGAATCGACTCGACCGCCGCAAATGTGGATTTGGTCACCGCGACGATCTGCTCATACGGAATCGGCGGCTCTTTCCCCGCCCGAACCGATTCGGCGAAGGCGTCCATCTCCTCCCTCCAGCCTTTATCCTGCGCCCCGCTTTCCACTGTCTTCTTTCCGTCCTTCACCACACTCAATGACACATAATCGTCCAACACCGCGACCGTGCCTTCACAAAAGACTTCGAGACGCTCCTTCGGCATGGACTTGTCGCCATTCGCCAGATAATCCACCACGCCAATGGAACCGTCCGGGAAGGTGAAGGTCATTGAGACGTTGTCCTCGCTATATTTTCCATCATCCGGCAATGCAACGGCACTGACCCGCGCAGGCGGCGCGCCGGCGAGGAATGTCAATACATCAATGAAGTGACAGGCTTCGCCGATGATCCGTCCGCCGCCGATGGTTGGATCTTGAGTCCAGTGATTCGGGGGGATGAACCCGGCGTTGACGCGGTAATGCAGGTACATTGACGATTGACGATTGGCGATTGACGATTTGAGCCGCCGGGCAAGAGGGGAAAATCTTCTGTTAAACCCAGTGAGCAGTAAACAGTGATCAATCTTCGATAACTGTTTACTGATAACTGACAACTGTTTACTGTTTATCGCCAGCGGTTTCTCTACAAACACATGCTTGCCCGCCTTCAACGCCTTCGCCGCCAAATCCGCGTGGGTGTCGTGGCGAGTCAGAATTGCGACGGCGTTGATCTGCGGGTCGTTGATGATTTCATCTTCGGAAGATGTGGCGTACTGAAAACCAAATTTTTTTCCGGAATGTTGGGCGTGCAATCCGCCGGAGGAAGCGATGCCGACCAATTCAAAGTCTTTGTTATTTTTGAGGATGGGGAGCAAGATGGAATTGGCAAAAAGTCCCGCGCCAAGAACGCCCAGATTTACAATTTTTGATTGACGACTGACGATTGAAGGGAATTCAATCTTTCTTTCCTCTTTCATCTTCCCTTCGGGGTATTTCAACACCACCCCCAGAAACGGCTCTTTCTTCTTCCCTGTAATCACCTCATAGGCCTTTACGCCATCTTCAATATCAAAGCGATGGGAAATTAAACTTTCAACCTTCAATCTGCCGCCCGCCATCAAATCCACCACGGCTTGGAAGTTGCGTCCTTCCGTCCAGCGGATGTAGCCGATGGGATAGTCGTTGCCGGTTTCTTCGTAACTTGCATCGTAGCGCCCGGGTCCGTAGGAGCGCGAGTTAATGAAGGAAAGTTCCTTTTCGTAATAGATTTTTCTGGGGATGTTCAACCCCACCGCGCCGGTGGCGACAACTTTGGCGCGATCTCTTGCGATGACGCCCGCCAGTTCGACGGGGTCGTTGGAGGGTGTGTCGGCGCAGATGATGATGGAGTCGAAGCCGCGATTTTGGGTGAAGGCTGAGGCGGCGGATTCGGCTTGGGAACGGGCGACCGCTTCCAGTCCGCGCTGAGCCGCGTTGAAACGTCCAAGAGAAGAAGCGAGCAGAATCCGTTTGGGGTCGAGGTCAATGCCGAGGACGTTGCATCCGGCGGCGGACGCCAGTTGAATCGTCAACAATCCCAAAAGACCGAGCCCGATGACGGCGACATTTTCGCCGAGTTGCGGTTCCGCCAGGCGAAATCCATGAAGCGCAATGGCGCCGAGCGTGGTAAATGCGGCGGATTCAAAATCCACATTTTTGGGGAGCGGGGTTAAGAGGTTGCGCGGCACAACATTGTATTCGGCGTGCATGGCATAACCGCCGCCCGCGCACGCCACGCGCTGACCGACTTTGAAGCCCTGCATGTTTTTACCGAGCGCGACGATGACGCCAGCGGACGAATAGCCAAGCCCCATCGGTTGATCGAGACGATTGAATACAGCGTTGATCGTTGGCATGAAGCCTTCGCGCCTGGCTTTGTCGAGAGTTTGTTTGACAAGATCGGGACGGGAGCGCGCCTTACCGAGATAGCTTTTTTCGGCGAACTCCACCACCATGCGTTCGGTTCCCGCCGAGACGAGACTGGCGGCTACTTTAACCAGCGCCTGCCCTTCGCGCGGAGTCGGGATCGGAACGTCTTCGATTGTAGTTTTGCCGTTTTTGATGTTTTGCAGAAGTTGTTTCATTTTTATTCGCGCCCGGTTTCCGGAAAAACTTCGACCTCGGTTTTTTTGACGGCGTCGCGCAGTTCGCAGTCGAAGGCCGCCATCGGAACGGAAGCGCCGGGCAATTCGCCCCAGGTCAGGGCGCAGGCGAGGTGGATGGCGTCGTAGTCGCGCAAACTAAATTATCCAGTCAGAAATCCCGCGCGGCCGACAATCTCCCCGGTAATCGGAAGGCGGTGGTATTAATCCCATTCCCTTTGAACGGTTTCGAGCGCGGTTTCGCATTGGATGGCGTCACTGGGTTTTTTTCCGTTCCATGCGATCAAGCCCGCCGCCTGTAACGCTTTGACGCGATCCATTAGTTCTTCGCGGGTGGGGGTCAGGCGCGCTATCGGTTTGCCGCGCGAAGCGATGATGATGGCATGTCCTTTTGCGCTTTTTCAAGATGGGCGCACAAATGCATTTTGAGTTCGCGGATGCCGACCCGGTATTCGGTCATTTCGTTCTCCTTGTGGCTACATTTTATCATTAAAGGTCACATGTAATTTGTCTGACGCTTGCCCGCATCTCGCGCAGGCGCAAACTAAAGTTTGCGGCACGAATCGGGCGCAGGCGCAAACTAAAGTTTGCGGTACGAATCTCGCGCAGGCGCAACTAAAGTTTGCGGTACGAATCGGGCTATGGGTAAGCGTAGAAGCGGATGATATAATTCCGCCATTCCATTATCAGGAGTCCAGCCTTGACAGATATTCGCGTTTCAAGATATGCAAAAATTCTGGCGGAGCATTCCGCCCGCGTCAAACCCGGCGACCGCATCCTGCTCGAAGGCACAACCGCCGCGGAGCCGCTTTTGAAAGAATTATATATTCAGATTTTGGAGAAGGGCGGTCATCCGCATTTGATGATGGCGCTGCCCGGAACGATGCCGTTCAGCCAGGACGAACTTTACCTGACCTATGCCAACGACGCGCAGTTGGATTTTGTGCCGACTTTTTACAAACTGGCATACGAGCAGTTCGAGGGGCGCGTCCGGGTTCACTCGGCTACTAACACCAAAGGCGCGACCAATATTGACCCGGCGAAAGGCGCGCGCCGCGCCAGGGCGACCGGCGCGATCACAGACGCGCAATTCCGCCGCGGGGCAACCGGCGAATTCAAATGGTGCACCACGCTCTACCCCACCGAAGCCTACGCGCAGGATGCCGGGATGAGTTTGATGGAGTATGAAGATTTTGTCTTCGGCGCGGTTCATGCTAATGAAGAAGACCCGATCTCGTTTTGGAAAAGTGTGAAGGAAAAACAACAAGCCGCCGTGGATTTCATGAAGGGGAAAAATCAAGTCGTCCTGCGCGGTCCGAACGTGGATTTGAGCCTCTCCATCAAGGGACGAACATTCATCAATTCCTACGGCACACATAACATGCCCGACGGCGAAATTTTCACCGGACCCGTCGAAGATTCCGTCAACGGCTGGGTCAAGTTCACCTATCCCGCCAATTACGGCGGCGCCAGCGTCGAAGGCGCCGAACTGACCTTCTCGAACGGACGCGTGACCAAAGCCGACGCCGAAAAAAATCTCAACTACCTGTTGCAGACGCTCGACAGCGACGGCGGCTCGCGTTATCTCGGCGAGTTCGCCATCGGCACGAACTTCGACATTCAGAAATTCACCGGCAACATTCTATTTGACGAAAAGATCGGCGGTTCGTTTCACATGGCGCTCGGCAACGGCTACCCTGAAACCGGTTCGAAGAACAAAAGCGTCATCCACTGGGACATGATCTGCGACATGCGGACGGACTCGGAAATCCTTGTGGACGGCGAGTTGTTTTATAAGAATGGAAAGTTTGCGTTTGAGAAGTAGAAGCGCGAGGGGCAGGTTACGAGTTGCAGGTTACAAGTTGTAAGTTACAGGTTACGAGTCATGCGGGCGGGCGTGGCTCGTTTGTTTTTATTCATCCCCGAACGAAATGCCGATGTTACGGGCGGTGACGACGGCATCTCCGTTGACATCCACACGCTTGGGGACGGACAACGCTTCTTCCAAGGGGAGGCTTGTGATCTCACCCCGCTCCAACGCCACCATGCGGTCGAATCCGCCCTCCGCCGCGAGACGGACAGCCGCCGCGCCATAACGGGTCGCCAGCCAGCGATCGAAGGCGGTCGGCGTCCCGCCGCGCTGGACATGCCCCAGAACGGTCACGCGCGATTCAAACCCCTGTCTTTCAATATACTCCGCCACCCTCTGACCAATTCCGCCCAGCCGCGGCACATAGACCTCATCTCCCTGGCGCGAAAAGACCTGCGCCCCGCCCTCGGGCTTCGCGCCCTCCGAAACCGCCAGCAGGCTGAACTTGCGCCCCTTGGCGGCCCGCTCGTGAATTTTCTTCATCACACTCTCAAATTTGAAAGGGATTTCCGGGATGAGAATCACATCCGCGCCGCCGGAAACGCCAGCATTCAAGGTAATGAACCCCGCGTCGCGCCCCATCAACTCGACGACCATCGCACGGTGATGCGACTCGGCCGTGGTCTGCAATCTATCCAACGCCTCAGTGGCGATATTTAACGCCGTGTCGAACCCAAAGGTGATCTCCGTGCCGCCGATATCGTTATCAATCGTCTTCGGCACGCCGATGACTGGGACCCCTTTCAGCGACAGTTCATGCGCAATGTGCAGAGTCCCATCTCCGCCGAGGACGAGAAGCGCGTCCAGCCCCTGCTCATTAATCCCCCGGACAATTTCATCCGAAACGTCAATCGTAATTTCCTTCCCGTCGCGGATCACCTTGCGCGCATAGGGGTTGCCGCGATTGGCCGCCCCGAGGATCGTCCCGCCGCGCGCAAGGATGCCGCGCACCGCGTCCACATCCAACGGGATGACGCCGTTTTTCGGGTCGAGAAAGCCGTCGTACCCGTCCCGAATTCCCAGCGTCTGACAGTCATACACGTTAGAGGCAGTCCGCACCGCCGCGCGGATGACCGCGTTCAAACCGGGCGCATCGCCGCCGCCCGTAAGGATTCCGATTCGTTTCATCAAGTTTCTCCTGAGTTCGAGTGGGAGCGCCCAAAGTTTGTCGGTTCGCGCGGGAATCGGCGGGCTGAGGCTTCGATGAATTCAGCGCAGGCGTCCTGCCTCAATTCATGAAAGTCCGGTAAATGAAAGTTCATCCACAAACTTTTAGCGCGTCTGTCCGAGTATGCACGCAAAACATGTCAGGCAGGTTGCTCCCTGCGCCGTCCCTGGCGCAGGATTCCCTCGTAACACGCCGCCGGGGACGGCGTGCCGCTGACAACCTTTGCGTGCATACCTGTTCAAGTTGATGATAACAGACATTCTACAATCATCATATAATAGACGCAAATGCAAACCGCCGCCTTCACCTCCAAATTAGTATCCTTCGCGCGCTGGTTCACCCCCCTCGCCGCGCTAGCCGCAGTCATCGCCTGGTTCGTCATCGCCCCCGCAGGCGCGCTCGGAAAAATGGACGCCATCGGCTATGCCGTCTGCCACCGCATAGACGCGCGCTCCCTGCAAATCAACGACCGCCAACTGCCGCTGTGCGTCCGCTGCACAGGCGAGTTTTATACCGCCGGGCTGGCGCTGGCCTTTCAAGCCTTCGTCAGCGGTAGAAAAAGCAAACTCCCCTCGCGCGGGATTTTGGCGGTTCTCTTCGCCTTCTTCGTCGCCTTCGGGGTGGACGGCTCAAACTCCTACCTTTACCTGCTCAAACAAACCGGCGGCGGAACCGGTCCGCTGGCGCAATTTCCAAACTTATACACCCCCAATCACATCCTGCGCCTCTTCACCGGAAGCGGCATGGGCATCGCGCTCGCCGCCATGTTGTACCCCGTCATCAACCAAACCTTGTGGAAGGAACTTGACGACCGCCCCGCCCTCGACTGGAAAAAATTCGGCATTCTCACAGCGGGCATCCTCTTCCTCAACCTGCTCATCCTGACCGACAGCCCGCTCATTCTGTATCCCATCGCCTACATCAGCGCGCTCGGAACGCTCTCCCTGCTGGTCCTCGTCTTCAGCCTGTTATGGATCATTCTCATGAAGCAGGACAACACCTTCGAACATCCGCGCCAGTTATGGCTGGCTTTCGCCTCCGGCTTGACTTTGGCCTTGCTCCTCATCCTGGGCATTGACCTCGCCCGATTAAGTTTCACCGGCACATGGAGCGGCTTCCCCGGTTTGTCGGGTTAATCATGTCGTTGCGAAGAGTGAAACGACGAAGCAACCTCGCCAGTACAACCAGATTGCTTCGTCGGCAACGAACGCCTCCTCGCAATGACATACGAACTCAAAGGAGAAAAAAATGGAACTGTTACTCGGAATTTTCACCGCCTTCGGGCTTTCCGCCAGCGCGGGACTCAACGCCTACATCCCGCTTCTGGTCGTCGGCGTCATT
The DNA here is from genome assembly GCA_900696595.1 of uncultured Chloroflexota bacterium. GTDB lineage: Bacteria > Chloroflexota > Anaerolineae > Anaerolineales > Villigracilaceae > Villigracilis. Next base: position 33,568 of record CAADGT010000160.1, read on the forward strand.
GCGCACTACTTCCCCGCCACCCTCAACCTCGCCGCCCCGTTTGACCTGCTCGCCAACACATGGATTCTCATCCTGCTCGGCGTGCTGGTCATCATCGAAATGGTCGCGGATAAAGTCCCGGCCGTCAACCACCTCAACGACCTGATCCAGACCATCGTCCGCCCTGTGGCGGGAGCCATCGCCTTCGCCGCCAGCGCCAACGTCATCACGGACGTGCATCCTGTTTTAGCCCTGGCGTGCGGCTTACTGGTTGCCGGGAGCGTTCACACCGTCAAAGCGGCGGCCGTGCGTCCCGCCGTCACCGCCACAACCGGCGGCGCGGGAAACATCCCCGTTTCCATCGCCGAAGACCTGCTGGCGGCCTTCACCTCCATCCTCGCCATCGTCATCCCGCTCATCGCCGGAATCCTGCTCGTGGTCCTGCTTTCGCTCATCCTATGGTGGTGGATGGGCAGAAGACAAAAGTCCCAGCCCGCCTGACTTCGTTTATAATGCGGCAGAGTGTTTTTTTCAATTCCAAACAAGGAGAGAGATCATGTCTGAAATGCCCGTTACCCCGTCCGATTCCCCCGCGCCGTCCAATAACCGCAACACCATCATCGCTGTTGTCGCCGTGATTGTACTGTGCTGTTGTTGCATCATCGGCTCCGGACTTGGCTATTACATCTGGACCAATTATTAGGCGCAATTAAAAAAATCCCCCGCTCATGGCGGGGGATTTTTTGATTCAAAATACCGCTCCAGTTCGCGCAGTCCCGCCCGCGCTTTTTGCTTCATCTCGTCGTCCAACCCCAGTCCCTCAAACTCGTCTTCGTCCAAAACCGTCCGCCTGCCGTCGGCGGAAACCCATAAATCCAGCGCGAGATCAACATAAGAAATCAAACCGTCTTCGATGAGGGCGGGCATGGCAATGTTGCAATACCAACCCTTCAATGCGCCGTCGTCCCGATCATAAATCTCAAAAATATTGAACCACTTGTCGGCGTAGAACGTTTCCACAAAGCGGTCGTTGCGCTTCAAAACGATTCCCTGAAAAGGCATGTCGTCGCGGTTAAAGGGCGCCTCGACCGTGATCGAATTTTCATCCCGGCGCAATTCCGCGCCTTCATATTGCCAGATCGTCCCGCCCGCCGGATTCTTTTTTAAGATTTTCACAACAGGCATTTTACCCGAACCCATACCGTGACGATATCTCCAACGCGGGGCGAGTCTTTCATGTGGATGACAAGCCCGCCTCTGCCCTTGACCTGAAACTGATTCTGCTTAAAGAGAATATCCTCCACTGTAAGTTGAATCTGCTCTATGGACTCGTCCCCCCGCCGCTCTTCCAAAGGAGAGGGGGGCTGTTGTACTAGTAATTGAGTTTTATCTCCAACTTGCTTTTTACAATCAAGCGCAAACACGCCAAAAATTGTTTTGACTTTATTTTCAGCCACAACTTCCCCATCAATGACATTTCCAATACCAAGCAATTTCGCCACCGCCGCAGATTGCGGCGCGCGCCAAATCTCGGGCGGAGTCGCGTCGCGGACGATTGTCCCTTCATGCAAAACCAAAATGCGATCCGCAACGGCGAAGGCTTCCTCCTGGTCGTGGGTGACATAGATGGCGGGGATTTTCGTTTGACGCAAAATGGCGCGGAGTTCGCCCAGCAGGTCTTCTTTCAACGCCCTGTCCAATGCGCCGAGCGGTTCATCGAACATCAGCAGGCGCGGGCTGGGCGCAAGGGCGCGGGCAAGGGCGACGCGCTGTTGTTCGCCGCCGGAGAGGTCGGTCACTCGGCGAGAGTCAAAGCCGGAGAGGTCGAATTGCTTCAGCAAGGCAGAGACACGCTGTTTGATTTCATCCGCAGGGATGTTGCGCATTTTCAAACCGAAGGCGATGTTGTCAAAAACGTTCAGGTGAGGAAAAAGCCCATAGTCCTGGAAGACCAAGCCAAAGTCGCGGAGGTGAGGCGGAGTCTGGGCGAGGTCAAGGCTGTTTAGCAGAATCGCTCCACGGTCGGGAACATCCAACCCGGCGATCATCCTCAAAATTGTGCTTTTGCCGCTGCCCGATGCGCCGAGCAGACAAATCGTTTCGCCTTGTGATACGGTGAAGGAAATGTCATTGAGTAACGGCTTGCCTTCGTAGGATTTGACGACGTCCCGAAGTTCGAGCATTAGAGTTCTCCGGCGTTGTTGAAACGCAATTTTTCGATGAGCAAAATGCTGAGCGTGGTCAGCGCCATGAGAACGGTTGCCATCGCCATGGCTTGACCGTAGTTAAGACCGCCCGGCTGGGCGAGGAAGCGCGAGATGGCGATGGGGATGGTGGGATATTCGGGGCGGGTGATGAGCAGGGTCGCGCCGAATTCGCCGAGCGAGACGGTGAAGGCGAAGGTGGCGGCGCTGAGTGTGGCGCGCGAGAGGATGGGGAAGTCTATCATTTGCCAGACGCGCAGGGGCGATGCGCCGAGAGTGGATGCGGCTTGGCGCAGTCTTTCAGGAATGGAGGCGAGCGCGGGTTGCA